>NZ_JBQTIN010000115.1:0-25805 GCF_052388015.1 Sphingosinicella sp.
GCGATGACGGCCGGCTTCATTTCCTCGCCGATTCGAACGCCGCGATCACCAAGGGCATCGTCGCCCTGATCCTCGCCGCCGTTCAGGACAAGCCGGCGGCCGACGTCGCGGCGATGGACATCGAGGGCGCGCTCGCACCGTTCGATCTCAGGAACCAGCTCAGCTCCAACCGCACCCAGGGCGTCCCCAATATGATCGCGTTGGTCCGCGAGACGGCCGAGCGGCTGGCCGGATGAGCGGCGATCCCCGCAGCCAGGACACCGCCCTTCGACAGGGCTCAGGACAGGCCTTCGATCCGGAGCGGTTCATGACCTATGTGAGCCGGGTCGGTCATGGCGGCGCGCTCGGCGTCGCCTATCGCGCGCACGGGGCGGACTGGGTCGAGCTGGCCCTCCCCTACCGGCCCGAGCTGGTCGGCGTGCCGGCGACCGGCATCATCGCCTCGGGGCCGATCATCAGCCTGATGGACCTGGCGACCAGCCTCGCCGTCTGGGTCAAGCTCGGCCATTTCCGCCACCAGGCGACGATGGACCTCAGGATCGATTATCTGAAGCCGGCGACGCCCGGCGAGACGATCCTCGGCCGCGGCGAATGCTACGGGCTGAGCAAGCGGGTGGGCTTCGTCCGCGGCGTCGCCCATCATGGCGATCCGGACGACCCGATCGCCCATGCGACCGGCACCTTCGTGGCGACGGAGTAAGGCTCGAATTATTCAGCCGTCATTGCGAGCGAAGCGAAGCAATCCAGTCTGTCACTCTGGATTGCCGCGTCGCTTCGCTCCTCGCAATGACGTTAGGCCGAGGCCCGCCGCTCCTCCGCCGCGCGCAGCACTTCATAGGCCGCCTGCACCGCCTGGAACCGCCGCGCCGCCTCGGCGTCGCCCGGCTTCACGTCCGGATGATTGGCCTTGGCGAGCCGCCGCCAGGCGGCGCGGATGGCGGTGAAATCGGCGTCCGCCTCGACCTCCAGCACATCGAGCGCGCGCATCTCGTCGCGGCTGCGGCTGCCATCACCCGGGCCGCCCCAGCCGTAGTGGGAGGCACTGGCGAAGGCGTCGGCGCCCTGCCGCTCGTTCGCCTCGCGCGCCGCAGCGTCTTCCGCCGTCAGCCCTTCGAAATAGTTCCAGCTGCGATTGTATTCGGCGGCATGATCCTCGCAGAACCACCAGCGCTCGCGGCTGTTCGGCGATTTGGGCGCCGGCCGGTCGCCGGGCGCGTCGCAGCCGTGCCGGTCGCAGATTCGCACCGGCTCGGCCTCGCGCGCCGTGCCGTAGGCGCGCCAGCGCGGAAACCCCCAGTCATTCGAACGCTTCGCCTTCGCCATGCTCACCCGGATAGTCAGCCCAAAAATCAAGCGCCAGAGGGTCTGTAAGCCGGGTTCTGTCCGCCCATCGCTGAGCTGTGCGGCCATTCCTCTAGGACCATGCTCGCGCATGGCCTCCAGCAACCAACCCGGGCAGCGGGGCCGGAACGAAGCCCATATGCCGCCCCTATTCGGTCTTGCTCCCGGTGGGGTTTGCCGTGCCGCCGCCGTTACCGGAAGCGCGGTGGGCTCTTGCCCCACCCTTTCGACCTGGCCGGACCGAAATCCGGTGGACTGCTTTCTGTGGCACTTTCCCTGGGGTCGCCCCCGCCGGGCATTACCCGGCACCGTCGTTCCATGGAGCCCGGACTTTCCTCGCCCCCGCTTGCGCGGGGCCGCGGCCGCCCGACCCTCTGGCAAAGCCTATGTAGCGGCTCCGGTCTCGCGGTCCAAGAGCAGGCGCAAGAGGATCGCGCGGCACTCGCCGTCGATCGTGCCGTCCATCAGTTCCGGGCGGAAGCGGCGCTGGAAGGCGACGGTGGCGGCAAACGCATCGCGCACGTCATAGCCGTAGCGCTCCAGCGCCAGACAGAAGCCGCCGTCCGTCCAGCCGGGATCGACCAGCCCCTCCGTCGGTCGGCGAACAGCGAAATTGTGCCGGGCAAGCAGAGCCCAGTCGAACAGCTCCCCCGGATCCTGCTTCCGGGTCGGCGCGACATCCGAATGGCCGACGACGTTGGCGATCGGGATCGTGTGACGCTGCATGATCCCGGCCATCAACCGAACGACCGACGCCATCTGCTCGGCCGGAAAGGGCCGATAGCCGAATTCGTGGCCCGGATTGACGATCTCGATGCCGATGCTGATCGCGTTCACGCCGTCGATGCCGCGCCAGTGGGATTTGCCCGCATGCCAGGCCCGCTTGTCCTCCGGCACCAGCCGCAGCGTCCGACCCTCCTCGTCGACCACATAGTGGCAGGACACGCCGGCTTCGGGATCGCGAAGCCGGGCGATCGCCGAAGCGCCGTCCTGCATCCCTGTATAGTGGACGACGACCATCGAGACCGGCTGGTCGCGATCGTCGAAATTGGGCGACGGCGCCTCGATGATCCCGTCTTCCACGAGCGTTACCATAAGCCGTGTCGGCGGCGCCGGAAACTCTCGTCAGGCGACCTTGGCGGCTGCGGCGGGCGTCGCGACCTTGTAGAGGCCCCGGCAATCGGGATCGGAGACGAAGCGGTCGGTCTGACCGATGACCGTTTCGCCCGCGCCCAGCATCAGCGCGCCGTCCGGCGCGACCGACGCGGCCAGCCGATTGAAGGCCAGGCGGCGCATGTCGGGCGCAAAATAAAGCAGGACGTTGCGGCACAGGATGATGTCGAAGCGACCGGGGCGCGGCGGCACGCCGATGATGTTGCCCGATTCGAAGCGGACCATCGACCGCAACTGATCGTCGATCTTCCACTCCTGCCCGCCCAGCTCCTTGAACCAGCGCAGCATCTGCATGATCGGCAGCCCACGCTGCACCTCGAACTGGCTGTAGACGCCGCCCTTGCCGCGCTCGATCGCCGATTTCGACAGATCGGTGCCGACGATCTCGATCGTCCAGCCGCGCCAGCGGGCGACATCCTCGGCGAAGGCCATAGCGAGCGAATAGGCCTCCTGCCCGGTCGAGCAGCCGGCGCACCAGATCGCGAGGCGCCTGGTCGCGGCCCGCGCTTCGGCGATGCGCTGGACCGGACCGCCGAGCAGCAGATCGAACGGCAATTTGTCGCGGAAGAAATAGGTTTCGTTGTTGAGCAGCGCCTCGATGACCTGGTCGACGAGATCGGCATCCTTGTTGGAGACCAGGCGCGCGACCAGCTCGTCGGCGCTGCCGAAGCCGCGCTCCCGCATGATCGCGGCGAGCGCGGTGTCGATCCGCCAGCCCCGGTTGGTCGCCAGCTGCTGGCCGCTGCGCGCTTCGAGCAAACTCGCGAGAATGCGCTGGGCGGACTGGCTCACCTGCATGATGCGACCCTCGCGCCGACGCGGCGGGCGAGATCGGCCGGCGGCATCACGGCAGCGGCAAGCCCCGCCTCCGCGACGACGCGCGGCATGCCCCAGACCGAGCAGGACGCTCGATCCTGAGCGAGGACAGCCCCGCCCGCTTCGACCAGCCGGCGGGCGCCGATGCAGCCGTCGCGGCCCATGCCGCTCAGGATCACGCCCAGCGCGCCATCGCCATAAGCCGCGGCGACCGAGGTCAGCATGGGGTCGACCGATGGCCGGCAACCGGAGGGGGCGCGACGACGATCGAGCTTTACGGCGACCTCCAGACCGTTGCGGACAAGCGTGAGATGCGCATCCCCCGGCGCGACATGGATCGTCTCGGCGGTAAGCCCGGCGCCGTCCGCCGCGACCAGCGCCGGCCGGCCGCACGCCACCTTCAGCTGGCGCGCGAAGTGCGGCATGAAGATTTCGGGCAAATGCTGGGTGACAAGGATCGGCGCGCCGATCCGCGGCGGCAGCGCCCGCAGGAAATCGATCAGCGCCGGCAGGCCGCCGGTCGAGGCGCCGAGCGCCAGGCAGCCGAGCGGCGCGTCCGGCATCTCCCGGAGCCGCGGCGCGGCGAGTGGCTCATCCGCGCCGGCCGCTGCTTCCGGCATTCGGTCGACGCGGCCGATGCGACGGAGTCGATCGGCCAGCACCTCGGAGAAACGACCGGAGAAAGCGGCGGCGCCCGGCTTCGGCAGCGCGTCTGCCGCGCCGGCCGCCAGCGCCCGCACCGTCACTTCCGCGCCTTCCTCGGCCATCGAAGAGACGATGAGCACGCGCGCGCCGCGCCCGGCGGCGACGATGGTCGGCAAGGCTTCCAGCCCGCTCGCGCCCGGCATTTCGACATCGAGCAGCACGATGTCGATATCGGTCGTGTCCAGCATCTCCATCGCCGCGCGCGCGTCGCCGGCCTGGGCCACGACCGCGAAATCGGGGAAGGCGCCAAGTATCCGCGCGAGAATCGCCCGGGCGACCGCCGAGTCATCGACGATCATCAGGCGGATGGGAGGATCGGCTTGAGAAACGATCCGCCCCCGCGCCGGGGCGGCGAGCGCGGTCACGCGACGCCGACGATCTGCAGCTTGGACTGGAGCGTCTCGCGATCGAACGGCTTCATCACATATTCGTCCGCGCCCGCTTCGATTGCCGCACGGATGTGGGAAAGGTCGTTCTCGGTCGTGCAGAAGACGACCTTGGGCTGGACGGCACGCGCTGATTGCCGGAGCGCGCGCAGGAATTCCATCCCGCCCATCACCGGCATGTTCCAGTCGAGCAGGATCACGTCGGGCATGCTGGCGTCGCAGCGGCTCAGCGCCTCGCGGCCATCCTCTGCCTCGTCGACGCGAAAGTTGAGCGTCTCGAGAATATGGCGGGCGACCTTGCGGATCACCTTGCTATCATCGACCACCAGACAACTTCTCATCACAGGACGCTCCCCAGGCTGTTCTCTGCGCTATAACGACAGGAAGTAAGCGTAACTTTAAAGGCTTAGCGCGGCTTTCACGAAAGGGTTCAGGCCGCCTGCGCCGCCGGACCCGCAATCAACGCATGCGGATCGACCAGCAGCAGCGGGTCGCTCCCCGCTTCGACCATGCCGAGCGCGACCCGGTCCCAGCCGTTACCCGCCGGCGCGGCGAGCGGCACGACGGCGGACGCGGCCTCGACCACGTCCTCGACCGCGTCGACGAGCAGCGCATAAGGATGGCCTCCCGACGGCACGATGACGGCATTGGCGAGCGCCCGCTCACCGGCTTGTCCGGCATCAAGCGCGACCAGGCTGTCGATGACGGTCAGCACCCTGCTGCGCAGCGCCGACAGGCCGGCGACATGCGGCGCGGCGCAAGGCGCGGGCGTCAGCCCTTCGAGCTCCACCACGCCTTCCACATCCGCGGCCGGAAAGGCGACGCGGCGGCCGGCGAGGCTGACGACGAGCAGCAGATCAGCCATGGCGACGGCCTCCTGCAGCGCCGAGCGCGCTCAGCAAAGCGTCGCGGTCATAGCGGTAAATCGAGCTGTCATTCTCGCTGGCCGGCTCCGGGCTGGCGCGCAACCGCAGGATTTCGGTGCCGCCGACGGCCGGCGGCGTGTCGTCGGTTCCGGCGATGAAGATGTCGGCGGCGACGCCTTCGCCCGCCGCGACGATCCGATAGCCCAGTCCTTCGAGCAGCGGCCGCAGCATCGTGTCGATCCAGGGATCGCCGACCGGGAGGGCGCAGACCGGCCCGTCGTCGCCGAGCGGGGCATCGACATGGGCCGCAAACAGCCAGTGCACATCGAGCAGTTCGACCTGAAGGCCATCGACCAGGAGGACGCCGGCCACTTCGCCTGGCGCCGCTACCGAGCTTACCGCGCCTTCAAGCGGGCGGATGTCGATGACTTCGGCAAATGCATAAGCGACCTCGGCCGCGCCGTCGGTCAGGCGTAGGACACGCAGCTTGCCGTCGGCCGGCGGCTCAGCGCAGCCGGCGAGCGGCACGATCTGGTCGTCGACCGTCACGCGGAGCCGTCCGCCGCTCTGTTGAATATCGGCCGCCGACACGTCCTCGATCCGCTCGATGAGCGAAACCGGCACCGCGCGCGCAGCGCCGTCGAGGGCGCGGAACAGCAGCGCCGTCGCCCCGGCGCGGGCGGCGACATCGTCCGCGTCCGGGCCCGGCGCCGCCTCCTGCGCGAGCAGACTCAGCCGCGCAGCCTTGGCGATGCCGGAAGGGTCAAGGACGAGGATCGGCCGGCCATCGTCGGCAAGCGTGGTGCCGGCATAGACGCCGGCGGTCATCACCGGCGGGGCGGCCGGCTTCACCACCAGCTCCTCATGATCATACACCGCATCGACGGCGAGCGCGTAGACGTCCGCGCCGGCAGGCTTCAGCACGATGAGCTTGCGTGCCGTATCCTCCGCGCCGCCAGGCATGCCGAGCAGCGCTGGGAGGTCGACAAGGGCCACGCGCCGGCCGCGAACGGTCGCGACATCGCTCTCGCCGACGTGGTCGACCCGCACCGCGTCGCCGCCGAGACGCAGGATCTCATCGATCGCCGAGCGCGGAATGGCGAAAATCTGGCCGCCGGCGCTGACCGTCAGCGCCGGAATGATTGTGAGCGTGAGAGGAACGCGGATGCAGAGGCGAACGCCCTCGCCGGGCCGCGAATCCATGTCGATCACACCACCGATGCGCTCGACGTTCGCGCGGACCACGTCCATCCCGACGCCGCGGCCGGAAATGGCGGTGATCGCGCCGGCGGTCGAAAGGCCGGGCGCGAAGATGAGCTCCAGCCGCTGCGCCGGGCTCATGAGGTCGGCGCGCTCGGCGGTGACCAGGCCGGCCGCGACCGCCTTGCGAACCAGCGCGTCAGTGTCGATGCCGCGGCCGTCGTCGACAATCTCGATCAGGATCTGGTTGCCCGACTGGCGGGCCGAAATGGCGAGCCGGCCCTGTGCCGGCTTGCCGGCCTCGGTCCGCGCCTCGGGCGATTCGAGGCCGTGGTCGATCGCATTGCGAATGATGTGGGTCAGCGGATCGCGGATCATCTCGATCATCTCGCGATCGAGCTCGACATCGCCGCCGTCGAGTTCCAGCCGCACGAGCTTGCCGAGCTCCGCGGAGAGATCGCGGACCATCCGCGGCAGCGCCGCGAACAGGCTGTCGATCCGCTGCATGCGGGTGCGGGTGATCGCGTCGCGAATCTCGGCGATGCAGCCCGACATCCGCTCGAACGCCGCCTCGACGGCGACGTCGCGCGGCAGGTCGCGCAGGCGCCGGGCAAGCTCGTTGCGCGCCAGCACCGCGTCGGAAACCCCGCTCATCATCCGGTCGAGCAGGTCGACCGAGAGGCGGATGCTACGCGTCGCCTTGCGGCGCTCGCCTTCCTCCGGTGCAACCACCGGTGCGGCGGACGGCTCGGCCGGCTCGGCTGTGGGCCCAGCCGCCTCGCCACCAAGCGCGGCGATCAGCTGCTCGTCATCCTCGCTCGCCAACGCCTCGCCGGTTTCCAGCGCCAAAACCAGCTCACCGATCCGATCGATGACGCCGAGCACCGCGCTGACCAGCGGCGCATCGGCCTGGCGCTTGCCGGCGCGGACCTCGGCGAGGACGTCCTCGGCTGCATGGCTGAGCGCACGCAGGCGCGGCAGATCGAAGAAGCCGCAATTGCCCTTCACGGTGTGGACGAAGCGGAAAATCTCGTCGAGCCGCTCGCGGTCGGCCGGATTCGCCTCCCACGCGACGATCGCGCCGGCGATCGCCTGCAGCATGTCGCGCGTTTCCGCGATGAAGTCATTGATCAGCTCGTCCATCGCGCAAGGCTTATGGAAGCGGTTGGTAAACAAGCCGTTTACCCGCCACACCGAGCAGACTCGACAGGAGGTCAGGAAATCGTTACTGACTGACCGGTCATTTATTAGTGAGTCGCGAATGGGAACCAGACCGAAATGGCGGCGGCGCAAGGAGACGCGGCCGGCCGATATCGCCGCGGCGGCGCTCGCCGTCTTCGCCGAAAAAGGGTTTGCGGGCGCGCGGATCGAGGAGATCGCCGCGCGCGCCGGCATCTCCAAGGGCACGCTCTACCTTTATTATCACGGCAAGGCGGAGCTGTTCCGCGCCGTCGTGCGCGAGGTCGTCATCCCCAATGTCGACGCGATGCGCGCCGCCTTCCTCGCCGCCGATTTGCCGTTCGCCATCGTGCTGCGCCAGCTGCTGCCGCGCTTCGCCGAGATCGTCACCCGGGTGCCGGTCGGCGCGGTCGCCAAGATGGTGATCGGCGAATCGCGCAATTTCCCGGAGCTCGCCAAGGTCTGGCACGACGAGGTGATCGACAAGGCGGTCGGCCTGATCGCCACGCTGATCGAGCGGGCCCAGGCCAAGGGCGAGGTGCGCCCGGGCGACCCGCGCGTCCACGCCTTCTCGATCATGGGGCCGATGCTGATCGGCGTGCTCTGGCGCGAGACGTTCACCCCGGTCGGCGGCGCGGCGCTCGATCTGTCGGCGATCGCCCGCCAGCATGTCGAGACGGTGCTCGACGGCCTTCTTGTGGAGAACAAGCCATGAAGCCGCAGCGCCTGGTGATCGTCATCCTCGCCGGTCTGGCGCTCGCCTTTCTGGGCTGGCGATGGCTGGCTTCGGGATCGGGCGGGGGCGACATGCTCTCCGGCTATGTCGAGGGCGAGACGCTCTACCTCTCCGCCGCGCAGGCGGGCCGGGTCGAGGCGCTGGCGGTACGGCGCGGTCAGCGCGTCGCGGCGGGAACGCGGCTGTTCCTGATCGAGCCCGACCAGCAGGTCGCGCAAGGGCAGCAGGCGCGGGCCGAGCTCGACGCCGCGCAGGCGCAGGCGCAGGACGCCCGGCTGGGTCAGCGGCCGGCGGAGATCGGCATATTGGAAGCCGACCGGGATGCCGCCGAGGCGGCGGCGCGCGAGGCGCGGATCGCGTTGAACCGGGCCGAGCAGCTGGTGCGGCGCGGCATCTACGCCCGGGTCCGGCTCGACGAGGCGCGCGCCGCGTGGCAGAGCGCCGCTTCCCGCGTCGAGGCGGCGCGCAACCGGATCGAGGTGGCGACGCTCGGCCAGCGCGAGGCGCAGGTCCGCGCCGCCGACGCCCGCGTGGCGCAGGCCCAGGCACGGGTGTCCGAGACCGGCGCCCGGCTCGGCACCCTGTCGCCGCTCGCGCCCTCCGCCGGCCGGATCGAGGAGGTGTTCTACCAGCGCGGCGAATATGCGGCGGCGAACCAGCCGGTCGTGGCTTTGATCCCCGACGATCGCATCACCATCCGCTTCTTCGTGCCCCAAGACCAGGTCGCGGCCTACCAGACCGACCGGCAGGTCCGCTTCCGCTGCGACGGCTGCGCCGATGGCCTCGTTGCGACGATCTCTTATGTCAGCCCGCGCCCCGAATTCACCCCGCCGATCATCTACAGCCGTGAGGCGCGCGACCGGCTGGTGTTCATGGTCGAGGCGCGGCCGGCGAATGGTTACGCACTGGTCCCCGGTTTGCCGGTCGACGTGGAGCCGATCCGATGACAGTCGCGATCCAGGCCGAGGGGCTGAACAAGTCGTTCGGCGGCCGGCGCGTGGTGAAGGACTTCTCGATCCAGGTCGAGCAGGGCCGGATCACCGGCTTCCTGGGCCCGAACGGCTCCGGCAAGACGACGACGCTCCGCATGCTCTGCGGCCTGCTCACGCCCGACAGCGGCACCGGCACCGCATTGGGCTTCGACATCATCGCCGACAATTGGGAGATCAAGCGCCGCACCGGCTACATGACCCAGCGCTTCTCGCTCTACGAGGATCTGACGGTCGAGGAGAATCTCCAGTTCGCGGCACGCATTCGCGGGTTGGACAAGAGGACCGAGCGCGTCAACGAAGCGCTCGACCAGCTTGGCCTATCCGAGCGGCGCAGGCAGCTTTCCGGCACGCTATCGGGCGGCTGGAAGCAGCGGCTCGCGCTCGCCGTCGCCACCCTGCACGAGCCGCAATTGCTGCTGCTCGACGAGCCCACGGCCGGCGTCGACCCGCAGGCCCGCCGCGCCTTCTGGGACGAGATCCACGGGCTCGCCGCGCGCGGCCTCACCGTGCTCGTCTCCACCCATTATATGGACGAGGCCGAGCGCTGCCACGACATCGCCTATATCGCTTATGGCGAATTGCTCGCCCGCGGCACCGCCGGGCAGGTGATCGACCAGGCCAGGCTTTTCACCTGGCGCGGCGAGGGGCCGGGCATCGACCGGCTGGCGCCGAAGCTGCTCGAAAACCCGGCGGTGGAGATGGCGGCGCCCTTCGGCCTCGCCCTTCACGTCAGCGGCAGCGACGAAGCGGCGCTGGGGCGGGCGATCGAGCCCTATGAGAAATCGCCGTTCCGCTGGCAGCGGACCGAGCCGACACTGGAGGACGTGTTCATCCACCTGATGCGCGGCGTCGAGGACAATTTCCAGTGAGCACCGATTACGAACCGTCATTGCGAGCGCAGCGAAGCAATCCAGAAGCTGGATCGCCGCGTCGCTCCGCTCCTCGCGATGACGAAGGCCGGGTGGGCCAGGCCTTCTCGCTCGACCGCATGGTCGCCGTGTTGGTGAAGGAGTTCATCCAGCTCACCCGCGATCGGGTCACCTACGCCCTGATCCTCGCTGTGCCGGTGATCCAGATGCTGCTGTTCGGCTACGCGATCAACACCGATCCCCGGCACCTGCCGACCGCCGTGCTGGTGCAGGAGAACAGCGTGTTCGCCCGCTCGGTCGTCTCCAGCCTCGCCCATAGCTCCTATTTTCAGATCACCCACCAGGCGCGCAGCCCGGCCGAGCTCGACCGGCTGGTCCGCACCGGCGAGGTCCAGTTCGCGATCACCATTCCCGGCGATTTCACCCGGCGGGTCGTGCGCGGCGACCAGGCGCAAATCCTGATCGAGGCCGACGCCACCGATCCGACCGCGACCGGCAGCGCGCTCGCCGCCCTCGCCCGCCTTCCGCAAGAGGCGCTGCGCCACGATCTCACCGGCGCCGTCGCCCGCGCCCCCAATCCGGCCGCGCCGTTCGAGGTGATCGTCCACCGCCGCTACAATCCGGAGAACATCACCGCCTACAATATCGTCCCCGGCTTGCTCGGCATCGTGCTGACGCTCACATTGGTGATGCAGACCGCGATCGGCGTCACCCGCGAGCAGGAGCGCGGCACGATGGAAAGCCTGCTCGCGACCCCGGTCCAACCGCTCGAGGTGATGATCGGCAAGCTCGCTCCGTTCGTGATCGTCGGAATGATCCAGACCGCCCTCATTCTCGTCATGGCGCGCGTCCTCTTCGGCGTGCCGATGGCGGGCGGCTGGCCGGGGCTGATCTTCGGCGTCTTTCTGTTCATCCTCGGCTCGCTTGGCCTCGGCTTCCTGATCTCGACGCTGACTCGAACACAGCTGCAGGCGATGCAGCTCTCGGTCTTCTACCTGCTCCCTTCGATCCTGCTCTCCGGCTTCATGTTCCCCTTCCGCGGCATGCCGGAATGGGCGCAATGGCTGGGGACGTTCATCCCAGTGACTCATTTCATCAGGGTGGTGCGCGGCGCGCTGCTCAAGGGCCAGAGCTTCGCCGACATGGGCCCGAGCCTGCTCGCGCTCGGCATCTTCGTCTGCGTGGTCAGCGCGCTGGCGCTGGCGCGATACCGGACGACGCTGGATTAGGAAGGCCGCCACCTTTAAGAGTAGACCGGATGGGAATTCGAAGGGTGATCGGGGCGGCTTTGCTGATCCCCGCAGCGCAAGCGCAAGGCCAATTGCCGCCGCCCGTGCCGCGCCCGCCGCCGCAGAACTGTACAGCGCCAGAGCATCGGCAGCTCGATTTCTGGGTCGGCGACTGGAACGTCTACCGCACCGGAACTCAGTCGATGGCGGGAACGTCGCGTGTGGAGCGTATCTACAATGACTGCGCGATCCGCGAGACCTGGAGCCCGTTCGACATGAACGCCGGCGGCAGCATCAGCAGCTACGACCGGACCGCCGGCGAATGGCGCCAGACCTGGGTTGATTCCACCGCCGACCGGATTGACTATGGCGGCCGCCTGACCAACGGCCGCTTCGTCTTCACCGCCCGCCGACCGGCGAGCCGCGGCCAGGCCGAACGCCTGACCCGGGTCACCCAATGGCCGGAGGGAAACACAGTGCGCCAGACCGGAGAGACCTCGACCGACGACGGCCGAACCTGGACGCCGTCTTATGATTATACCTATCGGCCGAGACCTTAGGCTCAGATGCTGCGCCCGATCCGCTAAGCCGGCAAGCTCGCCCCGATCAGCAGCATCCCTTCCTCGCCGTCGGCGACCTGGATCGTGCCGCCGCCCTCTTGCACGAGGCTGTGCGCCAGCCAGGCCGCCGCCGCGCGCGGCGCGACATCGTCCTCGCCGACCGCGCCGATCAGCACCTGCTTGAGCTCCGGGTCGAGCACGATCCGGTTGCCCTCGGCCCGGATGACGATGTCGAGGCCGCCTTCGTGCCTCTCCGCGCCGACGTCGAGATTGCCGCCGCGCACCAAAGCGTCGCCGGCGATCAGGGCGATGTTGAGCAGCACCTTCAGCGCCGCCTTGGACATGGTCGGCTCTTCGACCATCCAGCCGAGCTTGATCCGGCCGTCGCCGCCGAACAGCCCCTCGATCGCCGCCTTCGCCTCGCGCGTGTCGACGACGTCGGCGAAGCCGCCCGCCGCGCCGAAGGCGAGACGAAAGAATTTGAGCTTGTTGGCCGAGGCGCGGGCACTCTCTGCAAGCAGATCGAGGCAGCGCGCCCGCATCTCCGGATCATGCTCGTCGGCGAGCAACTCGATCCCGTTGTTGAGCGCGCCGACCGGCGACAGGAGATCGTGACAGAGGCGGGAGCAGAGCAACGAAGCGAATTCGTGCGATTTCATTGCGATGAGCCCCTGAACGATACGCCGTCCGCGTCCTATTGGACGCTGCGATTCCGGGATGCAAGCCGCTGAGCCAATCTTGAAAACCGGCGTCTGCTTCACCATTTCCTCAACGTGTCTGGGGGGACCAACATCATCGAGGCGCGGATCGCCAATGACGCCGTCGGCTGGCGGCTGGACCGCGCGCTCGCAGCGGCCGTTCCCACGCTGTCGCGGGAGCGGCTGAAGGCTTTGATCGGCGCCGGCGCCGTCATAGGGCCGCAGGGCGCGGCGGTGCGCGATCCGGCCATCAAGGCGGTGCCCGGCGCGACCTATGAGGTCGCGGTGCCGCAGCCCCGCCCCGCCCATAACGAAGCGCAGGACATCGCGCTCGACATCCTCTTCGAGGACGATCATCTGCTCGTCGTCGACAAGCCGGCGGGGATGGTCGTCCATCCCGCGGCCGGCAATCTCGACGGCACCCTCGTCAACGCCTTGCTCCACCATTGCGCCGGGCGCCTGTCGGGAATCGGCGGCGTGGCGCGGCCGGGGATCGTCCACCGGATCGACAAGGACACGTCCGGGCTGCTCGTCGTTGCCAAGACCGACCGGGCGCATGAAGGCCTGGCGAAGCAGTTCGCGGCGCACAGCATCGAGCGGCGCTATCTGGCGATCGTCGCCGGAATCCCTGCGCGCTTGAGAGGGACGATCGATGCTCCCCTCGCTCGCTCAGCCGCCAACCGAAAGAAGATGGCGATTGTCGCCGACGGCCGGGGCAAGCGCGCGGTCACGACGTGGCGTCAGGTTTGTCAGCTTAAGGGCGCCGCCTTCGTCGAGTGCCGGCTGGAGACCGGGCGCACGCATCAGGTGCGCGTCCATATGGCCTCGATCGGCCATCCCCTGCTCGGCGATCCGGTCTATGGCCGGGCGCGGCCCGAGCATCGCGACCTACTGAAACAATTGAATTTCCACCGCCAGGCGCTGCACGCCGCCGCGCTCGGCTTCATTCATCCGGTTTCGAAGGAAAACCTCTCCTTTGAAAGCCCCCTCCCGCCTGATATTCAGGAACTGAAAGCCGCCCTCACCGTATAATTGATTCGAGCGTCCGATCTGGTGTATTATCCGGATACGACGCCAAGGAGAATGTCACCCTCATGGCCACTGGCAGGAATGTAGCGACCATCCCGGCGACGGGCGGCGAGGCGGGGCTCAACCGCTATCTCGCCGAGATCAAGAAGTTCCCGATCCTGTCGCCGGAGGAGGAATATATGCTGGCCAAGCGCTGGACCGAGCATCAGGACACCGATGCCGCGGCCAGGCTGGTCAACTCGCACCTGCGCCTCGTCGCCAAGATCGCGATGGGCTATCGCGGCTACGGCCTGCCCGTCTCCGAGCTGATCTCGGAGGGCAATATCGGCCTGATGCAGGGCGTGAAGAAGTTCGAGCCGGAGCGCGGCTTCCGCTTGGCCACCTATGCGATGTGGTGGATCCGCGCCTCGATCCAGGAATTCATCCTGCGCAGCTGGTCGCTCGTGAAAATGGGCACCACCGCGGCGCAGAAGAAATTGTTCTTCAACCTCAGGCGGATGAAGAACCGCATCGAGGCGTTCGAGGACGGCGACCTGAAGCCCGCCGACGTCGCCAAGATCGCCAAGGATCTCGGCGTCACCGAGGAGGACGTCGTCTCGATGAATCGCCGCATGGCGATGGGCGGCGACACCAGCTTGAACGTGCCGCTGCGCGACGACAGCGAGGGCAGCTGGCAGGACTTCCTCGTCGACGACGAGCCGCTGCAGGACGAAAGGGTCGCAGACGCGCAGGAATCGCGGCTGCGGCACGAGCTGCTGGTCGAGGCGATGGAATCGCTCAACGACCGCGAGAAGCATATCCTGACCGAGCGCCGGCTGACCGATGAGCCGAAGACGCTGGAGGAGCTCTCCCAGGTCTATGACGTCAGCCGCGAGCGCATCCGCCAGATCGAGGTCCGGGCGTTCGAGAAGCTGCAAAAGGCGCTGATGAGCCTCGCCGGCGAGCGGCGGCTGCTGCCGGCCGGCTGACACGAAGCTGGATTGCTTCGTCGCTGCGCTCCTCGCAATGACGGAAATTCGTCATTGCGAGCGAAGCGAAGCAATCCAGTGAAAGTGGTTGAGACTCGATGATCCCGCCCACCGCCGTCGCGGCGCCGGAGCCGGCTGAGCCGCCGGCCCCTGAGCCGCTTGCCCCGCCGCGCCGTCGCTCCCTGATCCGCCGCCTGTTCGGCTGGCTGTTCAAAGGCGTCTTCTGGTTCATCGTCGGCAGCGTCCTGTGGGTGCTGCTCTACCGCTTCGTGAATCCGCCGATCACCCTCACCCAGCTGGGCGATCTGATCGGCGGCAACGGGGTCACCATCGCCTGGCGTCCGATCGGCGAGATCGACCGCAACATGGTCCGCGCCGTGATCGCCGGCGAGGACGCGCGCTTTTGCTCCCATTACGGCTTCGATCCGCAGGCGATCGAGCAGGCGTGGCGCCGCAACCAGAGCGGGCGCGGCGTGATCCGCGGCGGATCGACGATCAGCCAGCAGACGGCGAAGAACGTCTTCCTCTGGCAGGGCGGCGGCTGGTTCCGCAAGGCGCTGGAGGCCTGGTTCACCCTGCTGATCGAGCTGCTCTGGTCCAAGGAGCGGATCATGGAGGTCTATCTGAACGTCGCCGAGACCGGCATCGGCACCTATGGCGCCGAGGCGGGCGCGATCCGCTATTTCAACCATGGCGCCGACCGGCTGTCGGTGCAGGAGGCGGCGCGGATCGCCGCCGTCCTGCCGCTGCCGCAACGGCGCGAGGCGATTGCCCCGGCCGGCTTCACCCGCCGCTACGGCAACGCGATCGCGGCGCGGATGGAGGTCGTGGCGCGGAACGGACTCGACGCCTGTGTTTATTCCCGCTGAGTCATCCCGGCGAAAGCCGGGACCCATGAACACAGAGCAGCAGGACGGGGCGACCGATTGGACGCGGTCACCCCCGCCATGGAGTTCATAGGTTCCGGCTTTCGCCGGAATGACTCTATTGGGCTGCAGTGCCTTAAAACGGCATCTTGAACCCCGGCGGCAACTGCAGCCCGCCGGTGGCGTCCTTGATCGCCTCCTGGCTCGCCACGTCCGCTTTGGCCCGCGCGTCGTTGATCGCGGCGGCGATCAGGTCCTCGACCATCTGCTTCTCGGACGGCGCGAGCAGACTCTCGTCGATGTCGACCGAGACGATCCGGCCCTTGGCCGTCGCCTTGATCCTGACCAGCCCGCCGCCGGAGACGCCCTCGACCTCGACCTTGTCGAGATCGGCCTGCGCTTGCATCAGCCGGTTCTGCGCATCCTGCGCCATCTTCATGATTTCATTGAGGTCGGGCATTCATGCGCTCCGTTGATCGTCGATGGTCCAGCCGGCGAGCTCGGCGTCCGGGAAAGCCTCGAACGCCGCCTTCACCACCGGCATCTCGCGCACCCTCTGCTCGGCCTCGCGCTCGCTGGCAAGCTCCTGCTCGCGCAAGCTCGGCTGGGCCGATCCTTCCGCCATGCCGATCTGCCAGGGCTGGCCGAACGCCTGCTTGGTGAAGGCGCGCAGCTCGCCGAGCAGATCGTCGATCCGCTTCGCGTCGAGCGCCCGGCTGGCCTGCAGCCGAAGGATCGGCGGCGCATAATCGACCAGCCGCATGTCTTCCGCCAGACGATGGGCGAGCAAAGCGCTTCCGCGCGCCTCGAGCAGCTTCACGAAGGCCGGGAAATCGGCCGGCGGCGCGGCCTGCTGCGCTCGTTCGCCGCCAGGCGACGGAGACGCAGCGGACGGAGCGGTGGGCGTGACGCTCCCGCCCGACGCCAGCTTCGCCGCCAGTTCGCCCGGATCGGGCAGCTCGGACGCGTGAATCACCCTGAGCAGCGCCATCTCCGCGGCCTCCAGCGGCGACGGCGCGGCATGGACCTCGGCCAGGCCCTTGAGCAGCAACTGCCAGAGACGGTGGACGGTGGCGAAGGAGAGCTTGGCCGCCCAATCGGCATAGGCCTCCCGCTCCTCGGCGGAGAGCGCCGGATCGTCGCCGCCGCCGACCTTGAAGCGGGTGATGCCGTGGACGGCCTCCAGCAGGCCCCGCACCGCCGCCGACGGCTCGACGCCGAGATCATATTGCTCCTTGAGCGCCGCCAGCGCGCCCCGCGCGTCGCCCGCGAGCAGCAATCCCAGCAGGCGGCGGATCGCGCCGCGATCGGAGAGGCCGAGCATCGCGCGAACCTGATCGGCGGTGACCCCCGCCTCGCCATGCGCGATCGCCTGGTCGAGGATCGACAGGCCGTCGCGGGCCGAGCCCTCGGCCGCGCGGGCGATCAGCGCCAGCGCCTCGGGCTCGACCGCGACCAGCTCCGCCTCGGCGATCTTGCGAAAATGCTCGGCGAGCATGTCGGCCGGAATGCGCCTGAGGTCGAAACGCTGGCAGCGGGAGAGGACGGTGACGGGAACCCTGGTCACTTCGGTCGTCGCGAACAGGAATTTCACATGCGCGGGCGGCTCTTCGAGCGTCTTGAGCAGGCCGTTAAAGGCCTGCTTCGAGAGCATGTGAACCTCGTCGATGATGTAGATCTTGTAGCGCGCCGAGACGGCGGCGTAGCGTACCGCCTCGATAATCTCGCGCACGTCGTCGATCCCGGTATTTGAGGCGGCGTCCATCTCGATCACGTCGATATGCCGCCCCTCGGCGATCGCCCGGCATGGCTCGCACATGCCGCAGGGATCGATCGTCGGCCCGCCCTGCCCGTCCGGGCCGATGCAGTTCAGCGCCTTGGCGATCAGCCGCGCGGTCGAGGTCTTGCCGACCCCGCGCACCCCGGTGAGCAGGAAGGCGTGAGCGAGCCGGTCGCGCCTGATCGCATTGCCCAAAGTCTGCACCATCGCTTCCTGCCCGATCAGCTCGGCGAAGCTTTGCGGCCGGTATTTGCGGGCGAGGACGCGATAGCCTTCCGGCCGCTTCGGCTGCGGCGGCTCGTCGAGGCCAAGAAGGGAATCGGACATCGGGGCCGGACTAGCACACACTCGCCCTTCCCGCGAAAGCGCGAAGCTTGGATCACGGATTTGACCCCGCAACGTTACCTTTCCGTGCTAGCAAGGCCCCGATCAGCAAGGAGGGCGGGCATGAAGAAGCGGCTCTTTGTTCTGGCGGGGCTTGTCGCCCTCCTCGGCGCATGCGGCCAGTCCGCGACCAGCGGCGAGGCCGATCGCGGCCACATCCTGATCGCCGGCTCTTCCACCGTCTACCCATTCACCCAGGCGGTGGCGGAGCGCTTCAAGGCCGGCAATGCGGGCCAGCCCGCGCCGGTCGTCCAGTCGACCGGCACCGGCGCCGGGTTCGAGCAATTCTGCGGCGGCATCGGCGGCAGTCATCCGGATGTCGTCGGCGCCTCGCGGCGGATACACCCGGAAGAGCTGGAGCGGTGCCGCGCCAACGGCGTCGCCAACGTCACCGAGTTGCAGATCGGCATGGACGGCGTCGTCGTCGTCCAGAGCCCGGCCGCACCCCAGCAATTCAACCTCACCCGGGTCGAGCTTTACACGGCGCTCGCCGCGCAGCCGTTCGGCCAGCCGAACCAGAGGCGGCGCTGGAACGAGGTCAATCCGTCGCTGCCCGATCTGCCGATCATGGTCTACGGACTGCCGGCGAGCAGCGGCACCCGCGAATCGCTCGGCGAGCTGATCATGATCGGCGGCTGCCAGTCCGACGAGCGGATGCGCGCGCTGCGGCAGCAGAATGAGGCGCAGTTCCACCAGGCGTGCACCGCGATCCGGACCGACGGCGCCTATGTCGAATCGGGTGAGGACGACGAGCGCACCGCCACCGGGCTGATCGTCAATCCCGGCGCGATCGGCATTTTCGGCTACAATTTCCTCCAGCGCGAGGGCGAGCGGCTGCGCGGCATCCCGGTCGACGGGACGGCGCCGTCGGCCGAGACGATCACCAGCGGACGCTATCCCGGCGCCCGGCCGCTCTACCTTTATGTGAAGTCCGACCAGGTGGAGCGCGTGCCCGGCCTCAGGGCGTTGCTGAACGAATATATGTCGGCGATCGTGGCCAATGGCTATCTCGCGCAGCGCGGCCTGATCCCGTTGCCCGAGGAACAGCGCCAGCGCACGGTCGAAAGCGCGACCCGGCTGCGACCGCTGACGGCGACGATGCTGCGCTGATCGATTGGGGCGAGGTGGGAGCCGGAACGACCCGGAGCGAAATCGTTACGGCTGCTTCCTTCCGGACCTGACCGGGTTGGCGAAAACTCCGTCCGCCCGACTCCCGCGGCGCATATGGTCGGATGAGCGCCGCGATGCAAGATCAGGCGAAAGCAGCAGCCACCAGCCGCGCCACCGCCGCCTGCGCCGCATTGCGGCCGGCATTGTCGCTGGCCGGCGCGTCGATGTAGCAGGCGATCAGGATCGGCGGCCGGCCCGGCGGCCAAGCGATGGCGACATCGTTGTTGTAGCTGCCCGCAGTCCCCGTCTTGTCGCCGGCCCGCCAGCCCGCCGGGAGACCGGCGCGGAGGCGCTGCAGGCCCGTGGTCGCGCCTTCCATCCAGCCGATGAGCCGGGAGCGCGAGGCTGACGTCAACACGTCGCCGAGCAGCAGGGTCCGCATCAGCCCGGCCATCGCCGCGGCGCTGGTCGTGTCGCGCTCGTCCCCCACCCCGACGCGGTTCATCTCGGGCTCCATCCGGTCGAGCCGCGTGACGGTATCGCCGCAGCGGCGCATGAAAGCGGTAAAGTCGGCCGGGCCGCCGAGCTGGGCGAGGAGCAGATTGGCGGCGGCATTGTCGCTGACCTGCACGGTGGCCGCGCACAGTTCCTCCAGCATCATCCGCTCGCGACCCAGCGCCGCCTCCACGGCCGGCGAATGGCCGACCAGGTCGGTGCGGGAAACCGGCCGCGTGTCGGCCAGACGCAATCTCCCGGCATCGACCTGCTGCAGCACCATGCCGGCGAGCGGCGCCTTGAAGGTCGAGCACATCGCGAAGCGGCCGTTCTCGTCATGGCCGATCGTCCGGCCGCTGCCCGTGTCGACCGCGAAGACGCCGAGCCGGGCATCGGCGCCGAGACTGACGAGGATTGGCGCGAAATCGGGCGACGGCGCGGTGCGCTCCGCCTGGCCATTGTTGCCGATCACGGGCGCTTCGGCGCAGGCGGCCGCCAAAGCGGCGGCGCCGATCAGGAAATTGCGGCGGTCGATCATCGTTCGGCTCCCGTTTGACGCGCCCCATCTAGGCAACGCCGCCGGTCCCGACAGCCGCAATTAATCTAGCGGCAGCCTTGAGCCGCTCAACGTCCTTGCATGTTGTGGACGCCGGCCGGCATGCGGACGGTAAGCGCCGCCAGCGCCGCGTCGAGCCAGATCTGGCAGGCGAGGCGCGAGTGGCGAGTGACATGGCTGGCGAGGTCCAGCATGTCCTCTTCCTCCTCGCTCGCCTTGGGCAGCTTCGCGAAATCCTCGGCGTCGACGATCACGTGGCAGGTGGAGCAGGCCATCTGCCCCTCGCAGGTGCCCTCGAGCGGCTGGCCGGCATTCTGGGCGATGTCGAGCAGCCGCGACCCCGCGGGCGCCTCCACCTCCTGCACCTGCGTCCCATCGGCGGAGATGAAGCGGACGAGCGTCATGCGGCGAAGCGGAGCTGGCTTGTCGCCGCCTCGTTGATCAGGCCGAGCGCGATCCGGAGCTCCTCCTCGGTCGTGTAGCGGCCGAAGCCCAGGCGGATGCTGGCATGCGTCTCGCGCTCGGTGAGACCCATCGCGCGCAACACATGGCTCGTCTTCCCCGATCCGCTGCCGCAGGCGCTGCCCAGGCTGAACGCGACGTCCCGCGCGTCCGACATCAGCCGGACGGCGTTCACCCCCTCGCGGCGGACATTCAGATTGCCGCGATAGCGACGCAGGGTCGAGCCGTTGATCGTCCAGTCGGCGAGCAACTCCACGGCGATATCCCACAACCGCGCGACGTGGGCGGCGTCGGCCTCCCTCCGTTCCGCCGCCAGCCGGGCCGCGGCGCCGAAGCCGGCGACCAAAGCCGGCGACACGGTGCCGGAGCGCATGCCATGCTCCTGCCCGCCGCCGAGCAGCAAAGGCGGCAGGCGCACCCCGTCGCGCACCCACAAGGCGCCGATGCCTTTCGGCCCGTGGATCTTGTGGGCGCTGATCGCGATCAGGTCCGGCCCGTCCGGAATCGCCAGCCGGCCATAGCCCTGCACCGTGTCGCACAGCAGCAGGCTGCCCTTGGCGTGGGCGGCTTCGGCATAATCGGCCACCGGCTGGATCGTGCCGACCTCATTGTTGACCAGCATCAGCGCCACGATTCCACCTTCCGGCAGAACCGCCTCGGCCGCCGGCGGCACGAGCCCGTCCGCGCCGACCGGAATGAGGTCCGCGCCCGTCTCCTCGAGCCATTGCAGCGCCCCGTGATGCTCGATCGCGCTGCCGGTAGCGCCGCCGGGCGCGATCTCCGCGCCGCGGATCAGCGCCCAGTTGAGCGCCTCGGTCGCGCCCGAAGTGAAGTGGACCTGGCCACCGGCGGGCAACAGCGCTGCGACCTGCTCGCGCGCCAGCTCCACCGCGACCGACGCGGCGCGGCCGGCGCGATACTGGCTCGCCGGATTGGCGTAGCCTTCGCTCCCCGGCCCGCCGAGCCAGGGCAGCATCGCCCCCAGCGCTTCGGGCGCGAGCGGCGTGGTCGCCTGATAGTCGAGATAATACATCCGGTCCGCCGCGCTCCGCATTCTTATTGCGAATGATTCGCAAAAGTTGCGATTTGAAACCAGCCCCTATATAGGCCGCTCCGCCTCGCCGCCACATCCCCTGGCGGCGATCAGAAGCCCGGATCGATCTGCTTATGCCCGACGTCATCTTCCCCGGCCCCGAGGGCCGTCTCGAAGGCCGTTTCAATCCGGGGCCGCGCCCCCGCGCGCCGGTCGCGATGATCCTCCACCCGCACCCGCAGGGCGGCGGCACGATGAACAATGCGATCGTGCTCGCGCTCTACAAGACGTTCGTGCGGCGCGGCTTCGCCACCTTGCGCTTCAACTTCCGCGGCGTCGGCAAGAGCCAGGGCGTGTTCGACAACGGCATCGGCGAATTGAGCGACGCCGCCTCGGCGCTCGATTGGGTGCAGTCGATCCACCCGGAAGCGGAAGTCACCTGGATCGGCGGCTTCAGCTTCGGCGCCTGGATCGGCATGCAGCTCCTGATGCGCCGGCCGGAGGCGCGCGGCTTCATCTCGATCGCGCCGCCCGCCAACATGTATGATTTCAGCTTCCTCGCGCCCTGCCCCGCCAGCGGCATCATCATCCAGGGTGAGGCGGACGAAGTGGTGACGCCGCTCGCCACCCAGAAGTTGGTCGACAAGTTGCGCACCCAGCGCCACATCACGATCGAGCACAAGACGATCCCGGGCGCGAACCACTTCTTCGCCGACGAAATGCCGGACCTGATGAAGGTGGTGGACGATTATCTGGATTTCCGGCTGGACCCGAGCTGCCCGATCCGCTGATCGCTGGGCCTTCCCCAGTCATTGCGAGCGTAGCGAAGCAATCCAGTGCCGCTCCGAAAGCTCGCTGGATTGCCGTGTCGCTCCGCTCCTCGCAATGACGAGCGGAGAGAGCGTCACCACCGCAAGGACATGCAGGACAGGCCGGCGTCGATCCGGCCGATCTGCTCGACGGCGAGCGGCCGTACCGCGTGGCGGCGATTGACGACGCGCTCGATCGTGCGCGGAAAGCTCTCGCCCACGAGCAGCACATCGTTCACCCGCAGCAGGTTGGCCGCCGCCTCCTCGCCCTCGCTCGTCCGAAGCACGTCCATGCCGTCGAAGAGCCCGGCCTCGGCGACGGCGGGCGTCGCGATCACCGTTTCCTCGTCGAGCAACGCGCAGGCGGTCTTGAAATGGAGCATACCGGGCGGCGTGG
The DNA here is from genome assembly GCF_052388015.1 of Sphingosinicella sp. Taxonomy (GTDB): domain Bacteria; phylum Pseudomonadota; class Alphaproteobacteria; order Sphingomonadales; family Sphingomonadaceae; genus Allosphingosinicella. Next base: position 22,640 of record NZ_JBQTIN010000115.1, read on the forward strand.
CGACGATCCGGGCGCGGCGGCCGAGGCTCTCCAGCCAGCGTGCCAGCGCCTCCGCGCCCGCGCGGTCGGTGCGGGCGGAAAGGCCGATCAGCACTTCATCCGGCAGGATCAGCACGTCGCCGCCATCGGCATTGCCTGCCTCCAGCCGCGCGACCGTCCCGAAATGCGCCGCGAGCGCCGGTGCCAGTGTTTCCGCCTCGCCGGCGCGGCTCGGCGCGCCGGGCCGGAGCAGGATTGCGCCCTCCGCCAGCACGAAGGCCGGGTCTTCCACGAAGATCGAATCCGGAAACGCCTCGAGCGGGGGAAGCACGTCCACTACGACGCCCGCCTCACCGAGCGCCGCGACATAAGCGCCATGCTCGGCCTGCACGCCGTAAAAGGCCGGCGACGGCCCGGAGCCGGCACGCAGCCCGTCGACGACGCTCGCCGCCGGCTGGCGGGCGATCGCATGAGAGAAATCGAAAACCCGGCTCACAACGAGAGCAACAATACGTTGCCGAACAGCACCAGTGCCGCGACCAGCATCAGCGCCGCCTTGGCGCGCTCGCGGCCGGTGCGGAGCAGGTAAAGGCCGCCGGCCGCCAGAGCGAACACGCCCAGCATCATCACCGAGAGCAGCGTTCCGCTCATTCCGCGAGAATCTGCGCGAACAGCACCGGGTCGATATTGCCGCCCGAGAGGACGATCACGCTGTCCTCCGGCACATCGCCCGCCTTGCCCGCCAGCAAAGCCGCCAGCCCCGCGGCGCCGCCAGGCTCGGCGACGAGATGCAGGGTCGAGAAGGCGTAGCGCACCGCCGCCCCCACCTCTGCCTCGCTGACCGCCACGCCCTCGGCGCCCGCCGCCTGCAGCGCGCCGAAGGTCAGCGGCGACACCAGCTTGGTCTGGAGCGCGTCGCAGCGGGTCGGCGGCGCGGGCTCGGCAACCGGCACGATCGACCCGCCGGCCAGCGATCGGGCCATGTCGTCCCAGCCCTCGGGCTCGGCGACAAGGACCCGGCTTTCCGGCAAAGCGAGCGCGATCCCGGCCGACAGCCCGCCGCCGCCGCAGGGCACGACCACCAAAGGCGGCTGGCGGCCGAGCTGCGCGGCGATCTCGACCCCGACCGTCCCCTGCCCCTCGATCACGTCGACATCGTCGAAGCTCGGCACCAAAGTCGCGCCGCGCTCGCCGGCCAGCCGCCTGCCGATCTCTTCCCGGCTCTCGGTGGCGCGATCGTAGAGAACGACGTCCGCGCCATGCCCGCGCGTCGCGTCCATCTTCACCGCCGGTGCGTCGGCCGGCATCACGATCGTCGCCGCGACGCCGAGCCGCTTGGCCGCCAGCGCCACTCCCTGCGCGTGATTGCCGGACGAGAAGGCCACGACGCCGCGCGCCCGCTCAGCCTCATTGAGCTGGAGCAGCCGGTTGGTCGCGCCTCTCAATTTGAACGAGCCGACCGGCTGCAGACACTCCGCCTTCACCCACAATCGCGTCCCCCGAAATTCGAACGGCAGCAGGGGAGTCACCGTCACCTGGCCGGCGATCCGCTTCGCCGCAGCGATGACACCGCTCGCCGTTGGTTGTCTCTCGGTCATGAAGCCTCTGGGAAAGTGAGGGAAATCACAGGACTTTACAGGGGGGGCTTACACACATATATCGCCCGGCCGCAGCCCCAAGGGACTTCCAAACCGCAAGGCTGCTTTTTCGTCAACTGTCCCGTTGGAGGTCCCTTGAGTTGCACACGCACCATATTGCGCTGGGGCTAGCGTCGCTCCCGAACGGCACCGCCAGCGGTGCCGGCATCGCGAAATTGCGCCCGGTTCAGCCGGTCACGCTCATTCGTCCGCACGCCGCACGGCGCGCCGCCCGCTTCTTTGTCGAGAGGTTTCCGGGCCGGTCGCTCTATGCCGTAAAGGCCAATCCGTCGCCGGACCTGCTCCGTATCCTGTGGGATGCGGGCGTGACCCATTATGACGTCGCCTCGATCGCCGAGGTGAAGCTGGTCGCCGAGACCCTGCCGGAGGCGGTGATCTGCTTCATGCACCCGGTGAAGGCCGAAGAAGCGATCGCCGAATCCTACTTCAGCCATAATGTCCGTACCTTCAGCCTCGACAGCGAGGAGGAGCTGGAGAAGATCGTCCGCGCGACCGCCACCGAGGGCGTTCCTGCGACCGATCTCAACCTGCTGGTGCGCATCCGGGTTTCCTCCGACCATTCGAAGCTCAGCCTCGCCGCGAAGTTCGGCGCCGAGCCCAATGAGATGAAGGCGCTGCTGATGGCCGCCCGCCAGGCGTCCGACGCGCTCGGCATCTGCTTCCATGTCGGCAGCCAGGCGATGACCCCGACCGCCTATCGCGAGGCGATGGAGCGGGTGCGCGCGGCGATCGTCGAGGCGGCGGTGACGGTCGACATCGTCGACGTCGGCGGCGGCTTCCCCTCTTCCTATCCGGGCATGGAGCCGCCCCCGCTCGAAACCTATTTCGACACCATCCACCGCGCCTTCGAGGATCTGCCGGTCTCCTATTCGTCGGAGCTGTGGTGCGAGCCCGGCCGGGCCTTGTGCGCCGAATATGCGAGCGTGCTGGTCCGGGTCGAGAAAAGGCGCGGCGACACGCTCTACATCAACGACGGCGCCTATGGCGCCTTGTTCGACGCCGCCCATGTCGGCTGGCGCTTCCCGGTGCAATTGCTCCGCTCGGAGCCGAGCAACGCTCGGCCCATGGCGTTCAGCTTCTACGGGCCGACCTGCGACGATCTCGACCATATGGCCGGTCCGTTCATGCTGCCCGCGGACGTGCAGGCCGGCGACTATCTCGAGATCGGCATGCTCGGCGCCTATGGCTGCGCGATGCGCACCCAGTTCAACGGCTTCGGGGCGGACCTCAAGGTCATCGCCGAGGACGAGCCGATGACGACGCTCTACGGCGAGGCCGAGGCGGAACGCGCAATTCCGTCGAACGTCGTTCAGTTGTAACCGCCATCCACTCAACGTCATGCCAGCGAAGGCTGGCATCCATGCTGAGTCAGAATGGACCCCAGCCTGCGCTGGGGTGACGACACATTTTGAATCTGGAGACTGCAATGACCACCGACGCCCCGATCAACGACACCCGCAAGGCGGAGCTGCTGTCGACCGAGGTCGAGCATATCGACATCAAGAGCTTCGACGCGCGGCCGATCGTCG
>NZ_JBQTIN010000116.1:0-20378 GCF_052388015.1 Sphingosinicella sp.
GGCACAAATGTCGGCGGTGGCCTTCGCGCCGGCCCGATCGACGAGTCCGGCGAGCTTCGGTTCGGCGGCAGCTATAGCGGCCGGGGAGAGGTGCGGCGCAGCGAGCGGTTCGTGGCGCAGATTACCGCAACCGTGAATTCCGTGCTTCCCAATGGCGACCTTGTTGTCACCGGCGAGCAAGTGATGCGTATCAACGGCGAGACCAGTCGGATCGGCGTGCGAGGTCGCATTCGGTCTGCTGACATACGCGCCGATAACAGCGTGCTTTCCAGTCGCATTGCCGATGCGCAGATCAACTATGACGGCCGCGGCTTCGTGTCGCGCAGCGCTCGCCCGGGTGTCATCAATCGCATCTTCAGCTTCCTGGGTCTCGGCTGATGCGACTGCTGGGGGGAACATGGATCGGGCTGGCATTGCTCTCGGCATTGGCTTTGGCTGCGCCCGTTCCCGCGCAGCAGGTGCCATTATCCGCGCTCGGCAGGTTCGATGGATGGCGGGAGAATGCGCTGATCGGCTACGGTCTGGTCACCGGCCTTGCCGGCTCCGGTGACAGCCGCCGGAATGAGGTTACGCGCCAGGCTCTGCGCAACGTGCTGAGCCGGCTCGGCACGACCGTCACCGAAGAGCAGATCAGCAGCCGCAACGTCGCGGTGGTAATCGTGACCGCGAGATTGCCCGCATCGGCCAATGTCGGCGACCGGATCGACGCGACCGTTACCTCGATCGGTGATGCGCGAAGTCTGGCCGGTGGCGCCTTGCTGATGACGCCTCTGCTCGGTCCCGATCAGCGCACCTATGCGCTCGCGCAAGGGTCGCTGGTCGCGGGCGGCCACAGCTTTGAAAGCGACCTCAACCTCCAGCAGCGCAACTACCCGACCACGGCCACCCTGCAAGGCGGTGCGACTATCGAAGCGGCGGTGGATGCCCGCATCCTGCGGCCGGACGGCGAACTTTCGTTCTTGCTGAACGACCCAAATTTCGGGACCGCTGAACGGATCGCCGCGAGCATCAACGCCCGGTTCGGCCCGGGCAGCGCACGGGTCGAAAACGCCGACGAGGTGAAGATCCGTTTCGCCCGTCCAGCCGAGGAGTTCGCGGCGTTCGTCGCCGACATCCAGGCGCTGTCAATTGAGCCCAATCGTCAGCCGCGAGTCGTGATCAACGAGCGCACCGGGACGATCGTTGCAGGCGGCGATGTTCTCATCTCGAGCGTCGTCATTTCGCAAGGCGACATCAGGGTTACGGTCACGGGAGAGCGCACCGCCTCCCAGCCAGGCTTCATCTCCGGGTTCGCGAGCGATGTCCGCAGCCTTGTCGTCACCAATACGCGGCTCGAGGTCGATCAGCCCAGTCGCGACGCGGTCGTTCAATTTCCCAGCACGACGGTCGCCGACCTCGTCGAAGGTCTTTCGCGCGCGCGGATCAACACACGTCGGACAATCAGCATCCTGCAGGCAATTCGCACCGCAGGCGCACTCCATGCCGATATTATCGTTCAGTGAGAGGAAGAGTTCGTGGATCCAGTCTCCGCAGTGCTGATCAACCGGGCGCTCGACGGACTTACGGCGCGCTCGATGGCTACGGCGCAGAATATCGCCAATGCTAATTCGCCCGGCTACCGGCCGCTTCGTGTCACCTTTGAGGAGGCTCTTCGAGACGCCGCGCCGAGAGGCCCGGCGGCGCTCAGGCAAGTTGCTCCTCGCTTCGAAACCGATCCGGCGCGCGAGCCCGGCGCCGAACTGCGCATCGATCTGGAGCTTGCGACCGCCTCGGAAACCGCAGCGCGCTACGCCGCCCTGATCGATCTCATGAACCGTCAGGTGCAATTGAGCCGCACCCTGATCCGGGGAGGCCAGTGATGCGCGCCATGGCTATCAGCCGCTCCGGCCTCGACGTCGAATGGCAGCGGCTGCAAGTGATCGCCCAGAACCTGGCGAACCAGAACACGAGCAGGACCGTCACCGGAGAGCCCTATCGGCCGATGCGACTGCTGTCCGGGCCCAGCGGCACATTCGCTGAACAGCTTGCTCGGCGGGATGCGGCAACTCAGCCCACCGGCGTTCAGGTTTTTGGGCTCGAAGCCATACCCGGCAATGTGCGGCGGGTTCACGAGCCGGGGCATCCCCATGCTGATAGCGAGGGCTATGTCACATATCCGGCGCTCGATCACGCCCGCGAGATGACGCTGATGATTCAGACCTCGCGCGCCTATGAAGCCAACCTCGTTGCCATGAACCTCGCGCACCAGATGTATATGCGGGCGCTCGAACTGGGCCGCCAATCGTGACTGGCATCGAGGCGATAGCGGCAACGGCCACGAGCGCGAACGATCCAATGATCGCAAGATTGGGCATGACCCAGGTCATGCCTGCCGCGCAAGGTGCGGAAGCTTCCAGCTTTGGCTCAATCCTGACCTCCGGTCTGCGCCAGGTCGATGCGCGCGTCGCGAGTGCTAACTACTTGGTGCGCCGGTTCGCGCTGGACGACAATGTGCCGCTGCACCAGGTCACGTACGCGCTCGAAGAGGCTCGGCTTGCAGTCGAGCTGGCAACGCAGGTCCGCGCCCGGCTCGTCGAGAGCTACCGCGAACTCATGAACATGCAGCTCTAGCATGATGGCAACGCTCGACGACAGGTTGGCCGAGCTCGGCAACGGGAAGCAGTTGCGCCTGGTCGCCTTTCTCCTGGTCGGCCTGACCGCGCTGCTGGTAGCGGGCTATTATTTCTTCCTTCGCGCCGATTATGCGATCCTATTCAGCGACGTCCGGCCGGCGGACGCCTCGGCGATCGTCGCCGAGCTCGAGCGCCGGCAGATCAGCCATGATCTGCGTGACGGCGGCACCACGATCCTCGTCCCGGCCGATCGGGTCGCCGCGGCCCAGATCGCGATCGCCGGCTCCAATGTGCCTCAGCGTGGCATGGTCGGGTTCGAGCTATTCAACGAGTCCGACATGGGGCTTACCGACTTCGCACAGCGTATCAACTATCAACGCGCGCTGCAGGGCGAGCTTGCCCGGACCATCATGCAGATGGACGGCATCGAAGCGGCGCGCGTTCATCTCGCGCTGCCGGAACGTTCGCTGTTTCGCGGCAATCGCAGTGAACCGCGCGCTGCAGTAACCGTCACGCCCAAGCGCGGCCATTTGCTCGACGACGCGCGGGTTGCCGGCATTCAGCGCCTGGTGGCCGCGGCGATTCCGGAACTCGCGCTCGAAAACGTCGTCGTGCTCGATGATCTCGGCCGCGTCGTCAGTCCAGCCGCATCGGCCGATGCGATGCTGTCACCTGAGGCCGAGGAGGAGGGTGCGGTGCGGCGCTATTTCCGCGGCCGGGCGCGCCAGGCGCTGGCTACCGCGCTCCCGGGCGTGGAAAGCGATGTGCGAGTGGCGGTCGCCGCGCGCGCTGGGGCGGTGTCCACCGGCGGCTGGAATGTGCCGACCAACAGCATTGCCGACCAACCGCCGCAATCGCGGAGCTTCGGGGTCAACATCCTGATCGTGACGCCGACGTCGCTTGGCGCGGAGCAGCAGCGACGCGCGCGCGAAGCCGTTACTCTCGCGGTCGCGCTCGATGAAGCCGGCGGCGACAGCCTCACCTTCAGGGTGGGCGCGATTGGTCCCGCGATCGCCGCTCCGTCCATGGCGGATCGGCTACCGCAGGTACGACCCGCCTCCGCGTCGCCGCCGCAGCGTCAGATTACCCTGCTGCCGGGCTGGCTGTGGCTCTTGGCAATCGTGGTCATGGTGATTGGCGGCGCCGTTGTGGTGGTGCGGCGCCGCGGGTCGTTCTCAGTGGACCTGCGCGACGATTTCGTCGCTCGGATTCGGCGAGAGCTGCGGTCCCCAGATGAGGCGATCGATGGCTGAAGCTGATGGCCTGAAAGCGCTCGTCGCCGACCTCGCGCGAATACCCGCATCGCATCGCCGGCAAGTGCTTGGGGCGCTGACTCCGGTCGAACGCGCGGCGATCGAGCGCCTGCTTGGTCAAGATGCGGTCGACGAAGCGCCACCTGCCGCAATGAGTTTCGAGACCTGCTTCTCGCCTTGGCTGGTCCCGCGCCTCAAAGAGGCTGAGGCAGGCAAGGGAGCGATGACACCCGCGACGCGCCATGTGCTGCTTAGGGCCGCTCGCGAGGCGATGAATAAGTCTCCGATCGCCACCCGGGCTGCCGCAGGGCAACCATCACTATTCCAGATCGTGTTTGGTGCGCTCAGGTGGCGCAGAGCGGCCGTATGAGCGCGCTCCTCAAGGGAGCGGCAGCCGCGCTCGCCGCGCGACCGCTCACGGCCAGGCCAACCGCAACGCTCGAAATCATTGCCGTCGAGATGGGCCTCTCGCCCGAAGCCGTGGAGCTCGAGGCGCTGCGCGCTGACTACGAGCGACTCACCGAGGCACTTGCCGCCGCGCGGGAACAGGCGGAATCAGCGGTGGCCGAGGCGATCGGGAAGGGAAGGGCGCAAGGCCGGGCCGAAGCCCGCGCCGACGATGAGAAGAAATTCGAGCTGATCAGCGAGGCGCTGGCGAAGGCGTCAAGCCTATGGGAGGAGCGTCTGATCGAGCTCGACGGCCTCGCCGCCCGGATCGCCGGCGCCTCGGCGGAGAAGGTCTTTGGACCTTGGGAACAAGCCTCCGAGCTGGTCACGCGCGCCGCGCGCGAGCGGCTGGACAAGCTCCGTCGGGAGGCTGTGCTCGCCATTCACGTGAGCGCGAAGGACTTTCCCGACGACAAGGCGCTCGAGGCGGCCGCGGAGCAAATGGGTAGGCCCAGGAACCACCTGATCGCTGATCCCGATCTGGCGGCTGGCGACTGCCGCATCGATTTGACGCTGGGCCATATCGACATCGGACCGCGCAGTCAGTTCGCCGCGCTTGCCGCCTTGCTGGACGATCTGGCGGAGGGGCGGTCGGCATGAGCCACGCATATCTTGCTACGCTGGACCGTGCCGAGCTGGCGCCGGCTTATGGCCATGTTCGGCGCATGATGGCTGGCGTGATCGAGGCAAGCGGTCCCGCCGCCGCGCTTGGCGCCCTCTGCGAGATTTCCGGCCGCCAGCGCTCGATCCTCGCCGAAATCGCCGCGGTTCGTGATGACGGGGTGATCCTGATCCCATTCGAGCAGGACGCGACGATCCTGCGAGATGGACGAGTGGTCGCCAGCGCGCAGGGCGACCGCGTTCCAATCGGGGATGGTTTTGCAGGGAGGGCGGTGGATGCGCTTGGTCGGCCGATTGACGGCCGCGAACCGATCATTGCCGACGCCTATGTCCCGCTGGCAGGCGAGCCGACTTCGCCGCTCGAAAGACTGTCGCCCGCCAGGGTCCTTGAGACAGGAATCCGGGCCATCGATGGGTTGCTGACTCTCGGGGTTGGTCAGCGGATCGGCATTTTCGCGGCGAGCGGCGTCGGCAAAACCAGCCTTATCGAACGGATCGTGAGCCAGACCCCGGCCGATCACGTCGTCGCCTGTTTGGTCGGCGAACGCGGCCGCGAGGTCGAGAGCCTTTGGCGGGCACTTTCCGCCCGCGCTGACAAGGAGCGCTTCACGATCGTCGCGGCAACCTCGGATGAAAGTGCGGCGTTGCGGGCGCGAGCGGCCGGCTATGCGCTGTGTCTGGCGGAATATTGGCGCGGGCTCGGCCGGGAAGTCCTTCTGGTTGTGGATTCTGTCACGCGGCTGGCAATGGCGCTGCGCGAGATCGGTCTTGCCGCCGGCGCGCCGCCAACGGTTCGTGCCTACACGCCGAACATCTTTTCGGCGCTGCCGCGCCTCGTCGAGCGGTGCGGCGCGCTGCGCGACAAGGGCGCGATCACGGCGGTGATGACCGTGCTCAGTGAAACCGACGATGTCGACGACCCTATCGTCGAGCTGATGAAGTCGTTGCTCGACGGCCACATCATCCTCTCCCGCCAGCTCGCCGAGCAGAATCATTTTCCCGCGATCGATATTCCGCGCAGCATAAGCCGCAGCGCCGATCGTTTGCTCACCAGCGATCACGCGCATGCTGCCCGTCAGGCGGTGACAATGCTCAGCGCCTATGAAGAGGCGCGGGTGATGATCGAGACCGGCGTCTACAAGCCGGGCGCCAACGCGACGGTTGACCGTGCGATTCAGCAGCGTTCGGCGATGACCGCATTCCTGCGCCAGGCTCAAGGCGACGTCGTGTCATTCGACATAACGGTTTCGTCGTTAGGCGCGGTCGCAGTTTCGGGAGCGGGACGTGCCTGAGCGCCGTCGTCTCGCCATGATGGGGCGATTGCTCGACGTGCAGCGCGCCCGGCGCAGTGGCGCGGAGATGGCACTGGTCGAGGCGCGCAAAGTCGAAACCCGTGCGCGCGATGCGGAACGGTCGGCCATACTGGCGCGCGACGAGTCCCTGCAGAACTGGCTCAGCTGCGTCGATCAAGTCGGCTTCTCGCCCGAGTATAGCCGTGCGCTGTCCAGTCTTTTGATCGCCCGCGACGAGCAGGTTCATGAAGCGGGCGTGCGCGCCGAGGCCGCGGCCCAACTCGCTTCGGCTCACGAGCGGGAATGGCGAGCGCACGAGGCGAAGGTGCGTGCCGGCGGCAAGGCGCAAGGCCAGCTCAAGCGAAAGCTGACGCTTCGCGGCGAGGAAAGGCGTCTCGCGGCGCTGGCGGATCGTGTGACGCGGACCTGGCGGCCAGCATGACCGGTATCTCGCTTGAGCCCAAAGTCGGATCAAGGGTCGCGGCCGGTATGTCGGCAGATGCCTCATCTCCCGCTGCCAGCGATTCGATTGGCTTTGCCGCAATGTTGGCGAACCTCTCTCGTAGCGGCGGGGCGGAAGGCGACGAAGCGGAAAGCCTGTGGGATCTTTTCGCCGTGCTACTCGATGCCACCGGAGACCTTGGGCAGGGTGCTGCCGTGGGCAAGGTAGGTGGTTTCCTGGGCGGCCACGAAGGCGATCAGGCGCCACTTGCGACCGCGCAGCGCAGCCTGGCCGCGATCTTCAATGAGTTCGGGTTGTTTGGAGGCCCGATCCGGTCTCCATCGGAGACGATCGAAGGCTCCTGCGCCGTGCGTGCAATGGCCGCTGCGGCGCAGACAGTAGAGGCAGCGGCCACACCACCCGATGCTCGGGGCAAGGGACTATCGAACGAGGGTGAAGCTACTGCGGGCGGGCGGGGTGGAAATTCGCGGTTGACCCTTGGCGAAGAGACCTTCTGGAGTGGGCCTGCCCGGGAATATCTAGGTACTTCGCCGACCTCGTTTCCCGGCGCGTCGTCGAACCCCCGCGTGTCACGCTCGACAATTGCCACTCCAGCGACTGCCACGCCATTTCCTGCGATTTCGTGGCCGTCCATCCCGTTGCGCAATGTCAGTCAGACCGCGGAACCGCCGTTTTTCGAGCATCATGACGGCCCCCGCTATCAACCGAGCCAGATTGGCGGCGGGAATCTCGGCACTCGTGTCAGTCTGACGATTGTCGAGCAGACCGCGAGCCTGGTGGCGAGAATCGAGCGCCTGAGCCGCGAGGACCGCCTTAAGCTCCGCCTGGAAGCTGAGCGGCTGCTCGCCGCCTATGGTTTCGTGTCGAGCGAGATCCGGGTCAACGGCGCCATAGACAACGATCGCAGCAGCTAGGGGAGCCATCAATGCAAGCATCTCCGATTACCCCATCGCCCGCTCCAACGGCGCCATCTGCCAGCGCGTCTGTTGGCGATGCAGCAAGCAACGCGTTCGGGCTCAGCTTTGAATCGCTGCTGCGCATTATCCTGACCCAGCTCACTTATCAGGATCCCTTAAAGCCGATGGACAATTTTGAGTTCGTCTCGCAGCTCGCCCAGTTTTCTCAGCTGCAGCAGGGGCAAGCAACCAATGACCGGCTTGTCCAGCTCGTCGCTGCGGCCGGCAGCACGCAGGCGACGAGTCTGCTGGGCGCGCTCGTCGATGTGCCGGCGGGCGCGGCGACATTGAGCGGAAGCGTGACCGCGATCACCTTTGCCGACGGCCAGCCGAGGCTCAGCGTCCAGACCACCGACGGTCAGACGATCAATGATCTCGCGCTTGGCGCGGTGTCCCGAATTCGGAGGGAGAACTAGCCCATGCTGGGAGCCATTTATGTGGGCCTTAGCGGCCTCACCGCTTATTCGCGCGGGCTGCAGCAAATCAGCAACAACGTCGTCAACATGAACTCGCTGGGGTTTAAGGCGACCACTGTCTCGTTCGGCAATGTCGCCGGGTTGAACGGCCGCAGCCAGGACGGCTCGGACGGGAACCGCGGACATGGCGTCAGCCTCGACGCGTCGCGCCGCGATTTTCGCCAGGGTGAGTTGCGTCAGACCGAGCGCGATCTCGATCTCGCGGTCGACGGCACCGGCCTTCTCGTCCTGCTCAACGGCAGTGAGACCCTCTATACGCGGACCGGCAGCTTCGAGGTCGACGTCGACGGCTATATCGTGCTTGCCGGCACCAACTACCGGCTGGCGACACTCGACGGCTCGGGGCGACCAGTGAGTTTGTCCATCGATGCCTCGCGCATCGATCCGCCCGTGGAAACGACACGGATTACGTTGTCCGACAATCTGTCGTCGACGGCGACAAGCTTCGAGCTCGCCGATATCCACGTTTATGACGCACTTGGCGGCGATCATGTCTGGCGGGCGAAGTTCACACGGGCCGCGGACAGCGCACCAGGCGAATGGACCGTAACGGTCACCGAAGGAACCAGAACCATCGGAATCAGGACTTTGCGGTTCAATGCGGGGGTGATCGATCCGACCACCGCCGAGCTCCTGTTCGAAGATGAGCCGGCAGGACTTTCGGTTACGCTCGATCTTTCTAGGAACGTGACCTCCTTCTCATCGGGTGAGGTCTCGACTCTGCGCACAGCCAAAGTCGACGGTCATGCGACGGGCGCCGTCTCCTCGGTCAAGGTCAACGACAAGGGGGAGATCGAGATCGGCTACAGCAACAGCCGGAAGGTGCAATTGGGATCCATCGCGCTCGCCGGCTTTCGCGATCCCCAGGCGCTTGAGCTCAGAAGTGGCGGCCTGTTCGCCAATCCCGCCGGCGTCGAGGCCGAATATGCACGCTCCGGCGACACGCGGGTGGGCGCGGTCACGTCGCGTCGCCTCGAAGCGTCCAATGTCGATCTTGCCCAGCAGTTCGGCGACCTGATCCTGATCCAGCGCGGCTTTCAGGCCTCCTCGCAAGTGATCAGCGTATCCAACGACATGATCCAGCAGCTGTTCGGGATCAGAGGGCAGGGTTGAACGGTCGCGTCATGAGCTTCCCTGATCGCAAACCGCGGGCCTGGTTGCCCGGCGAAGCACTCGATCGCGCGGACCTCGATAAGGAGCTTTGTGCGGTGCTTCAGCACTGGTCGCGCAAGTGGTTTGCCGGTGCGCCCTGGCGAGCGCACGCGCGGCTGTCACGAGAGAGCCCGCCTGATGTTGATGAACTGCGCTGGAGCGCACTCTCGGACGGCATTGCCATGGGGACCGCATCGGACGCCGTGTGCACCATCGCGAACGCGATGCTGGGCAATTCGCCAGTTCAAGTTTTCAATGAGCCGAACGACCTTGCGCTCGCCGAGGGTCTCGCAAACGCCTGCCTGGACGACCTCAAGAGGCGGCTCGTGCAGCTCTTTCGCCTCCCGGTGGATCGTGGTTGGGGCGAGGGCGCGTTTGCTGAGCTTCTCCGCGACGAGCCGATACATTCAATCGCGATCGGCGCCGCGGCGGGGCAGCCCGTCATGCGGCTCGCGGTTACGCAGGACCTATTGATCGCATGGATCAAGTCCGGCGCATCCAGCCTCCCACAACCAATCATGCTTGGCGCGCTTGGCGACGGTCTCGAGCGTCAGATGATAGAGATCAGTGCGCGGGTCGGGGGGTGCGAGCTGTCACTCACCGAGCTGGAAGCGCTAGGCGTCGGCGATGTGATCATACTTGACCGGATGCTCGATGGACCGCTCGAACTAGCCCTTGACGGCCGTCCGACCGGTCGTGCCTGCGCGGTCGACCAGGCCGAGAACCGCCTCGCGCTCGAGCTTTTCGAACCCCTTGTTGGATAATTCAGTAATGGCTCAGCCCCTTCCTTTGAACCAGCACCAGGACGACGATGGCGATGCCAGGACGGGCCTTGCCAGCAAACTCATCGAGAATGTCGGCGTCAGTCTGGAGGCCTATCTCGGCAGCGCGCGCATGACCGTCGCCGAGCTCATCAAGCTCAAGGAATCCTCGCTCGTGTCGCTCGAGGCACCGCTGAGCCAGGCAGTCGAGCTCAGGCTCAATGGTGCCGCGGTCGCCAAGGGCGAGCTGGTCGCGGTCGGGGACAATTTCGCGGTCCGATTGACCGAGGTCGCCAAGTGATTGAACCGCGCGCAATTGTCCGGGCCATGCAGGCTAGCTTCGCAATGGCGGCGACCTCTGGGCCGGCTCTTGCGAACAGCGCCCGCCTCGGCGGCGGCGACGATCTTAACGTCTCGCTCGGGCGGATCGTTGCCGCGCTGTTGGTTGGCGTCGTCCTCATCGTGCTGTCGGTGCTGCTCATTCGCCAGCGCGGCGGAAAGGTCGATCTCGCCATCCTCTTCGGCCGGGTGCGGCTCAGGCCGCGCGACATCGATGTGGTTGAGACCCGGCGCCTCAGTCCGCATGCCGACATCTGCCTCGTCCGCTACAGGGATCAAGAATATCTCTTGCTGCTGGGCGCTGGCCACGGCCGCGTGCTGAGTTGCACCGGTGCTGAGCCGGCGACGGCCGCTGAACAGACCAAAGGGTGACCATCCTGCCGCGCCTCGTCCTTGCGATCGGTTTGCTGCTGCTCGCGGCGCCGCTCGAGGCAGCGGTCCCGAACGCACCGGCCGGGTCGGACGTCGGCCGGATGACCCTGATACTCACCTTGCTGGCGATCGTTCCTGCGATCATGGTCAGCATGACGAGCTTCGTGCGGATCGTCATCGTACTGGCAATGGTCCGTCACGCCTTCGGCATGCCGGAGACGCCGCCCAATGCCGTGCTGGTCAGCCTTGCCCTGTTTCTGACGGCCTTCACGATGGCGCCAACCCTCTCGAGCGTCAATCGCGATGCTTTGCAGCCGTTGATGGCCGGCACAATCGGCGTCGAGCAGGCGCTTTCGGCAGGCAGCGCACCCTTGCGCGATTTCATGCTGTCGCAGACCCGCGATTCCGACATCGAGGCGATCTATGGCATCGCCGGCCAGCCGGTTCCGCAGCGACCCCAGGATGTCGAGATTCTGAAGCTCGCGCCGGCCTTCATCCTCAACGAGCTGCGCGCCGCCTTCACCATTGGCTTCGTTATACTGCTGCCGTTCCTCGTCATCGACCTCGTCGTCTCGAGCGTGCTGCTCGCGCTCGGCATGATGATGGTTCCACCGACGACGATTTCGCTACCGATCAAGCTCCTGATGTTCGTTCTCATCGATGGCTGGCGGCTCATCCTGGTCGGCGTCCTCGGAAGTTTTGGATGATGCGCGCGCGCGCCTCCGGAATGGATCTTGTCGTCCGCCCGGCCCGCGTCGAAGCTTCGCTTTGGCGCCGGCTGCGCTTCGAGGCCGAGCCCGAATGCCGCGAGACGCTGTTCAACCGCTACGTGGCTCTCGCCCGGCTGCTGGCACGTCGCCAGAGCCGCCGCCACGCTACGCTCCGCGCCGACCGGGGCGAACTCGAGCAGTTCGCGTTCGAGGCGTTGCTGCAGGCGATCGATCGCTACGATCCCCTGCGCGGCATCCCCTTCATTGCTTTCGCCCGGCGACGCATCTTGGGTGCAATTGCCGATGGCATAGCGCGGCTCAGCGAGGTCGGCGCGCAGCTTCGCGTTCGTCGCCGCCTGGAGCAAGAGAGGCTGCGCTCACTCGCCGCTGCCGAAGCCGAGGCGGCGGTCCAGGACGATGCCCTCGCTCGCCTGTCCGAGCTCGCCATGGGCCTTGCGCTCGGTATCATGCTTGAGGGAACCGGGCTTTACTCGGACGAGGACGAAATCGACCCGGCGCCGAGCCCCTATGAGAGCCTGGAATGGCGACAGTTGCATGCGCGCCTGGGGCAAGAGGTCGAGCGGCTGCCGCCAAAGGAGGCGGCGGTCGTTCGCCAGCATTATAATCATGGCCTCAGCTTTGCGCAGATCGCCCGGCTCCTCGAGCTCAGTCGGGGCCGGGTGTCGCAATTGCATAATGCCGCGCTCGGGCGGCTTCGCAAACGAATAGGAGGATGGGGGTGATGAGCGACAGGATCAGCCTGTGCGGCGATGAGGACCTCAAGCAATTGATGGAGGCGATGCAGTCGGACGAGGCAAACGAGCTGCAGCGCGCCGACCAGCTCCTCGCGCTCTATCCCGACGATCCGCGTCTTCACTTCCTGCGTGGCTCGATCCTCGCCGGCATTGGACGATCGATCGAAGCGCTACCGGCGCTGTGCCAGGCGGTCGCGCTGGCGCCCGATTTTCATATCGCCCGTTTTCAGCTCGGATTCTTCCAGCTAACCTCGGGTGAAGCCACGGGCGCGCTGGGCACCTGGGGGCCGCTCGCCCTGCTTCCTGACAGCCACTACCTACGCACCTTCGTCGCAGGCCTCACCCATCTCATCCGCGACGAATTCGAGCAGGCGAGCGCCCAGCTGCGCGCCGGCGTCGCGGCAAACGAGGAAAACCCGCCGCTCAATCGCGATATGCAGCTCATTCTCGATCAGATCGAGACGCTGCTGGCCGCTGCTTCGCCGCCGCCGACCGGCGACGACGGTGCCTCGGCCGCTAGCCTGCTGCTCGATCAGTTCTCGAACCGCAGCATCAAGCACTGAGCATCAGAAGATGACCCGCATCGACCAAGTCGATCAGGCCTTGTTGCTGCTGCGCGAGCAGTTGCAACGGATGGGCAAGTCGCACAGCCGGCAGGCGCCTGGCGCGCGCGCCCGCGAGCGCACGACTCCGTCGCCGATGGCGCGCTTCGCGAGCCTGGCCTCGCTCGATGACCTTCCCGAGGATCAATTCCGCCGCACTTTGGTACGCGCCCTGCTCGCGGAGGATCTGGGCGATGCGATTGCCAACGATCCGGCCTTCCAGTCGGTCATCGATGATGTCTTTCGCATCATCAACGAGAGCGATGACGGGCAAGAACTGATGGCGGAAGCCTCGCAGCAGATCCGAAGCGGCGATCGTACGAACTGACGTTTGAGAGGGGGGCAAGAAGTGGGATCGGGACGGGCGCTAAGCTTCTTGAACGAGATGCTGTGGAACAGCCTGATCGTCGCCGGGCCGATCATGATCGCGATCCTGCTGGTCGGCCTGTTGGTCAGCGTCTTCCAGGTAACGACACAACTCCAGGAAATCACCTTGAGCTATGTGCCCAAGATCCTGGTGACGGCTTTCCTGCTGATCGCGATCGGACCGTGGATGATGGGGCGGATGACCCAGTTCGCCACCCAGCTCTACCTCACCATTCCAACGCTTGCGGACTAGGTCCAAGGGCGCGATGGGCTCGATCACCGACCAGGCAATGGCTGTCCTGATGATCAGCCTTCGCGTCGCGCCGGCGCTGACGTTTGCGCCGCCTTTCACGTTGCTGCGGGTGCCAGCGCCGATCCGCGTGTTGCTGGGCGTGGCGCTCGCCATGTGGCTCGTCGCCGGCCATCCTGACCAGACGTGGCGCAGCGCAACCATGGCCCAGGGTTTCCTCATCAATGCCGCGGCCGAACTCTTCCTTGGCTTCATGTTGGCATTGGCACTTGCGCTCGCCTTTGCCGCATTGCTGACGGTCGGTCGCGCGATCGACATCCAGGCTGGCTTCGGCCTTGCCGGCGTGATTGATCCCACCACGCACGCGCAGTCGCCGCTGGTCGGCACCTTGTTCGCTTATGCGGCGGCGGCAGTCTTTTTCGCGAGCGGGGGGGCGGCAGAGCTCCTCGCAATCTGGTCGCAATCAGTTGTGCAGACGCCACTCGGCAGCGCGGCCGTCCCCGACAATATCGACCTGCTCGCCGGCTATCTCTCGGCCGTATTCGTGATGGCCTTCGGCATTGGCGGCCTCATCATTGTCGTGCTTTTCGTGCTCGATCTGGCGATCGCGTTCATGTCGCGCACGCTGCCGCAGATGAACGTGCTGCTGCTCGGCTTTCAGGTGAAGACGCTCGCCGTCCTGGTGACATTGCCCATCGCCATCAGCCTCGCCACCTCCTCGTTGCTGCGCCTGATCCGCTATGCACTCGAAACCACGTCGAGGCTCGCCGGCAATGGCTGAGCAGGAACAAAATCGCTCGGAAGAGGCGACTCCATTCAAGCTGCGACGGGCACGCGAAAAGGGCACGGTCGCCCGCGGCATGGACCTGGGTTTCCTGGGAAGCATGGTCGCGCTTGCCGGTTTCATTCTGATTGCCGGCGAGACGATGATGGCGCAGCTCGGCCAGACGATGCGCCAGGCGCTGAGCGCCGGCATGGACGCCGCGGCTGACCCCGAGCGAACCCGCAACGTCATCGCCGCGAGCTATTGGCCTGCGGTGCAATCGCTCACGCTGCTGGGCGGCACTATCATGGCGGTCGTCCTTCTGCTTGAAGTGCTGCAATTGCGCGGCCTTGTCTTCACCACCCATCCGCTCAAGCCCGATTTCAGCCGCTTAAATCCCGCGCAGGGGCTGAAGCGTCTGTTCTCGGCGCGTATGCTCCAAGAGTCGCTCAAGAGCGTCCTCAAGCTTGCGGCCTATGCCTTCGTCACCTTCCCCATTATCCACGCCCTGCTCCAGGCGCCGGCGCGAGCCCTGGCCGATGCCCAGGGCGTGGCCACGAGCCTGCGGCAAGCCGGTCTGCAACTGCTCTTCGCTTACATCGGCCTGGCATTGTTCTTCGCGCTGATCGATCAGGTCGTCGTCCGGCGAGAGTTTGCCAAGCAGATGCGGATGAGCCGGCGCGAGCTGGTGCGGGAAACGCGAGAGCGGGAAGGCGAGCCGCGCTTGAAGCAGCGCCGCAAGCAGCTTCACGGCGAGTTCGTCCAGCAAAACGAGGGATTGGGCAAGCTTGCCGGATCCGATCTTCTGGTCGTCAATCCCGAGCATTTTGCGGTCGCGCTGACTTATGACCCGGCCAGAATGGACGCGCCGCAAGTGACGGCCAAGGCCCGCAATGCACATGCGCTGGCGTTCCGCCGCGAAGCGTTCCGGCTGGGCCTACCCATCTTTGAGAATCCACCGCTGGCGCGGCGCCTGTTCAAGGAGTGCGCCGCGGGCAATGCGATCGGTGCCGGCCACTACCGAGCTGTCGCCGAGCTCTACTTCAGGCTGAAAGCTTCGAGCGGGGACGATCATGCTCGCTAGAAACAAGGATCTGGCGCTGGTGGTCGGGATGGTCCTCATTCTGGTCATTCTGTTCGCGCCGATTCCGCCCGCCTTTCTCGATCTCGCGATCCTCGCCAATTTCGGGCTCGGACTGACAATTCTCCTCCTCACCTTTTATGTAGCCAAGCCGGTCGATTTTTCGACCTTTCCCTCCCTCTTGCTCGTCTCGACCCTTTTCCGTCTGTCGCTGAATGTGGCCGCGACGCGGCTCATTTTAACCGGTGGCTATGCGGGAGAAGTGATCGGCTCGATCGGCGCCTTCGCGGTGCAGGGTAATTTCGTCATTGGCCTCGTGGTGTTCGCGATTCTTGTCGTCGTCCAATATGTCGTCATCACCGCCGGCGCCCAGCGCGTTTCAGAAGTCGCCGCACGTTTCGTGCTCGACTCCATGCCGGGTCAGCAGATGAGCATTGATGCCGACCTCAACATGGGACTGATCGACCAGAAAGAGGCAGTGCGACGGCGCCAGCAGCTCGAGAAGGAAGGCTCTTTCTACGGCGCGATGGACGGGGCCAGCAAGTTCGTGAAGGGCGACGCGATCGCCGGCATCATCATCCTCCTGATCAACATCGTCGCCGGCTGGATCATCGGGGTCGCCCAGATGGGGATGAGCTGGGGCCAGGCGCTCGAGCATTTTACATTGCTCACCATTGGTGATGGTATCGCCACGCAGCTGCCCGCCTTGATCATCTCGATCGCGACCGGGATCATCGTCACGCGGTCGTCGGCCGACAAGGAACTGAGTGCCGAGCTCTTCCGTCAGCTCGCGTCGGTGCCACGCATTCCGCTCATCGTCGCGGCGGTCCTGCTGACCCTGCTGTTGCTCCCCGGGATGCCAAAATGGCCGATCCTGCTGGTCATGGGCATTGCGGTTTTCGCCTGGTCGCGCATCCGCAAGGCCGCCTCGTTGGAGACCGAGGCGGGAGCTGCTGAAACGGAAGCCGAGCCAGGGCAGGCGCCTGCGCCGGCGCTGGAAATCCGGCTCGGTGCCGAACTCGCCGAAGCCTGGAAAATCGAGCAGCCGATCATCATGGAACGAGTCGCCGGCCTGAGGCGCGCTCACGAGCAGGAGCTTGGTCTTGCCTTCCCGGCCGTGCGTATTGCGGACGGGGCGGGCCTTGGCGCGCTTGAATATGAGATCCGGCTCTTCGGTTCACGCTTCGGGCTGGCCGAAATCCATCCCGACCGGCAGCTGGCGATATTGATGGACAGCGACCAGGCTCCGATCGAAGGCATTGCGACCCGCGACCCCACCTTCGGGCTGCCGGCAGTCTGGATCGAGCAGGGGACGGTCGCCGGCGCGCGCAGGGCCGGCTGGAAGATCGTCGATCCGCTTACGGTCATGATCACCCATTTCAGCGAGATCGTGCAGAGCGAACTCGCGACCTTGCTCAGCCGCCAGATGGTTGTGAAGCTCCTGGAAGAGGTTCGGGAGCGTCAGCCCGGTCTCCTTGAGGAACTGGTCCCGAACATTCTGACCGTTTCCGACATCCAGCGTGTACTTCAGAACCTCATCGCCGAGGGCGTTTCGATCCGAAACATCGACCTCATTCTCGAGGACCTTGCCGATCTCGCCCGCACGCAGAAGGACCCGGGCGAACTCACCGAACAGGTCCGTCAGCGGCTCGGCCATGTGATCTGTCATCAGCTGCGCGGCAAGCATGGCGATCTTGCGGTGCTCAGTCTTGATCCCCGCGTCGAAAATCAGATCGCTGCCAACCTGGGTCCCAATGCCCGAAACGGCGCGATTTTGGTCGAGCCGCGGCTCGCGGAACAGCTGGTCCGAACGCTTTCGGCCAAGAGCGACGAGATGCACCGCGAGGGCCGAGCACCCGTCCTGCTTTGCGGCGGCGAAGTGCGGCGTCACTTGAAAGCTTTCACCCGTCGCAGCATTCCGAAACTGTCCGTGCTTTCCGTCAACGAAATCCCGATGAGAATCAGCCTTCGCTCGTTCGACGTCGTGCGGGTCGAGGCCTGACGGCTAACTGGTATAAGAGGAGGTGTGATGGAAACCGCAGCGCCGATCGGAACCGCGGCTGGCAGCCGGCTGGCGACGCTTCTGACGCTCCTTAGGTCAGACCCCAACAATCTCTCGCTGCTGATCGATACCGCTGACGCGGCCCTCGCCGAGCGCGAACCGGACGTCGCGCGCGATTTGCTGGAGCGGTACGCGGCGATCGAGCCACTTTCGCCGTCGCAGATCAACCTGGCTGGCCTGGCGGCGATGCAGGCCGAGGATTTTGAAGCGGCAGCGCGGCATTTCCAATCGCTGGTCGATACTGGCGTCGCCGATCCCGCCGTGCGCTTCAATCTCAGCTGGACCTTGGCAAAGCTGAAGGATGTTCCGGGCGCTGCCGCATTGCTCGATGAGAGGGTCGTGGCCGCGCTTCCGCAGGCGGCGACGCTCCGGATTCAATTGCTGCATGAACAGGGCCTCGTCGACGAGGCTGCATCCGAAGCGAAGGATCTGATCGAAATCCATCCGGACCATCAAGGGCTTTTGGCCGCCGTGTCGGTGCTGGCGCTCGACGTGGACGACGAGGCGCTGGCGCGAGCGTGCGCCAATAATGCAGGGAACCACCCAGATGCCTTGGCGACGTTGGGCATGCTGGCACTCGGAGATGATCGCGCGACCGAGGCGAGAGAGATCTTTGATCGCGCGCTCGCTCATGGTGAAGACAAACCGCGCGCGTTAGTCGGTCGGGGACTCTCGAAGCTGCTGACCGACGAAGCGGCAAGTGCAACGCTCGACATCGACAAGGGCGCCCAAATGTTTGGCGATCATCTTGGCTCGTGGATCGCTGCAGGCTGGGCACATTTCATCAACAGAGACCCTGTGGCCAGCCGGGCGCGATTTGAGACGGCGCTGCAGATCGATGCAACGTTTGCGGAAGCTCACGGCTCTTTGGCTGTCCTTGATCTTCTGGAAGGCAATATCGAGAGTGCAGAAGCGCAGTGCGAGATGGCGCTCCGCCTTGATCGCGCCTGCTATTCGGGCGCGCTTGCGAAGTCCCTCCTTGCCGGCAGGGCTGGCGATGAGACCAGTGCTCGGAGAATCTTTGATTTAGCAGTGAATACGGCGATCGGAGAAAGCGATCGAACGATTGCTCAGTCCCTGGCCAAGATTGGCTTGTAACGGTGTGAGCGAGGGCTACGTGTGACGGTTGCGGGTTCAAAACTTCGCTGAATTGCGCCATTTGTGGGATGGTCTCCATGAGAGACCGAAACCCGCGCGACTGGCTGGAGGCCCGAGCCGGAATCGAACCGGCGTGCAAGGATTTGCAGTCCTCTGCGTAACCACTCCGCCATCGGGCCGCCGGGGCGGGCAAATGGGCGGGATCGCTCTGGCTGTCAACCGCGCCGCTTGCCGTCACCGCCGGTTCGCGCCAGGCTCCGGATCATGGAGGCAGTGGCCCGATTTGCTCACACCGCCGGCCGGCGCATGCTCGATTTCGCGCTGCCGCCGCGCTGCCCCTCCTGCGGCCTGATCGTCGAGGCGCCGCACCGTTTCTGTTTTCCGTGCTGGTCGAAGCTCGTCTTCCTCGGCGAGCCCTGTTGCGCGGTCTGCGCCCTGCCGTTCGATTATGGCGAGGGGACGGAGCGGGTCTGCGCCGGCTGCGCCGCCCATCCGCCGCGCTTCGATTCCCTGCGCGCCGCGGTCGCTTATGCCGATATCCCGCGTACCGTGGCGCTGAAGCTCAAATATGGCGGGCGGCCCGGCGTCGCCGAAACGATGGCGCGGTTCATGGCGCGGCATCTGGACGGGGAGAGCGAGCCCTTGCTCGTGCCGGTTCCGCTTCATCGCTGGCGCATCTGGCGGCGCGGCTACAACCAGTCGGCGCTGGTCGCGACGGCGCTCGCCAAGGCCGCCGGCATCGAGACGCGACTCGATCTGATCCGCCGGGTGAAGGCCACGCCCCCGCTCAAGGCGATGTCGCCGAAGGCACGGCGTGACGCCTTGCGCGGCGCATTCCGTGTCGAGCCGCACCGCAAGGCGGAGGCAAAGGGGCGGCGGATCATTCTGGTCGACGATGTCTATACCAGCGGCGCGACTGCTAATGGCTGCGCGCGGGCGCTGAAACGGGCCGGCGCGGCGCGCGTTGACGTGCTGTGCTGGGCGCGGGTGGTGCGCGGCGCCGATTGACAAGCCGCGGGCTGGCCCACACCTCGGTCGCAGAAGGATGACGATGGCTCGGGTCGAAATCTACAGCAAGGCATTTTGCTCTTTCTGCACGCGGGCGAAACACTTGCTGGAGGCCAGGGGCGCGTCGGTAGAGGAATATGACATCACCATGGGTGGCCCGGATCGTGCGACGATGATCCAGCGCGCCGGCGGGCGGACGACGGTGCCGCAGATCTTCATCGACGGTCGCCATATCGGCGGCTGCGACGATCTTTGCGCGCTCGACGCGCGTGGGCAGCTCGAACCGCTGCTCCGAGGCCGATGAGGCTCGCCGTCTATCAGGCGCGGACCGGGATCGATCCCGCCGCCAATGCCGCCGCTCTGGTGGCGGCGGTACGCGAGGCGGCCGGCGGCGGCGCGGCGATGCTGTTCACCCCGGAGATGAGCGGCCTGCTCGATCAGGACCGAAGCCGCGCGACGAGGCACCTCCATTTCGAGAGCGACGATCCGGTGCTCGCGGCCGTGCGGAACGCGGCGCGCGAGGCAGGCCTCTGGGTCCATCTCGGCTCGCTCGCTCTGCTCGACGCGGACGGCGACCGCTTGGTCAATCGCGGCTTCGTGATCGACGATATGGGCGAGATACGAGCGCGCTACGACAAGATCCATCTGTTCGACGTCGATCTGCCGACGGGCGAGAGCTGGCGTGAATCCGCCGCTTACCGCCCGGGCAACGGCGCGGCGGTTGTGGAAACGCCGGTCGGCATGCTGGGCCTGTCGATCTGCTACGATCTCCGCTTCGCGGATCTCTACACCGCGCTCGGCAATCATGGCGCCACCGCCTTCGCGATTCCCGCCGCCTTCACCGTGCCGACCGGCGAGGCGCACTGGCATGTGATGATGCGGGCGCGAGCGATCGAATCGGCCGCCTTCGTCATCGCCGCCGCCCAGTGCGGCGCGCAT
>NZ_JBQTIN010000117.1:0-15344 GCF_052388015.1 Sphingosinicella sp.
GGCGGGTCGCCTTTCTTCGGTGGCACCGGCGTCAGGATCGTCAACCAGTCCGCCTTCACTGGCACCGCGGACTTCCAGCGGTTCACGCCGCGCGCCTCGCTGAGCTTCCGGCCGACGACCGATCACACGCTCTATGCGAGCTATTCGCGCGGCTTCAAGGGCGGTGGCTTCGATCCGCGCGGCGTCACCACCGCCTGCCGGACGCCGGCCGGCGCGGTCTGCAACGCGCAGGAAATCTACGATTTCATGTCGTTCGATCCGGAGACGGTGACCAGCTACGAACTCGGCTGGCGGGCGCAGCTCTTCGACCGGCGGCTGCGCTTCAGCCTCAACGTCTTCCACGCCGACTATAATGACGTGCAGATCCCGGGCTCGGTCGGCACCGTCGTTGGCGGCATCCCGACGTTCATCGGCATCACCACCAACGCCGCCCGCGCCCGCTTCCAGGGCGTCGAGCTCGAGGGCAATGCGATCCTCGCCCGCGATTTCGGCAGCCAGGGCGACTCGCTCAATTTCGGCTTTTCGCTGGGCTATCTGAACGCCGATTATCTCGAATATATCGATTCGCGCGGCATCGACGTCGCCGATCGGCGAGCGGTGCAGAACACGCCGGAGTGGACGGCGAGCGGCACGCTGAACTACGGCACGCCGGTGTTCGGCGGAATGCTCAACTTCATGACGACGGTTTCCTATCGCGGCGCCAGCCAGCAGTTCGAGCTGGCCGTCCCGGGGCTCGATCAAGGCGCCTATGCGCTCTGGGACGCGGGCGTCACCTGGCGCTCGGACGACAATCGCTGGACGATCGGGCTGCACGGCCGCAACCTGACCGACAAGCAATACATCACCGCAGGCTATAATTTCCTGCGGCAGAATCCCGATACCGGCGCCTTCATTCTCGCCAACGGCCAGCCGGGACTGAGTTCGACGCTCGGCAATCAGGGTATTCTGACGGCCTATTATGGCAACCCGCGCCAGATATACCTGAGCGTCGGCTTCAACTTCCGGTGATCGCCGGGGCGGGGAACGGGACGGCGAGGGGGGCGAGCCCAGGCGGGCGCGTCCTCCTCGTCCTGCTCCTCGCCTACATCTTCAACTTCATCGACCGCCAGATCATCGGCATCCTCGCGGTGCCGATCAAGGCGGAGCTCGGCCTTACCGACACCCAATTGGGACTGATGGGCGGCATCGCCTTCGCGCTCTTTTACTCGGGCCTGGCGATCCCGATCGCCTGGCTTGCGGACCGCAAGAGCCGGGTCAACATCATCGCCATATCGGTCGCGACGTGGAGCGCCTTCACGGCCCTTTGCGGCGTCGCTCAGAATTTCTGGCAGCTGTTCCTCGCCCGGATGGGCGTCGGGATTGGTGAGGCGGGCGGCGTCGCGCCGTCCTACGGCCTCATCTCGGACTTCTATCCGCGCGAGAGAAGGGCGCGGGCCCTCGCCTTCTTCTCGCTCGGCATACCGATCGGCTCGGCGCTCGGCGTCTTCTTCGGCGGCTGGATCGCGAGCCATCTCGACTGGCGCTCGGCCTTCCTGATCGTCGGCCTCGCCGGGCTGCCGGCGGCGCTACTCGTGAAGCTGCTGGTGCCCGAGCCGGTGCGCGGAGGCTTCGACAGCGCCGATGGCTCGGCAAGCGAGCCGGCCCCGCCTTTCCTTGAGGTCGCGGCGCGGCTGGCATCGACGCCGAGCTTCTGGCTGCTCTCCTTCGGCGCGGCCTCGGGCTCGATCCTCGGCTACGGCCTGATCTTCTGGCTGCCGAGCTTCTTCGGCCGCAGCTTCGGTCTCGCGCTTGCCGACGTCGGCTGGTTCTATGGCGGCATCGTGCTGATCGGCGGCGTCGCCGGGACCTGGCTCGGCGGCTGGCTGGGCGACCGCACCGGGCCGGGCGACCCCGGCTCCTATGCGCGAATCCCGGCTTTCTGCTTCCTCGCCGCCGCGCCCTGCTTCGCGGCCGGCCTGTTCGCGCCGAACCTGTGGCTCGGCTGGGCGCTGTTCGCGACCGGCCAGATGCTGGCGCTCGCCTGGCTCGGACCCGTCATCGCCGCCGTCCAGCATATCGTCCCGCCCAATATGCGCGCGACCGCCTCGGCCAGCTTCCTCTTCATCAACAATCTGATCGGCATCGGCTTCGGGATCTTCTTCCTCGGCTTCATGTCCGATCGGATGACCGCCGCTTATGGCGAGGACTCGCTCAAATATTCGATCCTGTTCGGGCTGGCTTTTTACCTGCTCAGCGCCGCGATCTACTTCATGGCGTCGCGCCGGCTGGCTCGCGACTGGCACGGCTGACGCCGGCCGGCAGATTCCGGCCGTTCCACCGGACAGATTGGACATCGGCCGATCGACGGGTGCAGATGGGCGCGTGAAAAGACTCGTCCTTGGCCTGATGCTGATCGCGATGCCGTTGCCGCTCGCGGCGCAGCCGACCGCGACCCCCGCGGCGACGCCCGCGCGCCAGCTTTTCCTGTTCCTGTTCCGCCCGGGGCCGGCCTGGCAACCCGGCGTGCCGATGCGGCAGCAGAATATGCGCGAGCATGGCGCCTATCATGCCCGGCTGGTGCGGGAGGGGCGCAGCGTCGCCGGCGGCGGCTATGTCGGCGAGGATGGCGGGATGGCGATCATCCGCGCCGCCGATCTCGCCGAGGCGCAAGCGATGCTCGCCGCCGACCCGGCGATCCAGAACGGCGTCTTCGTCGCCGAGCTCAGGCAGTGGGCGCCGCGCTTCGACAGCGGCCAGCCGCTCGCCGACCAGCCGCGCTAGGTCGCGAAGCTCGGGTCGAGCCGGTAGGCTTTCCGGAGCAGCGCAGGCCAGGCGAGCATGTTGGCGCCCATCTTCAAGCTGGCTTTGCCCTGCGCGGCGGCCACCTCGGGCGTGCCCTGCGGCGGATTGTTGAGATTACCTTCGCCGGCCGACAGGGCCTTCACCTGCGCGGTGCAGGCGCGCTCCAGGAAATAGATTTTCAGGAAGGCTTCGCCGACAGTGTCGCCGAGCGCGAGCGTGCCGTGGTTGCGGAAGATCATCGCATTCTTGTCGCCCAGATTGGCGATGATCCGTTCGCGCTCGTCGAGATCGACGGCGACGCCCTCATAATCGTGATAGGCGATCTCGTCGCGGATCAGCATCGCCGTCTGGGTGAGCGGCAGCAACCCCTCGGCATGGGCGGCGACCGCCTGGCCGTCCGGCGTGTGGAGGTGGATCACCGCCTTGGCGTCCTCGCGCGCCATGTGCAGCGCCGAATGGATGGTAAAGCCGGCGGCATTGGTGATGAACGGCGTCGGATCGACCGCGTGGCCGGCCATGTCGACCTTGACCAGGCTGGACGCGGTCACCTCCTCGAACATCAGCTGATAGGGATTGAGCAGGAAATGATGCTCCGGCCCCGGCACCCGGGCCGAGAGATGAGTGAAGATGAGATCGTCCCAGCCGAAATGGGCGACCAGCCGGTAGGCGGCGGCAAGATCGACGCGGATCTTCCACTCCTCGGGGCTCACCTTGTCCTTCATCGGCGGGATTTCGACCGTCGACAGCGCGTGCGCGTCGGCCATGGTCTGGGCGATATTGTCGACGCGTCCCATTGGCGGTCTCCTGTGCTTTCCTTCCCTTAACCGACCGGCGGTGGCGGCGCGACCCTGTCGGGATGGGCGGCGGTGAAAGCGTCGAGGCGGCTCGCCGACTGATCGGCGCGCAGCAAGGTCGGATAGGCCTCGAGCGGCACGTCGAAGCGGCGCGCATTGTAGAGCTGCGGCACCAGGCAGATGTCGGCAAGGCCCGGGCTGTCGCCGAACAGGAACAGGCCGGCACGCGGCGCGGCCATGAGCTCCAGTGCGTCCAAGCCTTCCTTCACCCAGTGCCGGTACCAGTCGTCGCGCCCCGGCTGCTCGATCCCCATCGCGCCGAGCCGCTTCAGCACGCGCAGGTTGTTGAGCGGGTGGATGTCGCAGGCGACGGTGAGGGCGAGGGCGAGCACATGCGCTCGAGCAGCGGGATCGCGCGGCATGAACGGCGGGGCCGGAACCACCGCATCGAGATAGTCGATGATCGCGAGGCTCTGGGTCAGGCTTTTCCCGTCGGCAACCAAAGTCGGCACGAAGCCCTGCGGATTGCGGGCGAGATGCGCGTCG
Organism: Sphingosinicella sp.; assembly: GCF_052388015.1. Classification (GTDB taxonomy): domain Bacteria; phylum Pseudomonadota; class Alphaproteobacteria; order Sphingomonadales; family Sphingomonadaceae; genus Allosphingosinicella. Next base: position 4,122 of record NZ_JBQTIN010000117.1, read on the forward strand.
CCGCGCTGGTCGCCGGCGAGCAGATCGACCGGCACGCGCTCATAATCGACCCGCTTCAGATTGAGCGCGATACGTACCCGATAGCTCGCCGAGGAGCGCCAGTAATCGTAGAGGACCGCTTTCGCCATCGCCGCACCCTAGCGGCGCGGGCTCGGGGGTGAAAAGATGTTGAACGGCATTTGGGCAAAAATCCACAAATGGCTGGCGCTGTTGATGGCGCTGCAGATCCTGGCCTGGTTCGCGAGCGGCCTGTTCTTCGCCTGGTATCCGATCGAGCGGGTTCGCTCCGAGCATATGAAGGCCGAAGCGCCGGCGGCGCCGGTCGCGCTGGATGCGGCGGCGTCCGGGCTGGCGGCCCTCGGCCGGGAAGGCGTCACCGGAGAGCGGGTCGAGCTGCGCGTGCTGCTCGGCCGGACGGTCGCCTTGGTGACGCCGCGGGAAGGGCGGCCGCGGCTCTATGACCTCGCCAGCGGCCGCGCCGCCTCGCCGATCTCCGCGCTGGCGGCGGCGCGGATCGCCGAGGCCGACCATGAAGGCGATCTTCGCGCCGCTCAGGTCATCGCGGTGACCGCGAATGATAGCGAGTATCGCGCTGCGCTGCCGGCCTGGCGGGTCGATTTCGACGACGGCGAAGGGCGGTCGATCTATGTCGCGGCGGACACGGGTGCGGTCACCGCGCGCCGCTCGACGCTGTGGCGCGTCTACGATTTCCTCTGGGGCCTGCACATCATGGACTGGCGCGCGCATGAGAATTTCAACTCGTGGCTGCTCGTCGTCACTACCGTCCTCGGCCTCATCATCGTCGTCAGCGGCATCGTCCTGCTGCCGAGCCGGCTCGGCTTCACCGGCTGGCTCAGGCGGAAGCGTGCGTTTAGATCGACCGATCGGTCGATCTAAACCATTCATTTGCTGCGATTTCCGAGTCGTCAGGGGATCCCACCTGACTTGAAATCACTCAATGTCGCGCGAACACCGTCCGGCGGCCCGCCCGCGTGAACAGGATCGTCTGGTACGGCTGGCGATGGGAGCCATGCTCCATACCCGGCGAGCCCATCGGCATGCCCGGCACGGCGATTCCGGCCGCCTGCGGCCGTTCGCGGAGCAGGCGGCGAACGTCTGCTGCCGGCACATGACCCTCCACCGCATAGCCGCCGACGCTGGCGGTGTGGCATGAGCGCAAATCGTCCGGCACGCCGAGCCGGCGGGCGACCGGCGTCGTATCCGAAACGTCGCGCACCCGCACCTGAAAGCCCGCCTGGCGCATATGCGCGATCCAGCCGTTGCAACAGCCGCAGGTCGGCGTCTTCACCACGTCGACCACCGGCCCGGTCTGCGCCCGCGCCGGCATGGCGATGCCGGCTGCCAGCGTCGCGAGCAGGGTCCGTCTCGTCAGCTTCATCTTCGCCTCCTCATTCCACCCGCAGCCGGATGAACGCCATCGCGCCGCCCGGCTCGCCCCCATAAGGCGCGGCGAGGCCATCCGGCATGAAGTTACGGGCATATTGCGCGCCGATGCCAAGCCGGACGTTGGGCCCGAGCCGGAAATCGCGGATCGCCCCCGACGAGACCTTGCCCACGTTGAAGGTCGGGCCGTGATGGCGGCCTGGGCCGGCGACCGGCTCGTTGGTCTCGGCATATTCGGCGCGCCCGTAGAGCGCCACGAGCAAGGCGAGCAGGACGCGGAGCGGAACGAGCCGGCGCACCCGATCCAGATAGACCCTGGGCGGGCGGCGTGCAAACCGCTCAGAAATAGGAGCGCAGGCCGATCACCAGGCTGGTTGCCTCGGGATCGCCGCCGTTGAGGCGCGCGATCCGGGCGGTGCGGCCGAGCAGCCGGTCCCAGCTCAGGCCGACATAAGGCGCGAACGGCTCGGCGATCCGGTAGCGGACGCGCAGGCCGAGCTCGGCGGTGGTGAGGCCCCGGCCGAGGCCGAGCGCCGGCACGTCCTGCGCGGCGGCCTGCAGCCCGGCAAAGGGCTGGAGCACCAGCCGCGGCGCCGGCTCCCAATCGTACCAGGCGTAGGCCCGGCCGGTCACCTCGCCCAGCGTGGAGAGGTAGCCGAAGGCGCCGACATAGAGCGGAGCGGTGACATTGCCCTGCAGCCCGAGCACGCCATAGGTGCGGCGCGCGCGGACGAAATCGTGCCGCACCCCGGCCTGGAGCGCGAGGCCGGCGTCGAGCACCGGATGACTGTAGAGCGCCTGACCCTCGACATAGGTGACCCGGCCGCGCAGCGACGCGCTGCCGGCCGTCGCCAGCCACAGGCGATGCGCCGGGCTGCCGAACTCCGCCGAAAGATCCCACGCCCAGCCGTCGTCGTCCGGCCGGGCGCGATATTCGATCCGGTCGAAATAACCGGCGTAGACCGGGCCGTCGCCGGTCTGCGGCGCACCCAGGGCGGCGGCGGACGCCAGCGCCGTGGCGCCGGTCTCCATCGGCTGGTAGGCGAGGCGCGGGCCGACCTCATGCTCGGCGTGGAACACGTCGCGATAAGGGAGCGTCTGCGCGCTTGCGCCCGACGCCGAGGCGATCGCCGCCATGGTGAGGAGAAAGCGCCCCCGCATCCTGCCTGGCTAAAACGCTCGCCGCATCGCCGCCAGCGCCGGAATCGGACCGCCCCGAAGCGGGACGGGCATGGTCGCCGCTCCTAAGGCCCGATATCCCGGCTGCGCGTCCGCACCTGCCGCACAAGAGGGTTTAAGTCTTTTTAGCCTTTCGAGATTATGGCGTTGAGCGTGAAGGACTGTCGGTCATGACCAGGGCACAGCTTGCGATCCTCCCGATCCGCGAAGGCCGGAAGGCCGATCGCCGGATCGTGAACCTCGCCGCGCGCCTGCGCGATCCGGGCGCGACCCTGATCGAGGTCGACGTTCTGAATCTCTCCACCGACGGATTCATGGCGCGGGGCGCCCAGCTCGAGATCGGCACCTATGTCTGGCTCAGGGTCACCGGCCTTGAGCCGCAGAGCTGCCGGGTGATCTGGAACGAGGAAGACAAAGCGGGCTTCGAGTTCACCACGCCGCTGCACGGCGCGACGGTCGAGCTGCTCATCCTCAACAACCGCAAGCCGCTGCCCAAGAACCATTTCGGCCCGATGGGCGTGCGCTGAGCGCTCTTAGCGTCGCGCAGAGGGTGGTGCCGCTTAGGTGACTCGAACACCTGACCCCATCATTACGAATGATGTGCTCTACCAGCTGAGCTAAAGCGGCCCGTCTCGGGAAGGCGCCGGCCTTACCAATGGCCCGGCGCGCTGACAAGGCGTGGCCCGGCGCGGCGTTGGGTTAACCATATCTCAACCGCGTTCGGGCACCTCTGGCCAAGATTGCACGAGGCGTCGGAGACGGCCATCATCATGGACAGCCTGCGCGGATTTGACGAGGACGCCGCGCCGCTCGCGGCGGAGGACGAGCCCGCGCCGGAGCGGCCGCCCGAAATCGGGGTCGACGAGCGGCGAATGCACGTCCGCGCCTATAATTACTGGGTGTCGCTGCTGAAGGGCCGCGCCTTTCCGTCTATCGAGGATGTCGAGCCGCAAAATCTCGCCGATTTCGGGCCGCACAGCGTGCTGCTCGACTTCTCCGGCAACGAGAACGACCCGCGCATCGCCTTTCTGGGGGCCGCGCTGCGGGCCGAATGCGACCTCGACAGCGGGCTCGACCGGATCAGCCAGGTGCCGAGCCGCTCTTTGCTGTCGCGGCTCACCGACCATTATCTCCAGATCATAGCCAATTGCGCGCCGATCGGCTTCGAAGCCGAATTCGTCGGCCAGCGCGGCGACAACACCCTCTATCGCGGCATCCTCATGCCTCTCTCCTCGGACGGCGAGGCGATCGATTTCATCTACGGCGTCATCAACTGGAAGGAGATGGCGGACAGCAGCATCGTCGCGTCGCTTGCCGACGAAGTCGATCGCGCCGCGGCCGCACCCGTCGTGCCGGTCTGGGCGGACGGGCCGAGCACCGCACCGGCCGAGGCTGACGTCGACGCCGAGACGCTGAGCCTGTGGCCGGAAGCCGCCGACGGTCTTGCCGACCGGCTCGCCATCGCCCGCGACAGCGCCGGGGAAGCCGAGGCGGCTCACGGCCGCTCTCGCGCCGCCCTCTATCGCGCGCTCGGTCACGCGCATGACTTCGCCCTTGCCGCCGCCAACGATCCGGAAGGCTATGCGGAACTGCTGGCCGATGCAGGGATCAGGGTTCAGGCGCGCGCGCCGATGACGGCGATCGCGAAGCTCGTCTTCGGCGCCCGTCACGACAAGGCGCGGCTCACGGAATATGCGGCGGTGCTGGGATGGGCGGCCGCAGAGCAGGTGCCGGCCGGCGCGCTGGCCGATCAGATTGCCGGCTTCGCCGGCGGCCTCAAAGGCATCGTCGCCTCCGAACGGGCCCGCCGTCGCCCGGCGTTGGATGAGACTTCCTGGGAACAGGTCCGTGCCGAGCTGCGCGCGCGACCGACAATGGCGCGTGTGCAGCTGGATATTGCCGGCGACGCCGAGTTTGTGCTGCTGGTGGCGCGCCGCGAGGCGGACGGGCTGGCGATCGTCGGGCCGGTGGCGAACGAGAAGCTGGTCGATCGCGCTCTCCGGAGCGCCGCCTGACGCTCAGCGCGGCGGTGGCAACCAGCCGGTTTCGATCGCCGTCCGATCCACATAATTGACTTCGGTGATCAACCGCTGCTCGTCGAGCAGCCGGACATAGCCGTTCTGCCGCTCGATCAGCCCTTCCTCCACCAGCGTCCGCATCATCCGGTTGACGTGAACCGCGGTAAGGCCGGTCGCGTCGCCAATCTCCTCCTGGGTCAGCGGCAGCAGGAAGCGATCGTCCTCGACGCCGCCGGTCTGGCGCAGCCGGGCGGAAATCTCGCACAGCAGCGCGCCGACCCGCGCCCGTGCGGGCGTTCGGCCGATCGAGGCCAGCCGGTCAGCAAGCGCGGCCCGTTCCGCGACGGCAAGGCTGAGGATCAGCGCGGCGATCCGGGGATGCTCGGCGACCAACGCGGCGAAACGCTCGCGGCCGAACGGGCAAAGCGCCGCATCGGTGACGGCGGCTACCGTCTCCGGCGATTCCGTGAAGGCGAGCAGCGGCAGGCCGATGATGTCGCCGGCGAATTTGAGCCGCATGATCTGTCGGCCGCCATTGCCGAGCGCGACGCTGGAATGAAGCCAGCCGGAGCGGACGATGAACAATTCGCGCGGCCGGTCATGCTCGCGGATGACGACCGCGCCGCGCCGGAAATGCCGCTCCTGTTCCTCGAGCCGGTCCAGCGAGTCCCGCTCGCTCTGCGACAATCGCAGATGATCGCTCAGCCTTTCGGCCAGACAGCTTCCCACGGAACGGCTTCCCCCAAACGCACGCATACATCGCGTTCCACGGACATTATGAGACTTTTCAATGGCATGCCCTGATTTAGATCAAGGTCAAGACCGATCGCAAGCCATTCCCAACGGCCGGTTGCTTGCGCGGCGATTAGGACCGGCTAAGACCGGCGGATGGACCGTATCGTCATCGAGGGCGGCAAGCCGCTCAGCGGCCGCATCCCGATCTCGGGCGCGAAGAATGCCGCGCTCACGCTTCTGCCCTGCGCTTTGCTCACCGATGAGCCGCTCACGCTGCGCAATCTGCCGCGGCTGGCCGACATTGACGGCTTCGGCCATCTGCTCACCCAGCTCGGCGTCTCGATCACGGTCGAAGGGGTGCGCCGGGGCGAGTTCGGCCGGGTGATGACCTTCCGCGCCGACAATGACGCCGAGCCGGTCGCGCCCTACGACATCGTCCGCAAGATGCGCGCCTCGATCCTGGTGCTGGGGCCGCTGCTGGCGCGCTTCGGCCAGGCGACGGTGTCGCTGCCCGGCGGCTGCGCGATCGGCAACCGGCCGATCGACCTCCATCTGAAGGCGATGCAGGCGCTGGGCGCGGAGATCGAGCTGGCGTCCGGCTATGTGAAGGCGACGGCGCCCAACGGCCTCACCGGCGGCACGATCAGCTTCCCCTTCGTCTCGGTCGGCGCGACCGAGAATGCGCTGATGGCCGCGGCGCTCGCCAAGGGCACGACGGTGATCGAAAATGCGGCGCGCGAGCCGGAGATCACCGATCTCGTCCAGTGCCTGATCGCGATGGGCGCCGAGATCGAGGGCATGAAGACCGACACGCTGACCGTGCACGGCAAGGACCGGCTGCACGGCGCGACGCACGCGGTGATGCCGGACCGGATCGAGGCCGGCTCTTATGCCTGCGCGGCGATGATCACCGGCGGCTCGCTGGAGCTGGTCGGCGCGCGCGAGGACACGATGCATGCGATCCTTGCCGGCATCGCCGACGCCGGCGGGTTGATCGAGTTCGGCAAGAATTCGATCAAGGTGACGGCCGACAAGGGCATCAAGCCTTTATCCATCTCCACGGCGCCGTTCCCGGCCTTCCCGACCGACATGCAGGCGCAGTTCATGTCGATGCTGGCGCTCGCCAGCGGCACGAGCCTGCTGACCGAGACGATCTTCGAGAATCGCTACATGCACGTGCCCGAGCTCGCCCGGATGGGGGCGGACATCGAGGTGCGCGGCCGGGCGGCGGTGGTGCGCGGCGTTCCCGGCCTGGTCGGCGCGCCGGTGATGGCGACGGACCTCCGCGCCTCGATGAGCCTTATCCTCGCCGGCTTGGCCGCCAAGGGCACGACCGAGGTGAACCGCATCTACCATCTCGACCGCGGCTATGAACGGCTGGAAGAGAAATTGAGCGCGGTCGGCGCGACGATCGCGCGGGTAGGCGGCGAGGGCTAGTCCGCCACCCTTCGCCGTGTGCGAAGCGAAGCTTTCCAGCCCAGCTCGGCGAGGCCGCGGAGATGCTCCTCGATCTCGGCCGCGCTGGCGGTGAGGCGATGGCGGGAAAAGCCGAACGCCTCCTTGTCCGTCTGCGCGTCCCTGAGGCCGTATTTGCCGTGATCCTTCCGGCCCGGTGTCCGGATCCGCGACTTGACCAGACGGAAGCCGCGATTGGCGGCAAGCCTGCGCAGCGCCTGGTCGGTACCGCTCATGTCATGACTTCTACCGTGTGGATGAGGAGGCCGACAAGGCCCCCGACCAAGGTGCCGTTGATCCGGATATATTGGAGGTCGCGGCCGACCGCGCCCTCCAGCCGGTCGGACACCGTCCGCGCGTCCCAGTTGCGCACCGTTTCGGAGACCAGCTTGACGATGTCGTCGCCATAAGAGGTGCTGATCCCGGCCGCGGCGCGGCGGGCGAACTGGTTGATCGCCCGCTTGAGCTTCGGCTCGGTCTGCAGCGTCTCGCCCAATTGTCTGAGCGCCTCGCCGAACTTGCCGGCCAGCGCGGCATCGGGATCGCGCGCGCTCTTGAGCAGGCTGGCGCGGCCCTTCTCCCAGACCTGGCCGATCCAGTCGCCGACCGCCTCGTTGGCCACCATGTCGCTTTTCCACGCCTCGACCTTGGCCATCGTCTCGGGATCGTGGCGCAGGTTGTGGGCCAGACGCGCAAGTCCTTCCTCGGCCTTGGCGCGCAAGGGGTGGTTCGGGTCCATCGCCATGTCGATGGTGAGCTTCCTCAGGCCATCGACGATCGCGTCGGCGAGCCTGGCGTCGAGGCCGGCGAGGCGCAGGATCCAGCCGGCGCGCTGGTGGACCATGTCGCGGATCAGATCCTCATTGGCGTCGAGCGTGCGGCCGGTCCAGGTAACGATCGCGTCGACCATCGGCACATGCCGCTCCTCGGTCATCGCAGCTTCCAGCGTCTGGCCGAGCAGGGGCGCGACCTCGACGCTGCTGAGCCGCGCCGCGAGCGCGCTCTTCACCATCCCGCCAAGCTTCTCCTCGTCGAGCGCTTCGAGAATGTCGGCGAGCAGGCGCGAGCCGCCCTCGCGCAGCCGGCCTTCGGCGGGCGGGCGGGCGAGGAAGCGGCCGACCGCGCCGGCGACGTCGAGATTGCGCATCCGCCGGGCGACCACCGTCGGGGTCAGGAAATTGGAGCGCAGGAAGCTGGCCAGCGTCGCGCCGATCCGGTCCTTGTTCCTGGGGATGATCGCGGTGTGCGGGATCGGCAGGCCGAGCGGGTGGCGGAACAAAGCGGTGACCGCGAACCAGTCGGCGATGCCGCCGACGAGGCCAGCCTCGGCGAAGGCGCGGACGAAACCCCAGGCGGGGTGCTGGTCGACCAGGCCGGTGGCGGCGATGAAGACTGCCAGCATGCCGGCCAGCATGCCGGTCGCCAGCGCCCGCATGCCGCGCGCGTCGCGGCGGCGGGGAACGCGATCGGAAAGCGGGGTGGTCACGTCAGTTGCATAACCTCCGGCGGGTCCGGTTCAAACCCGCCGGCGGCTATGGCTTCACTCCGCCGGCTGCGGCGCGCTTGCCGGGCCGTGGTCCTGCGGGCCGCGATAGGTGATGATCCGCCGGAACTTGGGCGTCAGCCAGCGCTCGAAGCTGTCGGCGAGGCTGAACGATGCCGGCACCAGCACCAGCGTGAGCAGCGTCGAGAGCAAGAGGCCGCCGATCACGACCACCGCCATCGGCGCCCGCCAGCTCGCGTCGCCCTCCAGGCTCAGCGCCGTCGGCACCATGCCGGCGACCATCGCCATCGTCGTCATCACGATCGGCTGGGCCCGCTTGTGGCCGGCGTCGATGATCGCCTCGTTCTTCGGCACGCCCTTGGCCATCTCCTCGATGGTGAAATCGAGCAGCAGGATCGAGTTCTTGGCGACGATGCCGAACAGCATCAGGATGCCGATCAGCACCGGCATCGACACCGCATGGCCGGAGATCAGGAGTGCGATCAAGCCGCCCAAAGGCGCCAGCAGCAACGACCCCATGTTCACGAACGGCGCCATCAGCCTTTTGTAAAGCAGCACCAGCACCGCGAAGACGAGGAAGGTTCCCGAAACGAGAGCGCCCATGAACTCCGAGAGGAGCCGCTGTTCCTCGCGCTGCTGGCCGGAGCGCGCGCGCTCGACACCCTCCGGCAGGTTCTGCATGATCGGCAGCTGGCTGATGATCGCCTCGCGGTCGGGGACCTGCTCGGCGAAATCGGCGCCGACCATCACCCGGCGCTCCTGGTTGATGCGCTGGATGATCGACGGTCCCGCACCGAAGGTGATCTCGGCAATGACCCTCAGCGGGACGGAGCCGCCGGTCGATGTCGCCACCGGCATGTTCTCGATCGTCGACAGGGTGCGCCGCGAGCTTTCGTTGAGGGTGACGCGGATCGGCACCTGGCGGTCGGAGAGCGAGAAGCGGGCGCTGGCCTGGTCGATTTCGCCCTGTGTCGCGACGCGGATCGCCTGGCTCATCGCGGCGGTGGTGACGCCCATGTCCGCCATCAGATCGAGCCGCGGGCGGATCGTGATCTCGGGCCGCCGGAGGTCGCCGGCGATGCGCGGCGCCCTGAGCTCTGGCCGCTGCCGCATTTCCTCGACGAGCTGGAGCGCAGTCCGTTGCAGCCTTGCCGGGTCCGAGCTGGTGAGGATGACCGACATGTCGCGGCCGCCGACCTGGTTCTGGTTGCGGAAGAAGACCCGCGCATCGGCGATGTTCTGCAGCGCGGGCGCGACCTGGCGCTGGAATTCCGTGCTCGTCCGGTCGCGGCCTTCGCCCCGATCCCTCAGCGAGACGAAGATGGTGGCGTTGCCGGGGCGCACCGATTCGAAGGCGGAGGCGACGTCGCCCTGGCGGCGCAGCACCCCCGCGGCGCGATCGGCGACGGTGCGCGTCTGATCGAGGGTAGAACCCGGCGGCATCTCGACCGACACCTGAACCGTGTCGTCATCCGTATCGGGCTGGAAGGCCTTCGGCAGCGCGATGAAAACGCCGATCTGCAGCACAAAGCAGAGGAAACCGATGCCGACCGACTTCCACCGGTTCCTGAGCGTCCAGCGCAGCACGTCGAGATAGCGGTCCATCATCCAGCCTTCGCCGTGCTTGGCCTCGCCCTTCGCCTTCAGAAAATAGGCCGCCATCATCGGCGTGATCATGCGCGCCACCGCGAGGCTGATCAGCACCGTGATGACGATCGTCAGGCCGAAGCTGATGAAGAACTGGCCGATGATGCCGCTCATCATCGAGACGGGCAGGAACACGGCGACGATCGAGAAGGTGGTCGCGACCACCGGCAGGCCGATCTCGTCGGCGGCGTCGATCGACGCCTGATAGGCGGATTTGCCCATTCGCATATGTCGGACGATATTCTCGATCTCGACGATGGCATCGTCGACCAGCACACCCGCCACCAGGCTCAACGAGAGCAGGGTGACCATGTTCAGGCTGAAATCCAGTAGGCTCATGAACCAGAAAGCGGGGATCGCGGACAAGGGAATCGCGACCGCCGAGATGACCGTCGCCCGCCAGTCGCGCAGGAACAGGAACACCACGATGACCGCGAGCACGGCGCCCTCGACCAGCGCCCGCATCGAGCTCTCATATTGCATCTCGATATATTTCACGGGCGTGAAGAGCAGATTGTAGCGGACCCGCGGATCCTCGCGCTGGAGCTCGTCCATCGCCTGCCGCACGGCATGATAGACGGTGACGTCCGAATAGCCGTTCGCCTTCTGGATCATGAAGCTGACCACCTGGCGGCCGTCCTGGATGCCATAGGAAACCTGCTCGGCCCACTGGTCGCGGACGGTGGCCACGGAGCTCAGGCGGACGCTGCGCCCGCCGCCGAGCCAGATCTGGGTTTCGCCGAGCGCGCGTGCGGTGAGCGCGCTGCCGACCACCCTTACGGTCTGTTCGGAGCCGGCGATCTCCGCCCGGCCGCCGGCGGCGTTGAGGTTCATTTGCCTGAGTTGGAGGTTGATCTGCGAGGCGGTCACGCCCTGGGCCTGCATCCGCGCGGGATCGAGCTCGACCCGGACCTCGCGGCTGACGCCGCCGATGCGGCTGACCACCGACACGCCTTCGATAGACAGCAGGCGGCGGTTCAGCCTGTCGTCGATGAACCAGCTCAGCTGCTCCACCGTCATCGCGGTGCTTTCGGCCGAAAAATAGCCGATCGGCTCTTCGGTAAAGTCGACGCGGTTGACCTGCGGCTCGAGAATGCCGTCCGGCAGATCGCCGCGGATGCGCGCGATCGCGTCGCGCACATCGGTGACGGCGCGGTCGACCGGCGTGCCGATCTCGAAACTCACGAACGTGTTGCTGCTGCCCTCGCGGATGGACGAGTTGATCTCGTTGACGCCGTTGATGCTGCGCACCGCCGCCTCGACGCGGCGCGTGACCTGGAT
>NZ_JBQTIN010000118.1:0-53933 GCF_052388015.1 Sphingosinicella sp.
TCAACGGAACCTCCTCTCGCATGAGTGTTGCGCACCGCTCAGCGGCGCGACTGAATCATCTTCCAGCCGTTGCCCGACGGGTCGCGGAAGCCGGCGTCGACATTGCCGTAGCGATCGATCGGCTCCTGCGTGAACTCGACGCCCAGGCCGCGCATCCGCGCATAAGCGCCGCGGCAGTCGTCGACGTCGAGCACCAGCGGCGGCATCGCACCCTTCGCCACCATCTCCTTCAGGCTCTGCGCCGTCGCCGCGTCGAGCGTCGGCGGGCCCGGCGTGAACAGGCCGAGCTGGAAGCTTGGCTGGTCCGGGTGCTGCACCGTCAACCAGCGAAAGTCGCCGTTTCGCACGTCCGTGTGGACACGGAAGCCGAGCTTCTCGACATAGAAAACCAGCGCCTCGTCCGTATCGCGGACGTAGAGGCCGACCACTCCGACACCTTGAGTCATGGAACCTTCCTTCCTTTCCTTTGGTTCGGCCCCTTGATATTTGCCCCTTCCCGTCGCCGCTTCTCCAAAACTGCGATATTCAGGTCCGGCCGGTGCGCGGCGCGAAGGATGCAGGCCGGTACCGGCGCCAGCACCTGCCCGGCCACCTTCTCGCGTGCCCGCAGTTCGCTTGGGCTTTCGCCGGTCACGTCGCGGAAGATCCGTCCGAACGTGCCCAGGCTGTTCCAGCCGGTGTGGAACGCTATCTCGGTGATCGCGAGCTCGGTGTCGCGGAGCAGCGTCTTCGCCCGCTCGATCCGCCGCGTCAGCAGGTACCGGTGCGGCGGCAGGCCGAAAGCCTGCTTGAACGATCGCGCGAAATGAGCCTCGGAAACGCCGCTCACCCGCGCCAGCCGCGGGATCGGCCATTCCTCGTCCGAGGCCGCGTCCATCCGGTCCTTGGCGCGCAGCAGCCGGCGCAGCAGCGCCGGGTCCTGGCCTTTCCTTGACTCGATGGATGGTTTGTCGGGCATCGTCGCCCGACACGAATATACGCCCGCCCGGAGCGCGCAATGCCCCGGCCCTGTCGCCCGCGCGGCTAGCCACTTCGTCCGCCATTGGGCTAGGCTCGGGGCCGGCTAGCGAACCGGGCAAGTTATTTTGGCATAGACATGCACCCCAGAAGAACATAATAAGAACATTCGTGCGAGTCGGAGGCCGGCCATGGATGTTCTTCACCGCTATTTCTTCGCCTTGCAGCCGCCCGAAAGCCTTGCCCGCCGCGCCGCGACCCTGCGCGACGCCTTCGCGGAGAATGGCGGCATCGTCCGCAGCGAGCGGCTGCACGTGACGCTCGGCATCACGGACGATTATGCGGAGCGGCCGGCGCCAGTGGTCGATCGCCTGCTCGCGATCGGCGAAGCGATCGATGCGGAGCCCTTCGTGGTGGCGCTCGATCGCCTGTCCGGCTGCGGCCGCACGATCGCGCTGCGGCCGAGCCGGACGCCGCCTGGTCTGACCGCGCTGCAGCGGCAGATCGACACGCAGATGCGCTACTGGAATGTTCGCCGGCCCGGCTGGACGTTCAATCCGCACATGACGCTCGTCTATCGGCCGCATCAGGAATTCCTGCGGCCGATCGAGGCGTTGGTCTGGGAAGCGACCGAGCTGGTGCTGGTCCACAGCCTCGTCGGCCGGACGCAGCACACCGCGCTCGGCCGTTGGCCGCTGCGGCGGCGACAGATGGAGCTGTCAGGAGTCTAGAGGCGGCAGCGCCCAGTCGATCGGCGGCAGGCCGTTTCTTTCGAGGAAGGCGTTGGCCTTCGAGAAATGGCGGCACCCGAAGAAGCCGTTATGGGCCGACAGCGGCGACGGGTGGGCGCATTTGAGCACGAGGTGCTTGCGCTGATCGACGAACGCCGCCTTGCGCTGGGCGTGACTGCCCCAGAGCAGGAAGACGACCGGCTCCTCCTTCGCATTGACCAGCCGGATCACGTCGTCGGTGAAGCCTTCCCAGCCCCGGCCCTGATGCGATGCGGCGCGGCCCATCTCGACGGTCAGCACCGCGTTGAGCAGCAGCACGCCCTGCTTCGCCCAATGCTCCAGGAAACCGTGCCGTGCCGGCGGGGTGCCGAGATCGCTTTCCATCTCCTTGTAGATGTTGACGAGGCTGGGCGGCAGCCGCGTGCCGGGGCGGACCGAGAAGCAGAGGCCATGCGCCTGGCCCGGCCCGTGATAGGGGTCCTGGCCCAGGACCACCACCCGCACCTTGTCGAGGGGAGTCAGATCGAGGGCGCGGAACCACTCGCTTCCGGCCGGAAAGATGCGCTTGCCGGCCGTCTTCTCGGCGACGAGGAACTCCTTGAGCGCCTTCATCCGCGGCTGCGCGAACGTGTCGCGCAGCGGCTCCAGCCAGCTCTGCTCGAGGCGGATCGCGTCCGCCACTAATCCGCCCGCGTCGCGCGCACGATCCGGACCGGCGCCCGGATCATCTGACCGCGCATCGCGCCGCGGCCGGCATTGGGCACCGTCTCCGCCGCCAGGATACGGCGCACGACGTCCATGCCCTCGGTCACCCGGCCGAACACGGCGAAGCCGGGATTGCCGCGCCGTGCGTCCATTTGCGGCATCGGATCGGTGATGATGAAGAACTCGCCCGTCGCCTGCCCCGGCTCGGTCTGCGCCATCGAGATCGCGCCGGCGACGTGGCGCAGCCCGGTCTGGCTGGTCGGCTCATGCGCGATCGGCGGCAGCACCCGGCGAATCTGGCGCCTTACCCCGCCCTGGATGAAGCCGCGCCCGTTCGCGCCCTCGGTTCGGGCGGCACGATAGAAGCTGATGCCGTCCAGCCGGTGCTCGTCGACATAGCGGACGAAATTGGCGGTCGTGACCGGGGCATGGGCGTGATCGAGCGCCAGCACGATCGCGCCCAGTTCGGTTTCCAGCCGGACTCGCACCGCGTCGCCCAGCGGCGCGGCCTTCGGCGCTACCGTTATTCGGTTGGCGCCGGCCGCATTGTTCGCGGTCGGAGCGTCGCCGCAGCCGCAGAGCGCGGCACAAGCCGCGAGGACGATCAGGCCGCGAATCATGGCGCCAGCCTAGTCGGCGCCAGCCTTCTGCGAAACCGCGCTGGACCCCCGCTCGTCGCGCGCTAAACCTGCGCCCACATTTCGCCAGTGAAGGAACCGAGCCATGTCATCCACCCCTTGGGGCGCACCGCAGAGCCACGGCCGGCAGGCCGGCGTCGCCGACGACATCGACTATGAAATCAAGGGCCAGGACCTGCAGTTCGTCGAGATCGAGCTCGATCCCGGCGAGAGCGCGGTCGCGGAGGCGGGGTCGATGGTCTGGAAGGACGCGACGGTCGAGATGACGACGGTGTTCGGCGACGGCACCGGCCAGGAGGGCGGCTTCATGGGCAAATTGCTCGGCGCCGGCAAAAGGCTGGTGACGGGCGAGAGCCTGTTCACCACCGTCTTCACCCATCGCGGGTCCGGCAAGGCGCGGGTCGCGTTCGGCGCGCCGGTGCCAGGGGCGATCCTGCCGATCAAGCTTGCGGATTTGGGCGGCACCCTGATCTGCCAGAAGGACGCTTTCCTCGCCGCCGCCAAGGGCGTGACGATCGGCATCGCGTTCCAGCGCAAGATCCTCACCGGCCTGTTCGGCGGCGAAGGCTTCATCATGCAGAAGCTCGACGGCGACGGCTGGGTGTTCGTGCAGATGGGCGGCACGGTGATCGCCCGCGACCTCGCGCCCGGTGAGGAGCTCCACGTCGACACCGGCTGCGTCGCCGCCTTCACCCCCTCGATCAATTTCGACGTGGTCGGCGTCGGCGGCGTGAAGAGCGCTTTGTTCGGCGGCGAGGGGCTGTTCTTTGCGCGCCTCACAGGCCCTGGCCGTGTCTGGATTCAGTCCCTCCCCTTCGCCCGCCTCGCGGGAAGGATGCTGGCGGCAGCGATGCCCGCCGGCGGCGGCAATCGCGGCGAGGGCTCGATCCTGGGCCCGCTCGGCGGCCTCATTCAGGGCAACAGCTGACGCTCGCGAGCTCAAAACAGCCCCGGCACCTCGCGTTGCGCGACGGCCGGGCGCTCCGGCGTCAGCAGTGTCAGCTGGCCTTCCCGCGCCGACTGGGCGGTCAGCCCGCCTGCGGTCACCGGCGCGCAGGGCCGCCCGGCGAGGAAATCGAGCGCCCGGGCGACCGACGATTCACGCGCGTCGCCGAGCGGGAAGGCGAGATCGTCGCTCGCGGCGCAGCTCGCGCCGACGAAGCCGGCGAGGCCGTCATAATAAGCGCCCTGCCGCGCCGCATTCTCGGTCGCGAAGGCGACGACGCGCAAACGGTCGTCGCACTGGGTGCGATCGAGGCCGATCTGGCCGACCGGCTTGCCATAGGTATTGGTCCCGATCAGCGCCGCATTGGTCTGCAGATAGGGGATGAATGAATTGATCACGAGCTCGCTCGCGCTCGCGGTGCTGCCCGTGCCGATGAACGCGACCCGGGTCGGCGCGACCGATTGCGGCTGCGGCCGGAACAGACGGGTGCTGTTGTTCGACGCCTTCTCGGCCCGGAAGGTGGTGAAAGCGAAGACCTCGGAGGTCGAGCGGTTGCGGCCGAGCAGGTCGCCCATCAATTCGGCGATCGAGACCAGGCCGCCGCCATTATAGCGGAAATCGACGATGACGTCGGTGATGCCCGCGGCGCGGAACTGGGCGAAGGCGTTGCGCAGCGCCGGATCGGCGCTGTCGATGAAGGTGCGCAAATTGACATAGCCGACCTGCCGCCCGCCATCGTTGATCACCTGAGCGCCGTAGCGCGACGAGACCGGCGTCAGGCTGTAATCGGCCTTGGTAACGCTGACGTCGCGCGTCCCCGCGGCATCGCGGATGCGCAGCAGCCGGGTGACGCCGGCATTGCTCGGCCCGATCGCGTTGGTGATGCCCGCCGCCCCCTCCGCCGCGATGATCGCATCGACGGTGCGCAGGTCCGCGAGGCTGGTGCCGATGGCGAGGATCTCGGTGCCACGATCGATGCCGGCCGCGAGCGCCGGCGCCCCTTCGAACGCCTCGGCGATGAACAGGCGGCGCGCCACCGTGTCGGTCGAAAGACGAACGCCAAAACCGGCACTGGAGCCGGAGTTGAAGAACGCGTTCTCCTCGGCGATCGAGGTGATGTAGGTGAAGAAACGGTCGCGGCGCTGCGCGCGCGCGGTGGCGGTCAGCGCGTCGATATAGGCCTGGACCGTTGGATAAGGCGTTGGATCGAGGGCCGCCGGCAGCGTCTCCGGGAACAGATACCATTCGCGCATCTGCGCCGCGGCCCAGTTCTGCCGGTCGAGCAATGAGCAGGTCGCCGGCGTGGTGCCGGTGCCGGAGCCTCCTGCCGATGCGCCTCCCCCGCCGCCGCCACCCCCGCCGCCGCAACTCGCCAGCAGCGCGACGATGCCGAGCGCCGCGCCCAGCTTCCGGAAAATCCCGCTTCTTTCCATAGCGTCAGAGGCTTAACCCGATTCCATAACGCTGTCAGGCGCAAAAGCATGCGCCAAGATTGACGGCTACCCGTGACACGCATCATGTGGCTACCAGAGAACGGGAGCCGACGCATGGCCGATACGAGCACCTGCACCACGCGATCCTGCGGCACCGTCACGCCGGGGATCGTCGACAAATGCCCGACCTGCGGCGGGCGCGTGCAGACTTCGCGCCGCATCAGGATGCTCGGCTGGGCTTCGATCGCCTGCGGCCTCTTCCTCATCGGCCTCATGGGCTACATCACTTCGGCCATGTACCCGACGCTGGCCAATCCCGGCGCCCCGATCGGCGGCGACCGCTGGACCGGCACCGCCGAGCAGGCGCGGATGGCGCTGAATCTCTTCTACCTGGTGATTGGCTTCGGCGTGCTCGCGGCCGCGGCCGGCGTATGGATGGTCGTCACCGGACGGCGGCACATCGCGATCACAATCGTTACCCTGCTCACCGCCGGCGTGCTCATCTTCCAGACCTGGGAGACGACCGCGGCGCTCAAGAACAGCCAGCGGGCCGAGGAGCCGCGCCGCATCGTCCAGCCGCCGCCGATGGCGCCGGTCAATTTGGGCGCGCCCGCGCCCGACAAACCGCAATGAAGCGGCGATGCTGCCCGCCTTCCTGTTCATCGACGATTTCCTGACCGATCCGATGGCGGCGCGGCAGGCGGCGCTCGCTCTGGACTACGATCCGGCGTTCAAGGAGGGCAATTATCCCGGCCTGTTGTCGACCCAACCGCTGCCCGTTCCCGGCCTCGACGAGGCGGTCGGCGGGGTCATCGGCCGCAAGGTGATGCCGCAGCCGGGAACGACCCACCAGCATTGCCGGCTGACCCTGGCCGGCGACAAGGGTATCTCCGGGGTCCATATCGACCCCTGCTTCTATTCCGGCATCCTCTATCTTTCGCTCCCCGAACATTGTCGCGGCGGCACCGATTTCTTCCGCCACCGCCGCACCGGACTGGACCGCGCGCCGGCCGACATGATGGGCGCGCTGAAGGCCGGCTATCCCGATCCCAACGCCCTGATCGAGGATGTCGTGAACGGCGACACGCTGAAGCCCGCGCGCTGGGAGAAGAGCTTCACCGCGCCGATGCGCTACAACCGGTTGATCCTGTTCAGCCCCTGGCTGTTCCACAATTCGGCGCCCGGATTCGGCAAGACGCCCGAGACCGGGCGACTGGTCCACCTGATGTTCTTCGCCGCCGGATAGAGAAAGGGCGCCCCTCGCGGAGCGCCCTTCCGTGCTCGAAAACGCGAGCGGCTTACATGCCGTTCGTGTCGGCCGTGCCGGCACCGCCGCCCGACGGCGCGGATTCGACCCGGTCGGCGCGGTTCTCGGCCGCGGAGACGATGTTGGAGGCCTGGCTTTGCAGCGCGTTGGCCTGGTTCTGGGCCGCGCTCATCGCGTTGGCGGCCTGGTTCTGCAGCGCGGCGGCCTGGTTCTCCGCCTCCGAACGAATATTGGCGGCCTTGTTGTCGGCCGGGCCGCGCGAGCAGCCGGCAAGCGCGATC
This sequence comes from Sphingosinicella sp., assembly GCF_052388015.1. Lineage (GTDB taxonomy): Bacteria > Pseudomonadota > Alphaproteobacteria > Sphingomonadales > Sphingomonadaceae > Allosphingosinicella. The sequence continues at coordinate 6,959 of NZ_JBQTIN010000118.1, forward strand.
AGGCCGACGGCCGCGAAGGCCAGGTGCGAAACTCTCATGCGGATTACTCCTCCCTGTTGTCCCCGTGCCGGCCTGCAAGGCGCACGCCGACGACCGCCGCTGCTCGCGCCGATCCCCGTCTCAATCCCCGAGCGCGGCTTCGGTTCCCTCAACGCCGGCGCCGGCTCGCCTGGTAGCGGCGGACTGCGGCGAGCGTGCTGGTCACATGCTCGCGCCAGTCGAGATCGCTGTGCGCGTAGATGATCCGGCCGTTGGGCGCGATCACATAAGAGGTGCGGTTGGTCATCGTCGCTCCCTCGCGCAGGCGCACGTCATAAGCGGTGATCGTCTCCGGGGTCGCGGTCGCGACCGGGAAGGCGTTGCGGCATTCCTCGACCGAGAAGCGGCGCAGCGTCTCGTAATCGTCCGCCGACAGGCCGATCAGCCGCGCCCCGGCGCGGCGGAACTGCGCCGCCGCCTGGCTGAAGGCCCGCGCCTCCAGCGTGCAGCCCTGGGTGAAGGCGCGGGGATAGAAATAGACGACGACCGGGCCGCGGGCGAGCAGCTCGGAGAGGCGCACCCGGAACGGCCGGCCGGCGAGTGCGCCGGTGGCGGTGAACTCGGGCGCCGTCGTGCCTTCGCGCAGCGCGGGGACAGCGGCGGTTGGGGTCAAAGCGAAAGCGGCGGCGAGAACGAGAGCGGCGAGGCGGCGCATGGCGAGTCTCCTGATCGAGGCCGGCGACGTTAGTCCCGAAACCCCCGCTTCGCCAGCGTCGCGCCGTGACCGAATTCGGGACCGGAAGGCAGAAGGGTTGTCGATTCCCGGGTTGCCAAACCTATGCTCCGCAGTGGATGGAACATCCTCCGTTCCGGAGGGGGGACGCGGATGGGGGCGATCGACCTGTTGTTCGAGGCGCTGCAGCTCGTCTTGCGCGAAGCGAGCCTGTTCGCTGCCTTTGGCTTCGTGGTGCTGGGCATTGGCGATCTTGTCATCGACGCCGCCTGGCTGATGCTGGCGATCCGGCGCGCGTTCCGCCCGAACGACCGGCCACGCGTCGCCACCAACCTCCCGCCGGCGAGGCAGCCGGGCCGGTTCGCCGTCTTCGTGCCGGCCTGGGACGAGGCGGAGGTGATCGGCGGCATGCTGCGTCACGCCCTCGCGGCGTTCGGCGGCGGCGATTATCGTATCTATGTCGGCTGCTATCCCAACGATCCGGCGACGATCGCGGCGGTGCGAGCGGTCGCCGATCCGCGCGTCCGGCTGGTCGTCGGACCGAGCGCGGGGCCGACCAGCAAGGCCGACTGCCTGAACCGGCTCTGGGCGCGGATGATCGCGGACGAAACAGCCGAGGGTTTCCGCTTCAAGGCGGTGGTGCTGCACGATGCGGAAGACATCGTTCATTCGGCCGAGCTTCCGCTCTTCGACAGCCTGATCGAGCGGTTCGATCTCGTCCAGTTGCCCGTCGTGCCGCTTATCGACAGAAGGTCGCGCTGGATCGGCGGCCACTATCTCGACGAGTTCGCCGAGGCGCACGGCAAGGAAATGGTGGTGCGGGCGGCCCTTAGGGTCGGGCTGCCGTCGGCCGGCGTCGGCTGCGCGCTCGACCGCGACGCACTGGCCGCGATCGCGGCGGCGCGCGGCGCGCCGTTCGACCCCGACAGCCTCACCGAGGATTATGAGCTCGGCCTTCGCTTTCGCGAGGCAGGACGCACGGCGACCTTCGTCAGGTTGCCGGCCGCGAATGGCCGGGCGGTGGTGGCGACCAAGGGATATTTCCCCACGTCGCTCGATGCGGCGGTCGCGCAGAAGGCGCGCTGGATGAGCGGCATCGCGCTGTCGGGATGGGATCGGCTCGGCTGGCGCGGCGGACTTGCCGAGCGGTGGATGCGATTGCGCGACCGCCAATCAGTGATCGCCGCCTTGCTGCTCGCCGCCGCCTATCTCGCCATTCTGTGCGGCGGCCTGCTGGCGCTCGTCGGTCTTGGCACCGAGCGCGAGATGCAGCCGTTTTCTGATACGTTCCTGCTGCTCGCGACTTTGGCGACGGGCCTGTTGCTCTGGCGGCTGGCAGTGCGCTTCTTCTTCGTCGCGCGCGACCATGGATGGCGGGAGGCGTGGCGCTCGCCATTCCGCGCGATGGTGGGCAATGCGATCGCCATTCTCGCCGCGGTGCGTGCGCTGAGCCGCTACAACGCGCACCGCCGCACCGGCCATTCGATCTGGGACAAAACGGCCCACGCTTTCCCGGCGCAGGTGCCGGCCGAATGAAGGAAGGCGCGCCGGTCCGTTTTCTCATTCTGTTGGTCGGCGGATGGACCTGCCTTCGCATCGCGACGCTTGCCGCCGGCTGGTGGGGCGAGGCGGCCCCGCCATCCTCGTCGCCCCTCGAACTGGCCGATCCGACGGCGACGACGGCTCTCGTCGCTGCACGCGCCGCAACAGCCGACGCAGTCCCCTCCAAGTCAGACGTCCCGTCGGCGACTTCATTCCGTTTGCACCAGCACGCTGCACTCCCGCCCCCCGCCTTGGCAAGCAACCGCGCAATGAGCCTGCCGACGCGCATGCCTTTTCACCAGTCGGAAGCAGTGCCGGCCTCGCCTCCGCAACGGCGCGAAGAGCTGCATGCAGGGCGCCCGATTTCCGTCGCGCAAACGGCGCCATCCGCATCGAGCGAGGCGCCGATCCCCACCCGACGCTGGTCTGGCTCGGCCTGGCTGCTGGCCCGGCGCGAAGGCGGGGTCGCGCTCGCGCCGCGCGGGACGCTGGGCGGCAGTCAGGCCGGCGCGCGGCTGCTTTACCGGCTGAATGACGACGCATCGCGGCCGCTGGCGTTGAGCGTCCGCGCCTATGTTCCGATCCGTCGCGCCACGGGGGCCGAAGCGGCCATCGGGTTCGACTGGCGGCCGATCGCGCGCGCGCCGATCCACCTGCTCGTCGAGCGCCGCCAGCGCCTCGGTCGCGAAGGACGCTCGACATTCTCGCTCACTGTCTATGGCGGCGGCTCGGCCGACCTCGGGCGAGGCTGGCGGCTCGAGGGCTACGCCCAGACGGGCGTCGTCGGCGCGCGTTCGCGCGACGGCTTCGTGGACGGCTCGGTTCGGCTGTCGCATCGCATCGGCCCAGTCGAAGGCGGCGGCGGGCTCTGGGGGGCAGCTCAGCCTGGCGCCTCGCGGCTGGACATCGGCCCGCACGTCAGCCTGCCGATCCGCGCGCACGGCGCATCCCTCCGGCTGTCGGCCGAATATCGCTTCCGCATCGCCGGGGACGCCGTCCCTTCTTCGGGCCCGGCCCTCACCCTCGGCGCGGATTTCTAGTCCCGGACGAGGCGCTGGAGGGCGCCATTGAGCATGCCCTCCCCGGCTGCTAGGCGGGCTGCATGGCGAAGGGGTCGAGCGACGAGGCGCCGCGGGGGCGGATCGCGAACCTGCTCGTCGTCTGGCGCTACGCGCTCAAATACAAGCTCACGATCCTCGGCGCGGGCGTCGCCCTGCTCCTCGCCGCCGGCGCGACGCTCGCCATTCCGGACGGGTTCCGCCGCCTGATCGATGCGGCCTTCGCGAACGGCGACGCCGCGGCGATCAATCCGATGTTCCGCTATCTGCTCGCCATGGTGGTCCTGCTCGGGTTCGCCACCGCGCTTCGCTTCTATTTCGTCTCGATGCTGGGCGAGAAGGTCGTCGCCGACATCCGCGTGGCGGTGCACGACAATATGCTCCGGCTGGAGCCGCGCTTCTTCGAGGAGAACCGGCCGTCGGAGATCGCCTCGCGCATCACGTCCGACACCGCGGTGATCGAGATGGTGGTGGGCTCGACCGTCTCGCAGGCGCTGCGCAACCTCGTCTTGGGCATTGGCGGCATCCTCTATCTCTTCACGCTGGCGCCGGTCATGACGCTCGGCCTGATCGTCGGCATCCCGGTGATCGTCATCCCGGTCGTGCTGCTCGGCCGGCGGGTGCGCGCCATTTCGCGCCGCAGCCAGGACCGGATCGCCGATCTGGGCACGATCGTCGCCGAAACGCTCGGCGCGATGAAGATCGTCCAGGCCTTCGGCCAGGAGCAGCGCGAGAGCGGCCGCTTCCGCGACGCGGTCGCGCGCACCTTCGCCACCGCCAAGCGGCGCATCGCGTTGCGCGCGGTCATGACGGGCGTGGTGATCGCGCTCGTCTTCGGCTCGATCACCCTGCTGATGCGCCAGGCGGCGGTCGACGTCTCCCAGGGCACCCTGAGCGGCGGCACCGTCGCCGCCTTCGTGATCACCGGCGCGCTGGTGGCGAGCGCGTTCGGCTCGCTGACCGAGGTCTATGGCGAATTGCTGCGCGGCGCCGGCGCGGCCGGGCGGATCGCCGAGCTGATGGCGGAGCGGCCGGGCATCACCGCGCCGGCGCATCCCGCATCATTGCCGGTCGCCGGCCGGGGCGCGCTGGAGTTCGATCGGGTCAGCTTCCGCTACCCGACCCGGCCCGACATCAGCGCGCTGCACGAGTTCAGCCTTTCGGTCGCGCCCGGCGAGCTGCTCGCGGTCGTCGGCCCATCCGGGGCGGGCAAAACGACCCTCTTCCAGCTCGCGTTGCGCTTCTACGACCCTCAAGTGGGAAGCGTGCGGCTCGACGGCGTCGATCTGCGCAGCGCCGACCCGGCCGAGGTGCGGACGCGGATCGCGATGGTGCCGCAGGAGACGATGATCTTCGCCGCCTCGGCGCGCGACAATCTGCGCTACGGCCGCTGGGATGCGAGCGACGACGAGCTCTGGGCGGCGGCCGAGGCGGCGAACGCGGCCGAGTTCCTGCATCGCCTGCCGGAGGGGCTCGACACCTATCTCGGCGAGGGCGGCGCGCGCCTTTCCGGAGGCCAGCGGCAGCGGGTCGCGATCGCCCGGGCGCTGCTCCGCGACGCGCCGCTGCTGCTGCTCGACGAGGCGACCTCCGCGCTCGACGCCGAGAGCGAGCGGCTGGTCCAGGCTTCGCTCGAGCGTCTGTTCGAGGGCCGCACGACGATCGTCATCGCGCACCGTCTCGCCACCGTCCGACGCGCCGACCGCATCATCGTGATGGAGCAGGGCCAGATCGTCGAAGAGGGCGACCATGACGCGCTCAACCGGGGCGGCGGGCTCTATGCGCGGCTCGCCCGCCTCCAGTTCGAAGGCATAGCCGCCTAGAGAGGCTGGCCCGGGCGGACCGAAGAATTGGAGTCATCCCGGCGAAAGCCGGGATCCATGGACACCGACCTCTTTTGGAGCGCGCCGATGTGGTCGCCCAGACGGACAATCCCGAGTTTATGGGTCCCGGCTTTCGCCGGGATGACTCCGGATCGGGCGCCGGTGGTCGACACAACGAAAAAGGGCGGCCCGATGGACAGCCCCTTCGCTTCGATCCCGACGGGATCAGAAGTTGGTGTAGCGCTCGTTGCCGATGAAGCCCATCGCGGTGATGTTCGCGCGCTTGGTCACAGCGAGCACTTCGTCCACCTGCTCGTAGCGCGCTTCCGGATCGGGGGCGAGGTGGAGCTCCGGCACCGGCCGCAACGTCGTCGTGTAGTCGAGATACTGGCGCAGCCGGACCAGATCGATCGGTGTGCCGTTCCACAGCACCGCGTTGTTGGGCATGATGTTGATCGTGTTCTTGACCGGATCGATCGGCGGCGGCGGCTGGTTTTCCTGGTTCTGCGGCAGGTCCAGCTTCACCGCATGGGTCTGGACCGGGATCGTGATGATGAACATGATGAGAAGGACCAGCATGACGTCGATGAGCGGCGTCGTGTTGATGTCCATCATCGGTTCTGCCGATTCGGGATTGAGGACCGATGCGCTCATGAGAAGAAAACTCCTACCTTAATCCCGTGTCAGAAGCGGACGCCGCCGCGCGGCGGCGGCTCGGAAATGAAGGCGACCCGGGCGAAGCCGGCCCGCTGCACGGCGTTGATCGCGCCGCCGACGCAGCGCCAGGGCGTATTGATGTCGCCGCGGATATGCGCCTCCGGCAGATTGTCCGTGGTCATGTTCTGGGCGCCGCCCATGCGCTCGATCTCGGCCTCCAGGGCGAGCACCGCCCGCTGGGTCAGCGTCTCGGAAGACACCCGCGTGAGTTCCCAATAGACCTCGCACTGGCCGTTCACCGCCCGCACCGTCAGGCTGACATTCTCCGGCCGAGTGGTCGTCACCTCGAAGTCGACCTTGGGCAGGTTTACCGGGATCGTCTGCAGCACGACGGGAACGGCGATGAGGAAGATGATCAGCAGCACCAGCATGACGTCCACGAGAGGCGTCGTGTTGATGTCGGACATCGGGACATCTTCGTCTGAATGTTCGCCGACCTGCATTGCCATGATTCAGATTCCTATCGTGACAGTCTTCGCCCCGCCGGTGCGGGCGGGAGAGGCGGCGGACGCGCCCGGCAGCAGGCGCGTCCGCCGTATCAGCTTCAGGCCTTGGGAGCCGTCGTCGCCGCCGCGCCGCCGGTGGTGGCGGCGCCGGCCGCCGCCGCGGGGCGCGCCGGAGCCGCGCTGCGCGCCGGAGCGGCTGCCGCCGGCTTCACCGCGCCGCCCGAAGCCATATAACCATGGATGTCGGTGGCGAAGCGCAGCAGGTTCTCGCCGATCACCTTGTTGCGGCGCATCAGCCAGTTGTACTGCATGACCGCCGGCACCGCGACGGCGAGGCCGAGCGCGGTCATGATCAGTGCCTCGCCGACCGGGCCGGCGACGGCGTCGATCGACGCCTGGCCGGACGAGCCGATGCGGATGAGGGCGCGATAGATGCCGACGACGGTGCCGAACAGACCGACGAACGGCGCGGTCGAGCCGACGGTCGCGAGCAGCGACAGGCCGGTCGACAGCTTGGCGGTGATCGCCGCCTGGCTGCGTTGCAGGCTGGCCGCCACCCATTCATGCTGATCGACCGGGTCGGTCAGCTTGTTGTGCTGCTCTTCGGCGAGCAGGCCGTCGTCGACGACCTGGCGATAGGCGCCGTTCTTCTGCAGCTTGTTCGCGCCGTCGCGCAGATTGGGTGAGCCCCAGAAGACGCTGCGCACGCGCTTGCCCTCGTTGATGATCTTCTGCTGCTCGATCACCTTGGTGAAGAAGACGTACCACGACGCCACGGACATGATGACCATGATGCCGAAGGTGATCTGGGCGATCAGGCCGCCCTGTTCGAGCGCGGCCATCAGGCCATAAGGGTTTTCGCCCGCTGCTGCTGGTGTCGGTGCTGCCATTGTAGTTCCCTCTCAGTAGAAGTGCGTTGACGGTTCGATCAATTGCTCGGGAGCACCCAGCGGATGCGGGTGGTCGCGCTATCTGTGGTCGGGTTCCCGGAGCTGTCCCGCGCCGGCGTGAAGCGGGCCCGGCGGCGCAGGATGTTGCATGTCGCCGCATCAAGCGTTGCAGAGCCGCTGGACGACGTAACCGAGCAATCGGTGACCCGGCCGTCCGTGCCGACGGTGAGCCGCACGGCGGTCGTGCCCTGCTCCTCGTTGCGCTGCGCCGCGGCGGGATAGTCCGCATCCGAGAAATAAGAAGCGAGATTCGAGCGGGCGCGCGCCGGCTCGACCCGCACCGGCGCGGGCGGCGGAGGCGGCGCCGGCACGACGATCGGGGGCGGCGGCGCCGGCGGCAGTGGCGGCTGAATCACGACCGGCGACGGCGCCGGCGTCGGCAGGCGGACCAGCGGCGGCGGCGCGGTCACCGGCGGCGGCGGCACCTGCTTGGGCTGCTCGGGCGGCGGCTCCTCGGGCGGTGGTGCCTCTTCCTGCACCTCGAACGTCTTGAGATCCTCGGCCGCCTGCTTGACGAACTTGTAGGCGAGGCCGGTCACGAACGCGTAGCCGAGCAGCGCGTGGAGGATGGCCACCAGGATGATGGACCAAATCCGGCCGGGGGTCATTCCCTGATCAACGTATGACATTAATCAGCCGCGCTCCCTCTCACTGCCTGGCCCCGTCGTACACGACAACGCTGCGGCCGGTTTACGGTTCATCCCATGGCACACCATGGGCGAGGCCGGTTGCTCTATCGTGACGGTTCCGTCCAGGCAATCCTTCTCTCTTGCGCTTCATGGCACGGCTCGATTTGCGCCGCAATCCAAGGTTAATGCAGGCGTCGATAGCGAGCCGCCGAACGGACACGAGAGGAAGAGTTTGATGCCACGATCGGGCCAGGCGGCCATTGCAGCTCTGCTCCTTCTCCTGGGCCAAGCGGCTGAATCGCAACCGGTTTCGCCGCCCGTCGGACCAACCTACGCCGATCTTGCCGACCTTGCCGTGACGGCGCCGATCGCCGCCCACGTCCGCATCGCGCGGGTCGACCGGCTGCGCGCGGAGGAGGCGGCCAGCGCCCCGGCTGGCCATCGCCGCTTCCTCGTCGACGCCGATATCGTGGCACTGATTCGCGGCGCCCAGGGCATGCCGGCGCGAATCCGCTACCTCGTCGACCTGCCCAACGACGCGCGCGGCCGGCCGGCGGATTTGCGGCGGCGGAGCGAATGGCTGCTGCTCGCGTCGCGCTCGCCGGTGCGGCCGGAAGAGCTGCGCCTCGTCGCCCCCGACGCCCAGCTGCCGTACAGCGCCGAGCTCGCGGAGCGGCTCCGCGCTATTCTGCGCGAATCGAACGCGGCGACGGCGGCGCCGCGAATCACGGGCATCGGCCGCGCCTTCCACGTCCCCGGCTCGCTCCCCGGCGAAAGCGAGACCCAGTTCTTCCTCCAGACCGCGAACAACCGGCCGATCTCGATCTCGGTGCTGCGGCGGCCGAACGAGCCGCCGCGCTGGGGCGTTTCGCTGACCGAGGTGATCGACGAGGCGGCGCCGTCGCCGGCGCGCGACACCCTGCTCTGGTATCGGCTGGCCTGCAGCCTGCCGGCGCAGCTGCCGCGGGCCAGCCTCAGCGAGGCGAGCGCCGAGGAGGGGCGCGCGATCGAGGCGGATTATCGGTTCGTGATGGAGACTCTGGGCCGCTGTCAGCGCAACCGGCGTCCCGCCTAGAAGCTTGCCAGCTCGACGCCGACCCCGGCGCAATCGGGATAAATGTCCGGCTTGCGCGCCGCGACGCGCAGCGCCGTCACCCCGCGCCGCGCCGCGACCAGGTCGTAGATCTCCCGCACCACCGTCTCCTGCAGGTTGAAGCGACGGTCGGCGACCAACGCGCCAATCTCCGTGCGCAGGAAATCATAATCCCAGGCGCTCGTCTGGTCGTCGGCGGCGGCGAACGCGGCCTCGTCGACCCAGACCTCGACCGTGACCAGCAGCCGCTGCGGGTTGCCGATCTCGAACTCGTGAAAGCCGATATCGAGGTTGAGGGCATAATCCTCGAGCACGATCTTGCGCGTTTTCGGGCGCAGCCGGTCGGGCACAAGACCGTCGAGACGGCGGACAATATCGGTCATTTGGGCTCCAGGAACTGAACATCGCGGGCGAGCGACAGGAAGCGTTGGCCGCCATCGAGGGTGATGACCTGGCCGGTCAGGGTGGGCGTCGCGATGATGAAGCGCAAGGCAGCGACGATTTCATCAACCTCGACACCGCGGCCGAGCGCATTGAGGCCGTGGACCTCCTTGAAATTCTCCCGGCTCTGCGGCCCCGAGACCAGGGTCACCGTCGGCGCGATGCCGCAAACCCGGATGCGCGGCGCGAACGCGCGGGCCGTGAGCTCGGTGAGGCCGGCGAGGCCGAACTTGGAGACGGTGTAGCTGAAATAGTCGGGATTGGGCGCGGCGAGCTTGGCGTCCAGCATGTTGACGATCAGGCCGCGGTCGGCCCGCGCGGCGAAAGCCTGGCTGAGCAAGGCCGGCGCACGCAGGTTGACGTCGAGATGGGTGTCCCAGCTCTCCACGGTGAAATCGCCGACCTGGTCCAGCACAAAGCGCGACGCATTGTTCACCAGCAGCATCGGCGGCGGCAACCCGTCCAGCGCCGCCATGATCGTCCCAGTCGCGCCGGGGTCGGCGAGTTCAGCGGCGACCACGGAGCCGCCGATCTCGGCGGCGAGCGCCTCGGCCTCGGCGCGGCCGCGATTGTAGTGGATCAGCACGTGCCAGCCGTCGGCGGCGAGCGCGCGCGACAAGGCCGCGCCGATCCGCTTCGCGCCGCCGGTGACGATCGCCGTGCGCGGTCCTTCGAACTCGCTCGCCATGGCAGGCGGTTAGCGCGGCGCTTTGCGCAAGGCCAGCGCGCGGTTTAGATGCCCTGTGCCGGAAACCCAGCCCCCGCCCGCCGACCTCGCCGGTCTTGGTCTCGCCGAGATTGCCCGGCTCGCCGCGGAACGCCGGCTGCCGCCGGTCGAGAAGTGGCACCCGATCCATTGCGGCGACAGCGCGATGCGGATCGCGCGCGACGGCACCTGGTATCATGAAGGCAGCCCGATCGGCCGGCCGGCGATGGTGCGCCTGTTCTCGACCATCCTCAGGCGCCAGGCCGACGGCTCCCATGTGCTGGTGACGCCGATCGAAAAGCTCGACATCGCGGTCGAGGACGCACCCTTCATAGCGGTGGAGCTGAAGAGCGAAGGCTCGGGGCGGGAACGCGCTCTCGCCTTCCGTCTCAATACCGGCGATCTGGTCGTCGCCGGGCCGGACCATGAGCTGCGCTTCGAGGCGCAGGGCGACGGGCCGCATCCCTATCTCCACGTTAGGGCCGGTCTGGAGGCACTGGTCGCACGGCCGGTTTATTATGAGCTCGCGGCGCTGGCGCTCGACGAAGGCGGGAATCCGCCCGGCCTGTGGAGCGGCGGCCTGTTCTTTCCGCTGGAAGGCGACGCATGAGCCTGGTCGAGTCCTTGCGCGACGCTCTGGCCGGGCGACACGACGCGGCGCCCGAACTGATCGGCGGCGACGTGCTGGAAGGCGAGGAGCCGGGTGCCGGCCCGATCACGCCTGCGGCCGTGCTGGTCGCGATCGTCGACCGGCCCGACCCGACGGTCATCCTGACCCTGAGGCCCGAGACGATGCGCAAGCATCCCGGCCAGGTGAGCTTCCCGGGCGGCCGCATCGACCCCGGCGACGACGGACCGGTGGCGGCGGCGCTGCGCGAGGCGGAGGAGGAAATCGGCCTGCCGCCCGCCGCGGTCGAATTGATCGGCCTTGCCGACCGCTACCGCACGATCACAGGCTTCGAAGTCACGCCGGTCGTCGGCCTCGTCGCGCCGGATTTGCCGCTCAGGCCCAATCCGCACGAGGTCGCGGACCTGTTCGAAGCGCCGCTCCGCCATTTGCTCGATCCCGCCCATCACGTGATGCGCAGCGCGATGTGGCGCGGTCGCGAGCGGCATTATTATGAGATCGATTATGAGGGGCGGCGGATCTGGGGCGCGACGGCGGCGATGATCGTCAACCTGACCCGGCGGCTGGAGCCGGCGGCATGACGATGACCTTGCCCGACGCCGAATGGCGGCACTGGCCGGGGATGGACCGGCTGCTTGCCGCGCTCGATGCGTCCGCCGGCGAGACCCGCTTCGTCGGCGGCTGCGTCCGCGACGCGCTGCTCGGCATCGAGGTCAGCGACGTCGATCTCGCCACCCGTCTCGCGCCGGACGAGGTCATCGCCCGGCTGGGCAAGGCGCGGATCAAGGCGGTGCCGACCGGCATCGCCCACGGTACGGTCACCGCGGTGATCCACGGCCGGCCGGTGCAGGTGACGACGCTGCGCCGCGACATCGAGACCTTCGGCCGCCGCGCCACGGTCGCTTTCACCGACGATTGGCGCGAGGATGCGGCGAGGCGCGACTTCACGATCAATGCGCTTAGCGCCGAGCCGGAGAGCGGCGCGATTCACGATTATTTCAGCGGCCTTGCCGATATCGCGGCGCGGCGGGTGCGTTTCATCGGCGATCCCTTGCCGCGCATCGCCGAGGATCATCTGCGTATCCTGCGCTTCTTCCGCTTCCACGCCCGCTTCGGCGCGGGTACGCCAGATGCCGCCGGCACCGATGCCTGTGCCGCACGCGCCAACGATTTGATGGCCCTGTCGCGCGAGCGGATCGCGGACGAACTGCTGAAGCTGCTCGCTTTGCCCGATCCGGCGCCAACCGTCGCCCTGATGATAAAGCGCGGCATATTGAAGCCGGTCGTACCCGAAATCGCCTCCACCGACCGTCTGGCCCGCCTCGTTGCGCACGAGCGCGCCGCCGATCAGCCGCCGCACCCTATCCGTCGCCTCGCCGCTCTTCTTCCGAGCGATGCGGAAACAGCAAGCGCGATCGGGACCCGGTTGCGCCTTTCCAAGACCTATCGCGCGCGACTGATTGGCGCGCTCGCCGAATCGCCCGCCGCCCCGCGCGAAGCCGCCTATCGCTTCGGCACCGCCGTCGCGATCGACCAGCTGCTGCTGTCGGATCGAAACGCGTCAGCGATCGCCGCAGCGGTCGCGGACCTAACGGTTTGGAGCCCGCCCAAGCTGCCGATCAAAGGCGGCGCGATCGTCGCGCGCGGCATCGGCGAGGGGCCGGAGGTGGCGCGGCTGATGCGGGCAGTGGAGAAAAACTGGATCGCCGAGGGCTTCCCGGATCGAAGGCGGGTCGACGCGATCGCCGACGAGGTGGTCGCTCAGGCGCTCCGCTCGCGCCAATAAGCGAAAGCCGTGTCGGCGGTCATCGGCTCGGCATAGTGGAACCCCTGGCCATAGGTGCAGCCCATCGCGCAGAGCGCATCGGTCAAATCGGCGCTCTGGATGCCCTCGGCGGTGGTTTCCATGCCGAGCGCCGAGGCGAGCGAGAGGATCGCGCCGACGATCGCGTGGCTGTCCTGGTCCCGGAGCATGTCGGTGACGAAGCGCTGGTCGATCTTCAGCACGTCGATCGGCAATGTCTGCAGCGAGGCGAGGCTGGTGAAGCCGCTGCCGAAATCGTCCATCGCGATCCGGACGTCGAACCGCTTCAGCGCGCCGAGCGCCTGGGCGACCCGCTTCGGATCGTGGATGATCGCGCTTTCGGTGAGCTCCAGGGTAAAACGATCGCCGGTGACCCCGGCATTGGCGAGTGCCGCAGACAAGGCGGCGGCGACGTCGTCGCGACTGATCTGGATCGGCGACAGATTGACGCTCATATTGAGCGGCAATTTGGCATTGGCGGCACGATCCCAGTCCGCCAGCGTTTGCGCCGCGCGGTCCAGCGCCCAGCGGCCGAGCTGGACGATGAGTCCCGATTCCTCGGCGACGGGAATGAATTCCGAGGGAGCGATCATCTCACCGTCACGTTGCCAGCGGGCGAGCGCCTCGAAGCCGGCGATCCGTCCGCTTTTGAGCTCGATCAGAGGATGGAAGGCGAGGGTCAGCGCCTCCGCCTCGATCGCGACGCGCAATTCCGTCTCGATGCTGAACCTGCGACGCGCGACCTGAGCCTCGGTCGGCTCATACACCTGCGTCACGCCTTCCTGCTTGGATCGCTTCAAGGCGAACTGGGCGTTGCGCAGCACCTCGTCGGCGGACATGACGCCCAGCGACAGCATCGCGCAGCCGATCGCGCAATCGACCCGGATCTCCAGGTCGGAAAGGCGGAACGGCAGGGTCAGCACGGTCTTGATCCGTTCGGCGGCGCGCAGCGCGTCCGAAATGCCGCGATCGAGCCGCATCAAAATGCCGAACTCATCGCCGGAGGTGCGGGCGAGCATGTCGGTCGGGCGCAGCGCCGAGACAAGCCGGCGGGCGAAGGTGATCAGCAGTTCGTCGCCGGCCATCGCGCCCATCGATTCGTTGACCCGGCTAAAGCGGGTCATGTCGACGGCGAGCACCGCAAAAGCGCCTTCGCGGAAATTGGGGTCGGCGAGGACGGCGTCGACCTGCTCGTTGAAGGCGAAGCGGTTGGGCAGGCCGGTCAGGCTGTCGCGCAGCATCTCCGAGCGCAGGCTCTTCTCGGTCTCGACTTGCGCCGTCTTGTCGATCAACGAGAGCAGGAAGCGCTGGGGCTGCCCCTCAAGCCGCTTCAGACGGGAAAAGCGAACCGTGAAATGACGGCCGGCGACGCTGCGGCCGTCGGGCGTATCGAACTGATGCGCGGATTCGCCGCCGCGCAGGAAGGCGGCGAGGCGGATCGCGATCGGACCGGCGGCGAGGATCGGCACCTGCGCGAGCTGGCGATCACCCAGCCGCTCGTCCCACTCGGCGATCAGCCGGAAATGATCGTTCGCGCATTCGATATAGGAGCCGTTCTCCTCGTCGCGCGTGATCATCGCCGCGGCGATCGGCAGCGCGTCGAGATAGGACTGGCGGGCGCTTTCGAGGATATTTTCGAGCGCGGGCGCAATCGCGGCGGCGCCGTCCTGATCGGACTCGCCGCGAGAAGCCGTGATGTCACGCTTGGGGCGCGCGCCGGACTGCATGGACGAGGGGTTAAATGAACAGGGTTAACGAGCCGTTGAGAAATCGGCGGATGGCAGCATTCAGAACCGGTTGTCGCGTGGAAAGCCGATGGGCGCCGGCCGGCCGGCGGCGGCGCGGGCGGTCTGCCACAGCTTCATCTCGCTTTCCGTGCGGGTCCGGCCGCTCTCGCCGCCTTGTCGCCAGGACAGGCCCGCAGCGAGGTTGAAGCCGGTCGCATCGGAGAGGCCGCCCTGCCGGTAGCGCTGCAGCTGAACGCCCTGGCCGCGGCCCATTTCGGGTAGATTGTCCTCGATCGGAAAGGCGACGAGCTTGCGGTTGTCGCCGATGACCGCCACCCAATCGTCGTCCGGCGCAAGCGGACGCACGACCTTGAGCTTTTGCCCCGCCCGCAGATTGACCACCTGCTTGCCCTTGCGCGTTTCGGCGACCGCGCCCGCCGACGGGGTGAGGAAGCCGCGCCCGTCCGAAGAGGCGAGCAGCAGTTTTTCCGCCGCGCCGGCGCGGAGCAAGGCGACGACATTCCCCTCCCCTTCGATGTCGATCATAGCCTTGACCGGCTCGCCGAAGCCGCGTCCGCCGGGGAGGCGATCGGCGGCCAGCGTGTAGAAACGCCCGTCCGAAGAGGCGATCAGGATCTTGTCGGTGGTGTGGGCGTGGAGCAGCGGCAAAGCGAGGGCATCGCCTTCCTTGAACTTCAGGCCCGCCGCCTCGCCGGCTTCGACATGACCCTTCATCGCCCGGATCCAGCCGCGCTGCGACAGGATGACGGTAACCGGCTCGCGCTCGATCATCGCCTCCAGCGGGATCTCCCGCGCCGGCGCCGCTTCCTCGATGCCGGTGCGGCGGGCGCCGATCGCGGTCCATTCGCCGTAGCGCGACTTGAGCGCCTTGAGGTCCCGTTTGAGGCGACTCTTCTGCAACTGGTCCGAGCCGACCAGCGTTTCGAGATCGCGCCGCTCCGCCTCGAGATCCGCCTGCTCCTTCCTGAGCTGCATCTCCTCCAGCCGCCGCAACTGGCGCAGCCGCATGTTGAGGATCGCCTCGGCCTGGCGGTCGGTGAGGCCGAATTCGGCGGTCATCACCGGCTTGGGCTCGTCCTCGGTGCGGATGATCTCGATCACCCGGTCGAGGTTGAGGAAGGCGAGGATATAGCCTTCGACCAGCTCCAGCCGCTCGGCGATCCTGGCGAGCCGATGCTCCGAGCGGCGGACCAGCACCGCGATCTGGAACTTCAGCCATTGCCGCAGCACCGCCTTCAGCCCCAGCACCCGCGGCACGCGGTCCGCGTCCAGCACATTGAGGTTCAAGGGCACCCGCGCCTCGAGGTCGGTCAGCCTGAACAGGCTGTCCATCAGCACGCCCGGATCGACGGCGCGGCTGCGCGGCTCCAGCACGATCCGCATCTCCTCGGCGGATTCGTCGCGGACGTCGGCGAGGATCGGCAGCTTCCTCTCGCCGATCAGCGCCGCGATCTGCTCGATCAGTTTCCCTTTGGCGACCTGATAGGGGATTTCGGTGACGACAATCGTCCAGCTGCCCTGCGACCCCTTCTCGATGCTCCACCGCGCCCGCACGCGGAACGCGCCCTTGCCGCTTTCATAAGCGGCGCGGATCACTTCGGGGGGATCGACGACCACGCCGCCGGTCGGGAAGTCCGGCCCCTTCACGCACTCCAGCAATTGCTCGGTCGAAACCGGCGCGACCCGTTCCTTTTCGTCGATCAGCAGGAAGGCGGCGTCGATAAGCTCGCTGACATTGTGCGGCGGGATGCTGGTCGCCATGCCCACCGCGATGCCGCTGGCGCCGTTGGCGAGCAGGTTGGGGAACAGGCCAGGGAAGACCTCCGGCTCCTCCTCCTCGCCATTATAGGTGGGGCGAAAATCGACCGTGCCCTCGTCGAGGCCGGCCATCAGCTCGCCGGCCGCCGCGGTCAGCCGCGCCTCGGTGTAACGCATCGCCGCGGCATTATCGCCATCGACATTGCCGAAATTGCCCTGGCCGTCGACGAGCGGATAGCGGAGCGAGAAGTCCTGGGCGAGGCGGACCATCGCGTCATAGACCGATTGATCGCCATGCGGGTGGTATTTGCCGATCACGTCGCCGACGACGCGGGCGCATTTCTTGTAGGCCGAGGCGGGATCGAGCCGCAGCAGCCGCATCGCCCAGAGCAGCCGGCGGTGGACCGGCTTCAGCCCGTCGCGCAGATCGGGGAGCGACCGGGCGGTGATCGTCGAGAGGGCATAGACCAGATAACGCTGGGAGAGCGCGTCGTCGAAAGGATGATCGACGACGGCGTCGAATTCGTCACTCATGGAAAAGCGTTAGCAGCGCGGATTCGGCGAGGCGAGCGGGATCAGCGCCGCCCGTTGAGATTGCGATCGGCGAACATCGATTTCATCGCCTCGGCCTGCCCGGCCATTTCGAGATAGATGAAGACGATGTCCTCGGCTCTGTCCGGCCGCTGGCCGGTCACGCCCTGAGCCCGAACCCGGGCGACCAGCTGCTCGAACGACGGCGGCGAGCCGCCGGCCGCCACCATACCGCCGTCGAGGAAGGACAGGTCGACATTCTGGGCGGCGTAGCGGCGGCGCATGTCCTCGCGCCCCAGCTGGGCGAGGACGTAATGCTGCGCCATATCGCGCTGGGTCGCCGTCCAGCGGCCGGCGTCGGCGCAGCGCGGCAGGGCGGCCAGGATCGCATCGAGCGCCGTGCCGCCCCGTTGCTCGCCGTCGGCGGGTGCATCGGTCAGGCGCTGCGACGCGGCCGGGCCGGCAAGCGCGCGTTGCGCGGCGGTCACGCCCTCGAACAGGCAGGTGAAGGGCGCATCGGACGGCGCCGCGGCAGGTTGCGCGCGGAGCGGCGGCATCATCGTAATGGCCAGAGCCGCGACCAGGAGGAGCCGTTTCATCGGCGCAACCTAACAGCCGCTCGCGGACTTCGCGAGACGGCTCTTGCAATTCTCTACCAAACTGGTAGCGTTACATTGTTACATAGAGGAGGCCGCCATGCGCCGGGTCGTCTGTTTCGCCGCTCTGGGTCTTGCCGCCTGCGGGCAGGCGCCACAGCGATCGGAAGCGCCCTCCCCCTCGATGCGCGCGCCGCGATATGAAGGCGGCAACGCGACAGCGCCGGCGGCCGAGTCGCGGCAGGCCGGGCCCGATGTCTCCCCCACCGCCGCGCCGGGCGTCGCCTTCAACTATCGCTATTCCTTCCGCCTCCCGGCCGAGCGGATCGCCGCGGTGCAGGAGCGCCACGCCGCGACCTGCGAGGCGCTCGGCGTCCGCCGCTGCCGGATCACCGGCATGCTCTACCGCGTCGTCGGCGAGAACGACGTCGAGGCGATGCTGAGTTTCCAGCTCGATCCCGCCATCGCCCGCCGCTTCGGCCGCGCCGGCGTCGAAGCCGTCACCCAGGCGGAAGGGATGCTGACCGAGAGCCTGATCACCGGCGAAGATGTCGGCGTCCAGCGCACCAGCCGCGATCTCGCGCAGATGCGCGAGGAATTGCGCGGGCTCGAAGCGCAGCTCGGCCGCGGCGATCTCCCGCCCGACGAACGGGCGCGGATTGAGGCCGAGATGCGCGATCTGCGCGCCCAGATCGACAACGCTCAGAATGTGCGGGCCGATCAGGAGGAAATGCTGGCGACGACGCCGATGACGTTCAACTACGGCTCCGGCCAGTTCGCGCCGGGCGAGCAGCGGCCGTCGCTCAGCGTCGCGCTCGACCGCGCCGTCAACGGCTTCCTCTACGGCGGCACCCTGCTGCTGGTGATCCTGATCACGCTGCTGCCCTGGGTGGCGGCGGGCCTCATCGTCTGGGCGCTGGTTGCCTTCGTCCGGCGGCGCTGGTTCAGGCGGCCGACGCCCGCGACGGATGGCGGTGAACCTCCAGCATCGACGCCGGCATCATTGGCTTGAGCGCGGCGAGGTCGCGCCGGACCTCGGCGAGCAGCCAGTCGCGGAAGCGCTTGATCTTGGGGACGTTGCGCCGCTGCTCGGCGTAAACGAGCCAATAGCCCCAGCCGCGCGACGAAAGCTGGTCGAACGGGCAGACCAGCCGCCCCTCGGCGATATCGTTGCGCCAGAAGAAGGGGGTGAGCATCGCCATTCCCTGCCCCGCCATCGCGGCATGGCCCTCATGCGCCTGGTAGCCGAGGCGGATGCCGCGCGGCGTCTCGTCCGGGATCGTCACCCCGGCATCGCGCAGCCACACCGCCCACCACGGATCCTCCGGCCCGATCCGGGGAACCTTCAGGAGGTCTTCCGGGGTGAGCGAACCGCCGTGGCGTTCGAGGAAGGCCGGGCTGCACATCGGCGTGAAGAAGACCTGGAACAGCAGGTCGGCGCACAGGCCCGGCCATTCGCCCATGCCGGTGCGCACCCCGATATCGACCTCCTCGCCGGCGAAATCGGCAAGCCCGTCGTCGGTCAGCAGGCGGACCGCCATTTCCGGGTTGGCCATTTGGAACGCGCCGAGCCGCCAGGCGAACCAGGTGTTGGCGAATGTATAGGAGGTGGTGATGTTCAGCGCCTTCTCGTCCTCCGCCCGGAGCGACGCGAAGGCGCCGTCCAGCGTGTCGAAGGCGCGGCCGACCTCCGTCGCCACTCTTCGCCCCGGATCGGTCAGCGCCACGCGCCTTTTCTCGCGCCGGAACAGGGACACGTTCAGCCGTTCTTCCAATAGTTTTATTTGATAGCTGACCGCCGCCTGGGTCATCCCCAGCTCGGCCGCGGCCTTGGTGAAATTCTCGTGACGCGCGGCGGATTCGAACACGCGCACGGCGGTGAGGGGCGGCAATTGGCGCATCGCGCATTCATAAGCCAGTTTAATCACCGATGTCGAGACTTTGGTTGGCGGAAAACGTCCGGAGAGCGCACATCACGGGCATCGAGAACCAAGCGAAAGACACGAAAGGAGCCCGCCATGCGTGACGAAATGTTCAGCCGCGATTGGGTCGACAATCACGAGGCCTTCTCGGCCGATCTCGGCCGCGGCCTCGACGCCCTCGGCGCCCGCCTCAGCCGCTTCCTCTCCTGGGACGGCACCATCGCCCACCTCGCCGCTTTGATCCTGTCGGCGGCGATCACCACCCTCACCTTCAACGGCACCGCGGCCTGACGCGTTGCTTCAGGAGACTGTCATGACCAACAGGCTTTCACCTCTCGCCCGCTTCTGGCGCGAAGTGTCCTTCTCCCTCCGCGTGCTGAATCGCATGCAGTTCAGCGCGCCCTGGCGCCGCGACGCGAAGGGCTGCTAGGGGCCCGCTCCCTGCCCTGATTGCCCTCCCCGCGTCGCCGGTGCATGAGCGGCAGCGTGATCGGCCTCAAAGCCATTGCGCTGCCGCTCTTTGCGGGGCTAGCCGCCTTCGCGATGAACAGTGACGCCCAGCCTCCCTCACCTTCCGCGCCCGGCCGCCTGCTGACCTGGCCCGATCTGCTGGGTCGCGCGCGTCCCTCTCCATCCACGACCATCTCATACGGCGCGGACCCGCTCCAGGTCGTCGACCTTTGGCTGCCCGAAGGCCGAGGGCCGCACCCCACCGTGTTGATGGTCCATGGCGGCTGCTGGCAGACGGAGATCGCCGACCGGACGATCATGAACTGGATCGCCGACGATCTCACGCGGCACGGCTATGCGGTGTGGAACATCGACTATCGCGGCGTCGATCGCGGCGGCGGCTATCCCGGCACCTTCGAGGACGCGGCGGCGGCGGCGGATGCGTTGCGCACGAATGCGGCGCGCCACCGGCTCGACATCTCCCGCCTGGTCGCGATCGGCCACAGCGCCGGCGGCCATCTCGCGCTCTGGCTTGCCGGACGGCGCCGGCTTCCCGCTGGCTCGCCGCTGCGCACCGCCAATCCCCTGCCGATCCGTTCGGTGATCAGCCTCGGCGGCCTGCCCGACCTCGAGGAGGCCGCCCGCTCCCGCAATGGTTGCGGCAACGAGGTGGTTATCCGGCTCGTCGGCAACGCGCTGCCCGGGCGGCGCGACCCCTTCACCGACACGTCCGTTCCGCGCCTCGCCCCGCTCGGCGTCCCGCAGATACTGATCAACGGCATGCAGGACCGGATCATCCCGACGACTTATGCCGAAGGCTATGCGCGGCCGATGCGGGCGGCGGGCGACGATGTCCGGGTGCGGATGATCGACGCGACGGGCCATGTCGAGCTGGTCGCGCCCGAAACCGCCGCCTGGGCCGCCGCGGTCGAGGAGATCCGCCGGGCCTGGCGCCGGTGAGCGTCACCCTCGCCGACGCCGAGGCGCGCGACGCCGCCGATCCTTTGCTCAACCTGCGCGGCCGCTTCGACCTGCCGGAGGGCGTCATCTATCTCGACGGCAATTCGCTCGGCCCGTTGCCGAAAGGCGTGGCCGAACGCGTCGCGGCCGTGGTCAGCGAGGAATGGGGCGGCGACCTGATCCGCGGCTGGAACGCCCGCGACTGGATCGGCGCGCCGCAGCGCGTCGGGGCGATGATCGCGCCGCTGATCGGGGCGAAGCCGCATGAGGTGATCGTCGCCGACTCGACGACCGTGAATCTGTTCAAGCTCGTCACCGCCGCCGCCGCGCTGGCGCCCGAACGATCCGTCATCCTGACCGAGGCCGGCAATTTCCGCACCGACCTTTATGTCGCCGAGGGGGCCGCCAATTTGCTGGGGAGACGGTTCGAAGCGCGGGCGCGCGACGAGGTCGAGGGCGCGATCGGCCCGGGCACCAGCCTGCTCCTGCTCACCCATGTCCATTACCGGACCGGTGCCCGCTTCGACATGGCCGGACTCACCGCCCGCGCCCGCGACACCGGCGCGCTGACGCTCTGGGACTTGAGCCACAGCGCCGGCGCGGTGCCGCTCGATTTGGGCCGCGACGGCGTCGAGCTCGCGGTCGGCTGCGGCTACAAATATCTCAATGGCGGGCCCGGCGCGCCGGCCTTCCTCTACGTCGCCGAACATCTGCAGGAGCGGCTGATGCCGGCGCTGCGCGGCTGGATGGGCCATGAAGCGCCCTTCGCCTTCGACGACGACTATCGCCCCGCCCCCGGCCTCGACCGCTTCCTGGTCGGCACGCCGCCGATCCTCGGCATCGCGGCGCTGGAAGCGGCGCTCGACGCCTATCGCGGCGTCGCGATGGACGCGGTCTGGGCCAAGTCGGTGGCCTTGTTCGACCTGTTCCGCGCGCTGATGGCCGAGCGTTGCCCCGACTTCACCTGCATCACGCCGCAGGAGCCGGAACTGCGCGGCAGCCACATCTCCTTCGCCCATCCGCATGCGTTCGAGATTTGCCAGGCCTTGATCGCCGAGGGCGTGATCGGCGATTTCCGCTCGCCGGACGTCCTCCGGCTCGGCCTGACGCCGCTCTATCTCGGTTTTGCCGATATCTGGCGCGCGGTCGACATCCTCGGCGACATCATGGGCGAAGCCCGCTGGCGCGATCCGGCCTTCGCGGTGCGCGGCAAGGTCACCTGACCCGCGGCCAGCGCAGGGTCGCGGCCAGCGCGAGCACGGCGAGCACCGCCCCGCTGTCCGCCACCCAGTCCATGAACTCCGAGCTGCGGTGCAGGATCGGGATCATCTGCAGGAATTCGATCAGCGCCCCGAATCCCGACAGCGCCAGCGCCTGCGCCCAGCGCCGCGCGCGCGGATAAGCCGCCACCGCCATCGCGGTCAGCACGAGGAAGGCGATGATATGCTGGACCTTGTCGCCCGGCGCGCCCTCGAAATGCGGCGACCGGGGGTTGAGCGCAAAGCCGAGCGCGACGACGAGCGCGACCCAGAAAATCAGGCGCATGATGGTTTCGCGGCGCATGTCCCGCCCTGCCGCCTGTCGCCCAGGATCGCAAGCGGCGGCGTTTGCCCTGGCACCGCGCCTCCCGTATAGAGCCGCTTCCCTCGCCACCCCGCAGCCGGAGGCTCGCTGATGTCCCGCCGCCGACTCGTCTATGAAGGCAAGGCCAAGATCCTCTACGAGGGGCCGGAGCCCGGCACCCTGATCCAGTATTTCAAGGACGACGCGACCGCGTTCAACGCCCAGAAGAAGGGCTCGATCGCCGGCAAGGGCGTGCTCAACAACCGCATTTCCGAGCATATCTTCACCCTGCTCGGCCAGCTCGGCATCCCGACCCATTTCATCCGCCGCCTCAACATGCGCGAGCAATTGATCCGCCAGGTCGAGATCATCCCGATCGAGGTGGTGGTCCGCAATGTCGCCGCCGGCACGATCTCGACCCGGCTCGGGCTGGAGGAAGGCACCCAGCTGCCGCGCACGATCCTCGAATATTTTTACAAGGACGACGCGCTCGGCGATCCGATGATCGCCGACGAGCATATCGCCGCCTTCGGCTGGGCGACCCAGGACGAGATGACCGAGATCGCCGACATGGCGATAAGGGTGAACGATTTCCTCTGCGGGCTGTTCGCGGGGATCGGCATCCGCCTCGTCGATTTCAAGCTGGAATTTGGCCGGATCTGGGAGAATGAGTTTGCCCGGATCATCCTTGCCGACGAGATCAGCCCCGACGGCTGCCGCCTCTGGGACATGGAATCGGGCGAGAAGCTCGACAAGGACCGCTTCCGCCGCGACCTCGGCGGCGAGGCCGAGGCCTATCAGGAGGTCGCCCGCCGGCTCGGCCTGCTGAAGGGGGACGACGCCAATATGGTGCTCGACCTGGAGCAGCACCGGGCGAAGCGGGGCAAGTGACGCGCGAGGGCTGAGCCGTGGCGCACGCTCATTCGCACGGCGATCATCACCACGGCCCCGGCGGCCACCATCATCACACGCCGCCGGCCGATTTCTCCTGGGCATTCGCGGCCGGCATCGCGCTCAATCTCGGCTTCGTCGCGATCGAGACCGCTTACGGCTTCTGGGCCAATTCGATGGCCCTGCTCGCCGACGCCGGCCACAATCTGTCGGACGTGCTCGGGCTGGTCGTCGCCTGGATCGGCGCGGCGCTTGCCCGCCGGCCGGCGTCGCGGCGGTTCAGCTACGGCTTTCGCGCCGCGACCATCCTCGCCGCATTGGCCAACGCCGTCATCCTGATCGTCGCGGTCGCCTTCATCGCCTATCACGCCGTCGTCCGGCTGCTCATTCCCGACGTCGTTGAGGCCGGCACGGTGATGGCGGTTGCCGCGATCGGCATTCTCGTCAACGGCGCGACCGCCTTGATGTTCGCGCGCGGGCGCAAGGCCGACCTCAACATCCGCGGCGCCTATCTCCACATGCTCGCCGACGCTTTGGTCTCCGCCGGCGTCGTCGGCGCCGGCCTGCTGATCCTGACCACCGGCTGGGTCTGGGTCGATCCGGTCGCCAGCCTGATCGTCGCCGCGATCATCCTCGTCGCCTCGGTCGATCTCTTGCGCGAATCGGTGACGATGGCGCTGGCTGGCGTGCCGCGTTCGATCGATCCGGATGAGGTCGAGGGGCATCTCGCCGCATTGCCCGGCGTGGCGCGCATCCACGACCTTCATATCTGGCCGATGAGCACCACCGAATATGCGCTGACCGCCCATCTCGTCATGCCGGGCGGCTTTCCGGGCGACGCCTTCCTCGCCACATGCGCGCACGGCATCGCGCATGATTTCGGCATCGGCCATTCGACCTTCCAGATCGAGACCGGCGAGGACTGCGCCCAGGCCGGCCACGCGCACTGAGCGCAACGGATACTAGCTGCTGCCCGCCGCATAGCGGAGGAACACACACCCCCTTTCGATCGGCCGGGCCTCGATGAGGCGAAGCTCGGCGCGCCGCGCCATCGGCGGGAACATCGGCACGCCGCCACCGAGCAGGATCGGATGGACGTTGAGGCCGATCTCGTCGACGACGCCGCCGTCGATCAATGCCGCGCCAAGCTCCCCGCCGCCCATGACGATGATATCGCCTCCGGGCTGCTGCTTCAGCCCGCGCACAAATGCCGCCGCGTCCTCGCCCACGAGCTCGGCGCCGTCCGGGGCTTCGGTCATCTTACGCGAGAAGATATAGGTCGTCAGCTTCGATGAGCCGCCGCCTCCGCCGCCGGACTTCGCCGCGAATTCGTAGGTCTTGCGGCCCATCAGGATCGTATCGACGCCCCGCCAGCTTTCGGCGCTGATCCGCTTGGCATCGTCGCTCCATAGCAGCCAGTCGAGCGCCTCATCGGGGCCAGCGAGAAATCCGTCCAGGCTCACTGCCGCGCCATAGGTTGCCTTACGCACAGCCAAGCTCCCTTGCCTGTCATTGCCCAACGCGTTACTGAATCGAGATGTAGAAACTTACTAAATCATCGTTTAGGAATGTCAAGCCCATGTGCGCCCGCCCCCGCCGCGTCAGCGACGAGCAGATTTTCGAGGCCGCCCTGCGGGCCATGGACCGGCTTCCACCCTCCGAACTGACGCTGACGGCGATCGGCGACGACGCCGGCCTCACGGCGAGTGCGCTGGTCCAGCGTTTCGGCTCCAAGCGGGCGCTCCTTCTCGCGCTCGCGCGAAGCGGCGCGGAGGCCGGGCCCGGCGAGGCGGAGCGCCTGCTCGGACTGCATGGTTCACCGCTCAAGGCGATCGCCGCTTATGCCGAATGCATGGGCCAGCACGCCCGGTCGCCTGCCTCGTTCCAGCGGGGGCTCGCCTATCTGCAGCAGGATCTCGCCGATCCCGAGCTGCGCGCTTTGCTGGCGCGACAGATGGACGGCAACCGCGCCGCGCTCGTCGCGATCCTTTCCGCGGCGCGGAACGCGGGCGAACTGAAACCGCAGGCCGAACCGGAACGTCTGGCGCCGATGATCGAGGCGCTCATCGCCGGCGGCATGATCAGCTGGGCCTACCGCGCGACCGGCTCGGCCTCGGACATTGTGGCGGTGCTGCTGCGCGATCTTCTTGCGCCCTATCGCCCTTAGGGCGCCGGCGGGCATGGCGCGCCCAAGAAAAGGCCCGCCGTTGCCGGCGAGGCCTTTCCACGAGGTAACGGGGTGATCTCCTAGCGCTGCGCCGCCGGAGCCGCGCTGCCGCCGTTCGGCCCGCCGATCGCGACCGGGGCGAGGCCCTGGCCACCGACGCGGCGCTGCAAAGCGACCAAAGTCGTGCTCGACTGCATGAAGGGAACCGGGTTGACGGCGCGGCCGTCGATGCGGACTTCGTAATGGAGGTGGCTGCCGGTCGAGCGGCCAGTCGAGCCCATCAGGCCGATCAGCTGACCGCGGCGGACGCGGGTGCCGGCTTCGACGAGGCGGCGCGACATATGGCCGTAGCGGGTCTGGATGCCCTGGCCGTGATTGACCTCGACGAGATTGCCATAGCCGCCATTGTTCCATTCGGAGCGGCCGACGATGCCATCGGCGGTGGCGTAGATCGGCGTGCCGAGCGGACCGGCGAGATCGATGCCGCCATGCATCCGGGCGCCGCGATTGAACGGATCGGAACGGACGCCATAGCCACTGGTGAAATTGACCGAGCGCTCGATCGGGCGGGCGGAAGGAATGGCGATCACCGCCTGCTCAAGCTGCTCCATCCGCCGCCAGCTGGCGAACAGCTCGCGGAAGCGGGGATCGGCATTGCCCGGCTCGGCGACCGGCTCTTCCGGGCCGCCCATACCGGTATAGGCGCTGACAACCTCGGCCGGATCGAGGCCGATGCCGCGCAATTGCTGCGCGGTCCGGTTGTAACGCGCCGTGGCGAGGCCGCGGGCGCGCTCGGCGAGCTGGGCCTGCATCGCGTCGACCCGGGCATAAGGCTCGGTGGCCGGGCTGCGCGCCGCGGCCTGGGCCGGCAGCATCGCCGCGACCTGCTCGGGATTGGCGTCGCCGGTGAGGATCGAGGCCAGGAAGGCCTGGCGGCGCTCCAGCAAGGCGGCATGGGTGCGGGTCTGCTCGCGCATGGTGGCGACGTCCCGCTCCATGCTGGCCAGCTGGGCCTGCATCCGGGCGACGTCGCTGTTCATGGCCGCGATCGTGCCGATCGTGGCGAAGGTCGACCAGGCGAGCAAAACAAAGGCGGCGAAAACCGCCGCCATCTGCACCTTCGAGCCGATCTTCAGGCGGCGAAGGCTGATCCCGTCATGAAGGAAAATATCGCGCGGGCGGAAAAAGGACTGGAACTTCCCCGCAAAACCCACGTTCATCTCGTTCGTCATCATTATCCCCGGTCAGCCCCTTTCGGAGCCGGCTCGGTCACGCATGGCGACCGCGTTGAAATTCTGGGCTTTGCCCCGCTCGAAACGACGCTCGGATTACCCACCCCAAACTCTGCGGGCAGAATGTTAAGCAAATCCGGAGCCGGCAACCCCGGCCAGCCATTCGCGGGGCAGACCGGCTTCGTCGCGCGCCGAGTCGTTGAACGGCGGCTTAACCGCCCCACGGAAATAACGCCGCACCAGCTCCGGCCAGACGGTAACCGGCGACAGCTGGCGGGATTCGCACACGTCCCGGAACCAGCGCACGCCCGCGGCCACGTGCCGGATTTCGTCGCGATAGATTCGCCCCAGGATCGCGGCCGAGCGCCGGTCGCCGGCGCGCTCGAACGATGCGATGGTCGCCGGCGTCACGTCGAGCCCGCGCGCCTCCAGCACCATCGGCACGACGGCAAGCCGGGCGGCGATATCGTGGCGCGTCCCGTCCGCCGCTTCCCACCGTCCGCCATGCGCCGGCAGCGCGCCATAAGCCGAACCGAGGGCGCGGAGCCGGCGGTCGAGCAAGGCGAAGTGCATCGCCTCGTCGGCACCGACGCCGATCCAGTCGTCGATGAACGTCCGCGGCATATTCGCGCCAAACCGCCCCGCCATGTCAAAGGCGAGGTCGATCGCGTTATACTCGATATGGGCGAGCGCGTGGAGCAAAGCGATCCGGCTACGCTCGGAGCCGCCCTTGCCGCGCTTCGGCATCCGGTTGGGCGGCAGCAGTTCGGGCCGATCGGGACGCGCCGGCGCCTCCGGCATCGTCGCATCAAACGCATGAGCGAGCTCGCCCCGCCGCCAGGCGCGCGCGACCGCGCGGGCGGTTTTCACCTTCGCGCGCGGCTCGGCGACGCGCAGCACAATACGGCAGGCGGCGGCGATCGAGCCCATGCCCTGCCCTCTGGCCCGCCCCGGCGCCAACCGCCAGCCCGGCGTTCGCCCTCATTCTTGCGACGGCGGGCGACATGACGTGCGGTGCGCGGACCCGGGGCGGCTAAGCGCGCGCGATGGGATCGATTCGGCGCGAGATCGTCGTCCATGCGGCGGACGATTGGGTGTGGGCGGCGCTGTGCGACTTTGGCGCGGTGGCCGGCCTGTTCCCCGGCGTGCTCACGGATTCGCGGGCGGAAGGCGACGGCCGGGTGGTGACGTTCGCCGATGGCCAGAAGGTTCGTGAGCGGATCGTCGACGTGGACGATGCCGCGCCGGATCGTCTATTCGGCCCAGGCCGAAGGCTTCGCCCACCACAATGCGTCGATGCAGATCGTGCCCGAAGCGGGCGGTGCCAGCCGCTTGGTCTGGATCAGCGACTTCCTGCCGACGATGCGCGCGCCGCGATCGAGCCGCTGATCGATGCAGGCACGGCCGCGTTCGCAAAGCGCTGGAACGGCTGACCCTATTTCCCGTCGTCGCTATCGTCGGTCAGCACGACGTCGTTCCGGGCATAAAAGGGGCGCTCGCGATTCTCGGCGGCCGGGCGCTCGCGCACGACCTCGTCCTCCGACACGCGATAGCTGGAGTAGCGCCGGACCTCCTCGAGCGCCGCGCGGCGTGCCGCCGCGTCCTCGAGCCGCTGCAGATAGCCGGCGTCGATCGCCTGCCGCTCGCGCGCCTCGTCGCGCGCCCGTTCCTCTCGGCTGCCGAAATAGGGCGCGCTCGCCGCATAGACGCCCGCTTCGGTGGGCATGGCCGGCGGCGCGAAGGTGCAGCCGACGCAGTCGACCGCCCGCGCCCGCTGGCCCTGGGTGAAGCCGTAGAGCTGCTCGTAGCGGTTTGGGATCACCGTCGGCGCATTCGGATCGACCGCCGTGCCGCGATCGCGCGGATGCAAGGCGGCGCCCTGAAAATAGAGCGGGTTGATCTGCGAGATCGCGCTGTTGCCCAGCGACACGCCGAAGATCACGGCCACCACGCCGCCGGCGCCGAGCGCGATCAGGGATGCGGGACTGACCATGCGCCGAGGAACGTGGCGGACCGCGCCCGGTTCCGCCGGCAGGTAGATGATTCTAGGGGAGCGCCGCCGCCGCAGCGAGAACCTCTTCGGCATGGCCGGGCACCCTTACCTTGCGCCAGATGCGGCTGATCACGCCGTCACGGTTAACGAGGAAGGTCGCCCGGTCAATCCCCATATATTTGCGGCCGTACATCGATTTTTCGACCCAGGTGCCGAAGGCCTCGCAGACCGCGCCGGTCGCGTCGGTCGCGAGCCGGACCTTGAGGTCATATTTGTCGGTGAACTTGGCGTGCTTTACCGGGCTGTCCTTGGAGACGCCGAGGATCCAGGTCCCCTCCTTCTCGAATTCCTCGGCCAAAGCGGTGAACGCCTAGGCCTCGGCGGTACAGCCGGTCGTGTCGTCCTTGGGGTAGAAATAGAGGACGAACTTCTGGCCGGCGAAATCGGCCGGGCTGAACGTGCCACCATCCATGCCGGTGAGCGCGACGTCCGGAACCTTGTCGCCTTCTTGCAGCATCGAAGCCTCCTCAGCCGGCGACCGCGCGCCACAGCTCCCTGACGCTCTGCCGCGCGGCGGCGTAGCGCGCAAGCAGCTCGTCCCAATCGGCAGCGCCACACGCTTTGGCGACCAGCGCGCGCGAGGCTGCCGGCGGTTCGGCAGAATCCGGCGCGACCAGCCGCATCACGACCAGCATGTCGTGAAGCAGCCGGTAGTGGGCGTCCATTTCGGACGGGACAAGTCCAACTGCGATCAGGGCCCCCAGCGCGTCCGGGAAATGCGGCACCAGCCCCGCGTGCCGCGTGAGCTGCAATGTCTGGACGGCGAATTCCAGGTCGACGAGGCCGCCGTCGATCAGCTTGACGTCGAGCGGGCCGCGCGGCCGCTTGTGACGGGCGACCTCCGAGCGCATCCGCGCCGCGTCGGCGCGCGTCGGCACGGGATCGCGCCGGGTCCGCAGGATGGCGGCCATGCCCTCGGCCAGCATGTCCAGCGCCGCCTCCGGCCCGAATACCGGCCGCGCGCGGGTGAGCGCCATATGCTCGAAGGTCCAGGCGCTTGCCCGCTGATAGGCGAGGAAGGTGTCGATGGAGACGGCGAGCATTCCGTCGGCACCCGAGGGCCGCAGTCTTGTGTCCACCTCGTAAAGCGGTCCGGCGGCGGTGGCGACGCTCAGCGCGGCGCTGACCCGCGGCGCGAGCCGGTTGAAATAATCGGTCGCGCGGAGCGGCTTCGCCCCGTCGGACGAGGCCTCGTGATCGCCGCTGAACAGATAGATGAGATCGAGGTCCGACGCATGGGTGAGCGCGCCGCCGCCGAGCCGCCCCATCGCCAGGATCGCGAGCTCCGCCGCCGGCACGCGGCCGTGCACGCGCTCGAACTCGGCGATGGTGGCGGTCGCGAGCACCTGGATCGCGGCCTCGGCGACCCGCGCATAGCCCTGGGCCGCATCGCCGGGCCGGTTCTTGCCGAGCACGATCTGCGCGCCCAGCGCGAAGCGCGCCTCGTTCACCCGCCGCCGCACCCGGTCGAGCACCAGCTGATAATCCTCATCCGCCCGGTCCGAGCGGCCGAACAACTCGGCCAGCGAGCCGACCGGCGGCATGGCCGAGAAGGCGCGGGCGTCGATCAGGCCGTCGAGCAGCTCCGGGCGACGGCCGAGCTGGTCGGCCAGCGCCGGGGCGTGGCTGAGGATCGCGCCGAGATGCTCGGTGAGGCCGGGCCGGGCGGCGAGCAGGCGGTAGAAATTGACCCCCGACGGCAGCCGCTCGATCACATCCTCGAAGCGGTTCATCGCTCGCGCCGGATCGGGCGCCGCGGCGAAGGCATCGACCAGCACCGGCAGCATCGCTTCGAACGCCTCCCGCGCCGAGGCGGTTCGCAGCGAGCGCGCCTTGCCGCCGCGCCAGCCCTCGATCCGGAGGCGCGCCAAGGCCGGGTCCGCCATGCCCGCCGCCGCGAGCGTCTGCTCCAGCGCCGCCGGACTGGCCGGCAGCCGCCGCTCGCCGCCGGCGCCCAGCGTGTCGTAAAGCGCGCCCACCCGCTCGACATGGGGCCGCAGCAGCGCGATCAGGTCGCCGCCGCCGGCCAGGCCGTGCAGCCGTGCGACATTGTCGAGCGCCGCGGCATCGGCGGGCAGGGCATGGGTCTGCCGGTCGTCGACCATCTGGAGCCGATGTTCGATCGTGCGCAGAATCCGGTATGCCTCGGTCAGCGCGGCGGCCTCCTCGGCGGCGACGCGACCCGCCTCCGCCAGCGCGGCCAGCGCCGCGACCGTCGAGGCCGATCTCAGCTCCGGGTCCCTTCCGCCATGGATGAGCTGGTGGATCTGGGCGAAGAACTCGATCTCGCGGATCCCGCCCCGGCCGCGCTTCAGATCGTAGCCGGGGCCGAACGCCTGCCCTTGCGCATAATGGTCGCGGATGCGCCGGGTGAGCGCCTGCACCTCCTCGATAGCGCCGAAATCGAGGCTGCGCCGCCAGACGAAGGGATGGATGGCGTCGAGGAAATCCCCGCCCAGCGCCATGTCGCCGGCCGCGGCCCGGGCGCGGATGAAGGCGGCGCGCTCCCAGGGCAAGGCGGAGGATTCGTAATAAGAGATCGCCGCCTCGACCGGCAGGGCGATCGGCGTCACTTCCGGCGACGGGCGCAGGCGCAAATCGACCCGGAAGGCATAGCCGTCCGCGGTTCGCTGCTGCAGCAGTTCGGTGACCCGCTGGCCGATCCGGAGCGCCGCCTGGCCCGGCTCCTCGCGGGCGGACCGACGCGGGAGGGTCTCGGGGTCGTAGAGATAGATGAGATCGACGTCGGACGAATAATTGAGCTCGCGCCCGCCCAGCTTGCCGAGCGCGATCACCGCGAAGCCACGCTGCGCCTCATCCGGCGTGCGCTCCGCGATCGCCGCGCCGACCGCCCGGTCGAGCGTCCGGTCGGCGAGGTTCGACAGGGCCAGCGTCACCTCTTCCAGCGGCATCAGCCCGGCAAGGTCGGCGATCGCCAGCGCGAGCGCATGGGCCGATCGCTCGCGCCGGAGTGCCGCCATCACATCGCCGTCCGGTCCCTGCCCCGCGGCGGCCAGCGCGCGGCCGAGATTGCCCGCCTCCAAAGCCGCCGCGACCGGCCCGCCACGGTCGAGCAGGTCGCGCAGGAAAGGCGAATGCGCGCGCGCCCTGGCGAGTGCTTCGACAAGGCCGACTGTTGCATTCATGCCGCAATGCCTACGCCGGTCCGTTTCTTTCACGCAACAGATGCAACTACGCCCGCTGATCCACGTTAATTCCAACGTGGAGAAACTGGTGTTGATCGACGAGGCGATGAGACGCGAAATGCCGCGACGGTTCGTGAGGGTGGCGAGGCCTGCTTTGCACGCCGGCTTGGGCAATGCCTTGCGTCAGGCCTACGACCTCAACGGGGCGTCGCGCGATCTTTCGTCGTTCGACGATCTGCTCGCGCGCCTCGGCTGAGCCGCGCGACGACGCGTCAATCCTCCTCCGCCTCGTCCTCTCCCCTGGCGACGTAGCCGCGGCTCAACTCGTCGACCTCCCCCATGATGCTGGCGAGCGGCGAGCCGCCGCTCGCCGCATGGCCGCGCCGCGAGGGGAGCTTGCCGCTGACGAGGAGCGCCTCCAGCGCGACCCGGCCGCGCGCCACCCGGCTCTTGATCGTGCCGACCGCGCAATCGCAGATCTGCGCCGCTTCCTCATAAGCGAAACCGCCCGCGCCGACGAGGATCAGCGCCTCGCGCTGCGGCTGCGGCAGGTGCATCAGCGCCCGATGCATGTCGGCCAGCTCGATCTGCTTGTCCTGGTTCGCCGGCGCGGCGAGAATCTTGGAGGCGGTGAGCTCGTCCCATTCACCCTTGAAGCGGGCGCGGCGCATCTGGCTGAGGAACAGGTTCCTGAGGATGATGAAGGTCCAGGCCCGCATGTTGGTGCCGGCCTGGAAGCGTTTGCGCGCCGCCCAGGCCTTGAGCAAGGTCTCCTGGACGAGGTCGTCGGCGAGGTCGCGGCTGCCGGAGAGCGAGCGGCCGAAGGCGCGCAAATGGGGTATCACCTGGGCGAGCTCGTGCTTGAATTCGTCGTCGGGCAGCGGCGCCCAGTCGGCCGGCGCGCGCCGCTCGTCGTCCGCCTCCGCTTTCCCGCCCGTCATTCAGTTCAGCCTTTCCCGCGCGCGCATCGCCGCGCACGCGCGCCCTTCGCCGCATCGGCGCCGGGCTCAGTTCCAGATGAGATAGATAAGGAAGAAAAGCAGAATGACGAGGCCCAGTCCCCAGCCGAGCACATAGCGCGTGACGTGGGGGGTGCTGCCGGCGCGGGCGCGCGTCGTGCTGATATGGGTTTCCTCGTCCTGGTTCATTGAGACGCTCGTCGAGTTCCCTTCGTTACAGCCCGGCAACGCTTGCCGCGTTGCGCCGGTTCCCGATCAGGCTGGAACCGTCGCCGCGTCGAAGAACAAGGCCTGGGCGATCGCCGCCTTCACCGTCGAGGGCTGGAACGGCTTGGTGATCAGGAAGGTCGGTTCCGGCCGCTCACCGGTCAACAGCCGCTCCGGGAAGGCGGTGATGAAGATGACCGGCACCGTAAACTCGCCGAGAATGTCCTTCACCGCGTCAATGCCCGAGCTGTCGTCGGCGAGCTGGATGTCGGCGAGGACGAGGCCCGGCCGGTTGTCCATCGCCTGCTGCACCGCCTCGTCGCGGGTCACGGCCACGCCGGTGACATTGTGGCCGAGGTCGCGGACGATCGTCTCGATGTCCATCGCGATGATCGGCTCGTCCTC
Organism: Sphingosinicella sp.; assembly: GCF_052388015.1. GTDB lineage: Bacteria > Pseudomonadota > Alphaproteobacteria > Sphingomonadales > Sphingomonadaceae > Allosphingosinicella. The sequence continues at coordinate 40,096 of NZ_JBQTIN010000118.1, forward strand.
GATGATCAGCACGTCGGCGCGGGTCTGGCGCTCGATCTCGGCGATCGCCTCCGCGACCAGAGTCTCGACCTCGGCCGGCGTCGCATCGATCAGATAGGCCGCATCCTCCGGCGAAAAGCCTTCCATCGCGGTCAGCAGCAGCGCCTGGCGCGACAGCGGCGTGATCCGCGACAGCCGCGCCTGGGCGATGCTCGCCGCCCCGTCGCCGGTGTCGCCGGCCTGCTCCTCGATATTGGCCGACGACCAGATCGCATGGAAGGTGCGATAGAGGCCGAGCCGGGGATCGACGTCGCGCGGAAAATCGTCCGGCGCGGCGACGATCGCCTCGAGCGTCGCGCGGACGAAATTGTCGCCATGCGCCTGGCTGCCGGTCAGCGCCCGCGCATAGCGGCGCAGAAAGGGCAGATGGGGCTTCAGCGCGTCACCAAGCGACATAGGATGCAACTCCTCAAGGTCCCGAGCGGTATTGAGAGTGCGACCGGCCGATTGCAACCCCGTGGGGCGCTCGTTCCGGCCGGCGTCTCGCGCAACGAAATGTCGCGTTTCCCCGCATGTGTCCGGAGGTGGAACAATCGTCGGACTTTTTTGTTTCCTTGGCCACGCGGGGCAACTAATCGAGGCCGCCGTGCTTATGCGTCTGTGTGGTGACGACGGCTCGACCGACTCTCCTTCAGCGGACGGGTTCGAAGGCTGCGGGGCGCGGCGCCAATGGCCGCGAGGGGTTAGGATTTGATCAAGTCGCGCGATGACAAGGGTTCCGGCCGGCCGCCGCGCGCACCGAAGGGCGGGCGAGATGTCGGGGCGGCGCTCAAGAAGGCTTATGAAGGCGCGCTGCGCGAGGACATTCCCGCCGATCTGCTCGACCTGCTCCGCAAGCTCGATTGACGCGCAGCGGTGAGGACCCGCGGCCGGCCATGAGCAGCCCGCGCTTCGCCGACCGGATCGCCGCCCGCTGGGCGGCGCTTTCAACCGGGATCAAGATGTTTGTGATCCTGAGCCTCGGCTTGCTGCCGCTCGGGGTGATCGCGATCGCCGCCTCGATGCGGAACGCCGAGGGCAATCGCTCGCGCGGCGAGGCGGACGCGACGGCGATGCTCGCGGTGCACGTGCAGCGGCTGACGCTGCCCCTGGCGCGGCACAGCCTCACGATCCGCGCCGCCCGCGACGCGATCATCGCCGCGGGCGCGCCGCCCGAGCGCGCCTGCGCGCGGACGCTCGACCGGCTCAGCCGCCTGCCCGGGAGTGGCGGCCGCTACGCGTTGTTCGGCGAGGGCGGCGATCTCAAATGCCTGTCGCCGGGCTTTCGGGTGCCGGCCATTCCGCGCGCCGCCGGCGAGGCCGGGCGCGTGGAGATCACGCCCGACGGCGAGTTGCTGCGCATCTTCCTCTACGATCCGGCCGGTGCGCCCGAAGGGGTGGTCGAGTTCCCGCGCACCACGCTCGCGGCGCTGGTGAACACGCCGCCGCTGCCGGGAGAATTCGGTGTCGAGCTGGTCCAGGGGCCGCGGGAGATGCCGCTTCGCACCGGGCGGCCGGGCGGCGTGCTGGCCGAGGAAATCGTCGTCACCCACCCGCTCGCTAACGGCCAGTATGAGCTTCGCGTCCACGCCTCGGTCCGGCCGCTGACCGCGAGCGACTTGCTCATCATCATGACGCCGGTGCTGATGTGGCTCTGGGCCTCGGCGATCGGCTGGTTCCTCGTCCAGCGCCTGTTGCTCCAGCCGTTGAAGCAGATCGAGCGCGCGATTTCCGCCTATCGCCCCGGCGACGCCGCGTTGAGCCTGCCCAGGGTGCGCAGCCCGGCACACGAGATCACCGCCCTGGGCCAGGCGTTCGACACGATGACCCGGACCGTTGCCCGGCACGAGGCGGACCTCGAGGCGGGGCTGGAGCGCCAGCGGCGGCTGGTGCGCGAGGTCCATCACCGCGTGAAGAACAACCTCCAGGTCGTCGCCTCCCTGCTCAACATTCATTCGCGCGGCGCCACCGACGAGTCGGCGACCTCGGCCTATGCCGCGATCCAGCGGCGGGTGGACGCGCTCGCCGTCGTCCACCGCAATCATTTTGCCGAGCTGGAGGAGAACCGCGGCGTCGCGCTGCGCCCGTTGGTCTCGGAGCTCGCTGCCAATCTGCGCGCCTCCGCGCCGACGCGGGGCGCAGCGATGCAGATCCGGCTTGACGTCGATCCGTCCCACGTCAGCCAGGACGTCGCGGTTTCGGTCGCCTTTCTGATCACCGAGATCGTCGAGTTCGGCATGCTGTGCGGCGCGACGACCGTGTCGATCTCGGTCGAGCGCGGCGCCCCGGCCACGGCGCGGCTGGCGATCGAGATGGACGGCCCGGCGGAGGGCGGGCCGTGCGACGAGACGCTGATCAACCGGTTCGACCGGATCATCACCGGCCTCGCCCGCCAACTGCGCGCTCCGCTCGAACGCGAGCCGAAGCGCGGCCTCTACGCCATCGACCTGCCGGTGATCGGCGATGCGGATGAGGAGACGGAACCGGCGTGACCGCGCGCGGCGCGGCGTCGTCGCCTAGACCGGTACGGGCGCGAGCGCGACGACCAGACTGGCGACCAGGACGAGGAAGGCGAGCCGAACCATGCGGGCACGGCTGGACTGCGCCGGACCGGAAGTCGAGGGCGGAACGGGGTTAACAGAATCGTCGCCCTGAAATGGGACGATGGGCGAGCTGAACCTTAGTCGAGATTGGGCCGCAGCCAGCGTTCCGCCTGCTCGACGCTGACGCCGCGGCGGGCGGCATAATCCTCGAGCTGGTCGCGGCCGATCCGGGCGACGCCGAAATAGTCGCTGTCGCGATGGCCGAAATAGAAGCCCGACACCGCAGAGGTCGGCAGCATCGCGAAATTCTCGGTCAGCGTGACGCCGGCCGGCCCCTCATTCGCCCCCTCGCCGCTCAGCATGTCGAACAGGATCGGCTTCAGGCTGTGATCCGGGCAGGCCGGATAGCCCGGCGCCGGGCGAATGCCGGCATAGGTCTCGCGGATCAGGTCGGCATTGGTGAAATGCTCGTCCGGCGCATAGCCCCAGATCGAGTTGCGGACATGGGCGTGAAGCGTCTCGGCGAAGCTTTCCGCCAGCCGGTCGCTCAGCGCCTTCAACAGGATGTCGGAATAATCGTCGGTCTGCGCCTTGAAGCGCGCGAGATGCGTCTCGATGCCGTGGATGCCGACCGCGAAGCCGCCGATCCAGTCCTCTTGTGCGGGATCGATGAAATCGGCGAGGCACATATTGGCCCGGCCCTCGCGCTTCTTCACCTGCTGGCGAAGGAAGGCGAGCTTCGTCTCATCGTTGCGCGCCAGCACGAAGATGTCGTCGCCTTCGCGGCGGCAGCGCCACAGGCCCACCGTCGCGCGCGCCGTCAGCCAATGCTCGGCGATGATCTTGTCGAGCATCGCCTGCGCGTCGGCGAACAGGCTCCGCGCGCTTTCGCCGACAATCGGATCGTCGAGGATCGCCGGATAGTTGCCGGCCAGCTCCCAGGCGCGGAAGAAGGGCGTCCAGTCGATGCCGTCGCGAAGCTCGCGCAGCGGCCAGTCGTTGAAGCTCTGCACGCCCGGCCGCTGCGGCGGCGGCGCCTTGCCGGCCGGATCGTAGACGAAGCCGTTGGCGCGCGCTTCGGCCAGTGTCGCCAGCTCGTTCTGCCCCTTGTTGGCGCGGGCGACGCGGACAGCCTCGTAATCCTCTGCGGTCTTGGCGACGAGCGGCGCCTTCTGCGTGTCCGACACGAGGCTGGAGGCGACGCCGACGGCGCGGCTGGCGTCGAGGACGTGGATCACCGGCCCCTTATAGGCCGGATCGATCCTGAGCGCGGTGTGGACCTTGCTCGTCGTCGCACCGCCGATCAGCAGCGGCATGGTCATCGTCTCGCGCTGCATCTCCTCGGCCACCGTCACCATTTCGTCGAGCGACGGGGTGATGAGCCCGGAGAGGCCGATCATGTCGGCCTGATTGTCGTTCGCGGCCTTCAATATGTCCTGCCAGGGCACCATCACGCCCAGATCGATGATCTCGAAGCCGTTGCACTGGAGGACGACGCCGACGATGTTCTTGCCGATATCGTGGACGTCGCCCTTCACGGTGGCCATCACGACCCGGCCCTTGCCCTTGCTGTTCTCGTCCTTCTCGGCCTCGATATAGGGCAGCAAATGGGCGACCGCCTTCTTCATCACCCGGGCGGACTTCACCACCTGCGGCAGGAACATCTTGCCCGATCCGAACAGGTCGCCGACGACGTTCATGCCGTCCATCAGCGGACCTTCGATGACGTGGATCGGCCGCTCGGCCTTCAGCCGGCACTCTTCGGTGTCCTCGACGACAAAGGCATCGATGCCCTTGACCAGCGCATGTTCCAGCCGCTTCTCGACCTCCCAGCCGCGCCATTCCGCCTCGGCCTTTTCGCGCACCGGATCGGAGCCGAGATATTGCTCGGCCAGCGTGACGAGCCGCTCGGTCGCGTCCCCCCCGTTTTTGGGCAGACGGTTGAGCACCACGTCCTCGCATGCCTCGCGCAGCGCCGGGTCGATCGTGTCATAGACGTCGAGCTGGCCGGCATTGACGATCGCCATGTCGAGCCCGGCCGGGATCGCATGGTAGAGGAAGATCGAGTGCATCGCCCGGCGCACTGGCTCGTTGCCGCGGAACGAGAAGCTGAGGTTCGAGAGGCCGCCGGAAATATGCGCGCCCGGGCAGCGCTGGCGGATTACCCTGCACGCCTCGATGAAATCGACGGCGTAATTGCGATGCTCCTCGATTCCCGTGGCGACCGCGAAGATGTTGGGATCGAAGATGATGTCCTCGGGCGGGAAGCCGTCGGCAACGAGCAGGTCGTAGGCGCGGGCGCAGATTTCGACCTTGCGCGCTTTCGTGTCCGCCTGGCCGGTCTCGTCGAATGCCATGACGACGACCGCGGCGCCATAGTCGCGAACCTTTCGCGCGAGGCGCAGGAACTCCGCCTCGCCTTCCTTCATGCTGATCGAATTGACGATCGGCTTGCCGGACACGCATTTGAGCCCCGCCTCGATCACCGCCCATTTAGAGCTGTCGACCATCACCGGCACCCGGGCGATGTCGGGCTCGGCGGCGATCAGCTTGAGGTAAGTGGTCATCGCCAGCTCGGCGTCGAGCAGGCCCTCGTCCATGTTGACGTCGATCACCTGCGCGCCGTTCTCGACCTGTTGGCGCGCGACCTCGACCGCGGCCGGATAATCCCCGGCCATCACCAGTTTCTTGAACCGGGCGGAACCGGTGACGTTGGTGCGCTCGCCGATATTGACGAACGTCGCGCGCCGCTCTCCCTCTCCCGCTTGCGGGAGAGGGCTGGGGTGAGGGTCTGTCAGCGCATCAGCCACGAGAGATTCCGAATTCAAGAAGGATAAGAAATAGACGCTCACCCCTAACCCTCTCCCGCGTGCGGGAGAGGGGAAGTTTCAGGCGGCGAGCGTCATCGGCTCGAGCCCGGCGAGGCGGGTGGCGCGCGGCGGGGTCGGGATCCTGCGCGGCGCGAAGCCCGCCACTGCCTTCGCCATCGCGGCGATATGCGCCGGGGTGGAACCGCAGCAGCCGCCGATGATGTTGACCCAGCCGGCCTCTGCCCATTCCTTGAGCAAGGCCGCGGTCTGCTCGGGCAGCTCGTCATATTCGCCGAGCTCGTTCGGCAAGCCCGCGTTCGGATAGGCCATGATCAAAGTGTCGGCGACACCCGACAGGGACTGGACGTGCGGCCGCAATTGCTGCGCGCCGAACGAGCAGTTGAGCCCGATCGTCACCGGATCGGCATGGCGCACCGTGTGCCAGAAGGCCTCGACCGTATGGCCGGAGAGATTGCGCCCCGACAGGTCGGTCAGCGTCATCGAGATCATCAGCGGCACCTCGCGGCCGAGCCCCGCCGCCGCTTCCTTCGCCGCCATGATGCCGGCCTTGGCGTTCAGCGTGTCGAAGATCGTCTCGATCAGGATGAAGTCCGCACCGCCCTCGAGCAGCGCGTCGGTCTGCTCGCGATAGACGGCCTTCAGCGTGTCGAAATCGATCTCGCGAAAGCCGGGATCGTTGACGTCGGGCGAGAGCGAAAGCGTTTTGTTGGTCGGCCCGATCGCGCCGGCGACGAAGCGCGGGCGGCCGTCTTTCGCCTCGAAATCGTCCACCGCCGCGCGGGCGATCCGGGCTGAGGCGCGGTTGATGTCGGCGACGAGATGCTCGGCGCCATAATCGGCCTGGCTGATCCGGTTGGCGCTGAAGGTGTTGGTCGAAACGATGTCCGAGCCCGCCGTGAGATAGTCGCGGGTGATCGCGTCCACCACGTCCGGCCGGGTGATCGCCAGGATGTCGTTATTGCCTTTCTGGTCGCGGGCGAGATCGAGGGTCCCGCGATAATCGGCCTCGGTCAGCTTGCGGTTCTGGATCTCGGTTCCGAACGCGCCGTCGGTGAGCAGGATGCGTGTCCTGGCGGCCGCCTTCAGTCGCTCGCGCGCGCTCATGCTGCCTGCTCCTTGCTCTTGCCGGTGGGCCGCATGCCGAGCAGGTGGCAGATCGCGTAGCTCAGTTCGGCCCGGTTCAGGGTGTAGAAGTGGAAATGGCGCACGCCCTCGCCGTAGAGTCGGGCGCAGAGTTCCGCCGCCACCGTCGCCGCAACCAGTTTGCGGGCGTCCGGCAGATCGTCCAGCCCCTCGAACAGCCGGTCCATCCAGGGCGGGATTGCGGCGCCGCACTGGGCCGCGAACTTGCGGGTCTGGGCGACGTTGGAAACCGGCAGGATGCCCGGCACGATCTCGGCGTCGATCCCCGCCGCTGCCGCCTCGTCGCGGAAGCGAAGGAAGCAATCCGGGGAGAAGAAGAACTGGGTGATCGCCCGGTCGGCGCCGGCATCGACCTTGCGCCTGAGATTGTCGAGATCGGCGATGCGGGTGACCGAATCCGGATGGCACTCGGGATAGGCCGCGACGGAAATCTCGAACGGCGCGATGCGCTTCAGCCCCGCGACCAACTCCTCGGCATTGGCATAGCCGCCCGCCGGCGACTGGAAGCGCGTGCCCGGCTCGGGCGGGTCGCCACGCAACGCGACGATATGGCGCACCCCGGCGTCCCAGTAATCGCGGGCGACCGCGTCGATCTCCTCACGGGTCGCGGCGACGCAGGTGAGGTGCGCGGCGGCGGTGAGGCTCGTCTCGCGGACGATCCGCTCGACCGTCGCGTGGGTGCGCTCCCGGGTCGAGCCGCCGGCGCCATAGGTCACCGAGACGAAGCGAGGGGCGAGCGGCGCCAGCGTCTGGATCGACTCCCAGAGCACCTGCTCCATCTTCTCAGTCTTCGGCGGGAAGAATTCGAAGCTGACCGCGATGTCGCCCGCCGCGTCCTCGAACAAGGGGCGCGGATTGCGGGCGGCGCGGGTCAAGGCAGGCGCGGCGGTCATGCGACCTCCCGGATGCGTGTCGCCGGCTGCGCGCCGAGCCAGATCGTGACGGTGAGCTCGCCACCCTTGAGATGCTCGAACACCTCGCCCTCCAGCCCGGCCGCTTCGAGCCAGCCGAGCACCGCCTCGTCGCCGAAACCAAGCCGGGCATGGGCGTCGCGGCTGCGCAGCTCCTCGCGCTCGTGCGGCGCGAAATCGGCGATCAGCAGCCGCCCGCCGGGGCCGATCAGCCGCGCCGCCTCCGCCACCGCGGCGGCGGGGTTGTGCGCATAATGCAGCACCTGGTGCAGGATCACCGTGTCCGCCGCGCCGGAGACGAGCGGCAGCGCGTACATATCTCCCTGCCGCAATTCGGCGCTGAGTCCGGCCTGGGCGAGTTTCACCCGGGCGAGCCGCAGCATCTCCGGCGATCGGTCGACGCCCAGCGCATGCTCGGCGGCGGGCGCGAACAATTCGATCATCCGGCCGGTACCGGTGCCGATGTCGATCAGCCGGCCGAGCGGCGCGCCGGCCAATGCCCGGCCGATCGCCGCCTCGACTTCGCTTTCCGCGACATGGAGCGAGCGCAAAGCGTCCCAATGGCCGGCATGAACCGCGAAATAGCGCTCGGCGGCCGCGGCCCGGTCGGCGCGGACCGCGGCAAGGCGGGCGGCGTCGGCGGCGACCCACTGGTTCGCGCCGTCCAGCGCCTCCCAGCGCTCGATCAGCTGGAACAGGGGCTCGATCCGCTCCCGCGCGCCGAGGCTGACGAACACCCAGCTCCCCTCCTTGCGCCGCTCGGCAAGGCCGGCGTCGACGAGGATACGGACGTGGCGGCTGACCCTGGGCTGGCTCTGCCCCAGCACCTGCGCGATCTCGCCCACCGACAGCTCCATCGCCCCGAGCAGCGCGAGGATGCGCAGCCGGGTCGGATCGGCCAGAGCGGCGAAGATGGCGGAGGTCGTAGCCATATGTGGATATAAAGATATCTTTATATCCGGGTCAAGCTAAGTTGCGGTTAACGGCAGGCGCGCCAGCCGAGCGACCCGCGATCCGCCTGATCGAGATGGAGATGATCGCGGTGAGCGTCGTTGTAGTCGGGCGACAGCACGGTCGCGAACAGGCGGCAGGCGCCGTCGCGGGCCTCGCGCAGGAAACGCGCTTCCGGGTCGTCGCCCGTCCAGTCCGCCACCACCCGGACCCGCCGGCCATCGGCGAGCGTAAAGCCGGCGACGTCGATCGCGTTGGCGCCGGCATGCTCGCTCCACGCGCCTTCGTCGCGGCCGTAGAGGCGGCGGCAGTTGTAGCTGCCGAAATGGTCGATCGCCGCCACGCTGGTGCCGAGATGGCGCCGCGCGGCGGGCTGGACGACATGCCATTCCCACAAGGCGAGCGCGGCGGCGACCGGGCAGCTCGTGCCCAGATCGGCCGGCCGCCAGCCGATCCGCGTCGATCCGCCGGAGCCAAGGCGAACCGCGTCGGCATAACCGCATTGCGGCCCGTCGCGGCGCGGCGGCAAGGCGGTGAAGGCGATCCCGGCCCGCTCCATCAGCGCCCGGCAGCGCGGCGCATCGTCCCGTAGCGCCGCCAGCTTGCGCCCCGTGAACAGCCCAATCGGCTGGCCGAGATCGAGCTCGGTCCAAGGCAGATCTTCGGGATGGGCGCGGCCATAAGCGTAGAGCAGCAGCCCGCCGACTACGAGCAATCCAAGAACTACTAACCAGACGATGATCCGCCGCGCGCGCCGCATCTCAGCGGCGCCGCGCGGTTTCCAGCGGCTCGGACGTCACCGGATAGCCGATCCCTTCCGGGATGCAGACGTGCGGCGCGCCGTCCCGGACCTCGACCCAGGGCGTGATCGTCTCGACCGGGTGGCGGGCGGCGTCGGCCCGCGCCTCGGCGATCGAGGCGAAGCGCGCCAGGCGCTCCAGATTGCGCCGGGTCGGGAAGATGGCGTGGGCGCGTCCGGCGTGGATCTCGGCGAGAATGTCGGCCGCGCCCGCCCAGAGCGACCGCACGGCTTCCGCCTCGGCCAGCTCCGCCTCGGCGGCGTCGGCGTCCGCCTCCGCGATGAAGAAGAGCGTGTCGAAGCGCCGCGTCTCGCGGAAATTGGGCAGCCAGCGCGCGAACGGCGTGAGCCGGGCGAGATCGAGCGACAGGCCCCGCCCCGCCAGCGCATCTGGCAGCGCTGCTCCGCCGGCCAGCGCCGCTCGAACGATCGCCGCATCCTCGTCCGACGCGGCCGGACTCACAGCCGGCAGGATGCCGGTCTCCTCGATCGTCTCCCGGATCGCCGCGATCCGCGCCGCCGCGTCGGCGAAGGTCGGAAAGCCGGCGGCCGCCGCCTCGTCCTCCGGATCGATCCGCCCGCCCGGAAACACCAAAGCTCCTGCGGCGAAGGCCATCTCGGCATGCCGCTCGGTCATCAGGATTTCTGGCGCCCCATCGGCCCGGTCGCGCATCAGGATCAAAGTCGCGGCGGGAATGGCGGGCGGGAGGGGCTCGGCTTCGTCCATGCTGCCTGAACCGCCTCAATCAGGATTTGCGCGCCAGCCCGTTGGATGCCCCTGTCAGGCTGGCCTGCCAGCCGTAGCCCGAAGGGCAAAGGCTGGTGGAGCTGAGGGGAATCGAACCCCTGACCTCTGCAGTGCGATTGCAGCGCTCTCCCATCTGAGCTACAGCCCCGCGCCTCGGGAGCGCCCAGATAGCGATGGCCGCGGCGCGATGCAATGGCGCGCCTTTTTGTGCTTTCGACGACCCGCTCGGCCCGCCCGACGAAGCACTGCAACCCTCGGAACAGCGGCGCTTTTCCCTTCGTTCTGACCATGGATCGACCGATCCGGCGAAGGAGATTTCTGATGGCTTACGACAATCATCTTTCCGGTCGCGGACGCGGCGAGCGATGGCGCGACGAGGAGCACGAGGCGCGCTGGCAGGGCGATGACAGCTTCGGCGCCGGCTGGGGCAACCAGACCGCCGAATTCCATCCGGCCGACGAGGAGGAGCGCCGCACTTTCGGCCATCGCCGTCCCCGCCATGACCGACGTTCGGATATCGGCGCCGGCGGGCCGGGCTTCGCCCCCGATTTCGCCGGCCCCCTCCCCGGCCGGGCCGAGTTCGGCCGCCAGCGCAATGTCGGCTACCTCTCGGCGCCGTCGCGCTACGGGTTCGCGCCCGGCGATCGCGACCCGCATTATGCCGAGTGGCGCGATCGGCAGATCGCCGCGCTCGATCGCGACTATGACGAGTATCGGCGCGAGAACCAGTCGCGCTTCGACCGCGAGTTCGGCGCCTGGCGCGACAAGCGCGGGCGGCAGCGCGAGGCGCTCGAACGGGTGACCGAGCATATGGAAGTGCTGGGCTCGGACGGCCAGCATGTCGGCACGGTCGACAAGGTTCGCGGCGACAGCGTCATCCTGACCAGGAACGACGCGGCCGCTGGCGGCGTCCATCATTCCATCCCCTGCGGCTGGATCGAGGAGGTCGGCGACAAGGTGACGCTCAACCTCGGCGCCGACGACGCGAAGGAGCGCTGGCGGACCGAAAGCCGCAACCGCGCCTTGTTCGAGCGCGAGGATTCCGGAAGCCGCGGGCCGCACATGCTGAACCGCGCCTTCTCCGGCACCTATCCCGAAGAGCGTTGACAAGAGGCCACCCCCAACCCCTCCACGAAGACGTGGAGGGGGCGTGGCTCAGAGTCACTCCCTCTCCAGCCATTGCTGGAGGGGCTGGGGGTGGCGATTTTTGACTCCGCCACGCAAAGCCACGAAGGTCGGTTGCAAGGGAGGACCTGAAGATGAGCAACCGCGCCTGGCATCTCGCGTCGCGTCCGCAGGGTCTTCCGACCCCGGCGAATTTCGAGCTGAAGGAGGCGCCGCTGCCGGACCTTCAGGACGGGTGGCTGAAGGTCAGGAACGACTGGCTCTCGGTCGACCCTTACATGCGCGGCCGGATGAACGACGTGAAGAGCTACACGCCGCCCTTCCAGATCGGCGAGCCGATGTCGGGCGGCGCGGTCGGCACCGTCGTCGAGAGTCGCTCGCCCGCGTTTCAGGAAGGCGATCAGGTCCTCCACATGGCCGGCTGGCGCGAGACTGCGGCCGGCCCGGCCGAGAACTTCAACAAGCTGCCGCCGATGGGGATCGCGCCGCATCATTTCCTCGGCAATCTCGGCCTCACTGGCGGCACCGCTTATTTCGGCCTGCTACGGGTCGCGGCGGCGAAGGAAGGGGATGTCGTGTTCGTCTCGGCCGCGGCGGGCGCGGTCGGCTCGGCGGTTGTCCAGATCGCCAAGGCCAGAGGCATGACGGTGATCGGCTCGGCCGGCGGCGCCGACAAATGCGCCTGGGTGAAGGAGCTCGGGGCGGACGCGACGATCGACTACAAAGCCGGCCCGGTCCTGAAGCAGCTCAATGAAGTGGCGCCCAAGGGAATCGACGTCTATTTCGACAATGTCGGGGGCGATCATCTCGACGCCGCCTTCGCGACGGCACGGCAGAATGCCCGCTTCGCGATCTGCGGCATGATCGACGACTATAACAGCGGGTCGAACCACGCCTTCCGTTACGTCATGCGGATCATCGCCGCCCGGATCATGCTGAAGGGCTTCATCTACCTCGATTTCCTGGGCGAGATGGGTGAGTTCTACCGCGAGATGGGCGGCCTGATCGCGGCCGGCAAGCTCACGTCGCGCGAGACGATCCGCTTGGGGCTCGAAGCCGCGCCGCAGGCCTTCCTCGACCTGTTCAGCGGCGGCAACACCGGCAAGATGCTGGTCCGCCTCTAGCGGATGCCGACCCAGCCCCGCGCCGCCGCCGTCAGCCGGGTGGGATCGTAACCGGCGCCGTTCGAGAACACGAAGCGGACGTTGCGAACGTCCTCGATCCGGGTCGAGGGATCGCCGCGCACGACGATCAAATCCGCTTCCTTGCCCGCGACGACCGTGCCGGTGCGCTCGGCGATGCCGAGGAAGGTGGCGCCGTTCAGCGTCGCGATCCGGATCGCCTCCAGCGGGGTGAAGCCGGCCGCGACCAGCAGTTCGACGCCGCGTTGCAGCCCGTCGCCGGCGATCACGCAGCCGTTTCCGGTGGGATCGGAGCCGACCAGCAGGGTGCCGCCCGAGCGGGCGAAGGCGAGTTCGAACGCCATTTCGCGCTGGTAGAGGGGCCGGAACGGGTCGCCCGGCGCCGCCGCGGTCTGGCGGCGCTGGGCCAGGCAATTGTCGCGCGAATGGGCCGCCATCGCGATCAGGGCCTCGGGCCGCGGCGGCGGGCTCGCGGCGGTGAACTGCTCCAGCACCGCCAGTGTCGAGGTGATCGCGACCCGGTGCTCGCGGAGCGTCGCGAACAAGGCCTGCGCGGCCGGCGCCTCCGGCGTCGTGACATGGCTGAGCCCGGAAAAGGGGTTCTGCGGGCAGACGTCCGGCTGCCGGTTCGGGATGAAATCGGTCGCGACGACGAAACCGTGCTCCAGATTGTCGATGCCGATCGCCGCCGCCTCGGCGAAGCTGGTCGCGCAGAGATGGCCGGTGACAGGCAGATTCCTCGCATGCGCCGCGGTGACGATCGCGGTCAGCTCCTCGCGCGTCGCCTGCATATAGGCCTTGAACGACGTCGCCCCCGCCCCGGCCCAATAGTCGACTGCCGCGCGCATCCGCTCTGGCCCGCGCTCCTCGCTGATCTCCGGCAGGCCGCCCGCGCGACCCAGATAGGGTGCGGTGGCATGGACTTCGGGCCCGGCCCTTTGCCCGGCGGCGATGTAAGCGCTCATGTTGATGTCGGTCTGGCCGGCGACCGATCCCGCCGTGCGGATCGTCGTCGCCCCCGCGGCCAGATAGAGCAGCGGGAAGCTGTGGCTCATCTGAAGGAAGGCCGGGCCCGTCGCCGGGTCGACCGCCGCCGTGTAGAAGAGATGCTCGTGCATCCCGACCCAGCCGGGCAGCACGCTGTGGCCGGCAAGGTCGATCACCCGCGCGCCCCGGGGCGGCGGTGTCGAGGCGGCCGGGCCGATCGCGGCGATGCGGCCGTCGGCGCCGATCAGGATCGTCTGGTCCTCGCGCGCCGGCGCGCCGGTGCCGTCGATCACGCGGACATGAGTCAGCGCGATCGATCCCGGCTCGACCGAGACGAAGGCGTGCACCTGCGGCGAAAGCTCGACGCGCGCCGGCAGGGGCGTCGGCGGCATGACAGCGCGGACCGCTTCGATCGGTGGTGTCTCAGGCGCGGGAACGGACGCCGGTGGCACTTGTTGCGCGGGCGGTTGCTCGGCGGATGGCTGGGCCATGGCCAGGCCGTTGACATGGAGCACGAGCAGCAGGGCGATCGCTGAAACGCGCTGCAAAGGCCTCATCGCCATCCCCTTCCTCGCTGGAGGAGAGCATGGCGCAGCCGGCTTCAGTCCGCCAGCGCTTTCGCCCGCTCCCCGATCCGCCT
>NZ_JBQTIN010000119.1:0-20415 GCF_052388015.1 Sphingosinicella sp.
GAGGCGGTGCCAATAAGGAGGCAGCCACGGGCTGCGTCCGTGGGCGTCAGGAAGGCGTCTGTCGACTTTGCGAAGAGATCGGTCAGGTCGGTTCGCAATCGGCGCGCACCGCTCAGGGTCTTGCTTATGGCGTCCGCATTGGCGTCCCGATAGCGCTCGAGTGTTGCGATGTAGAGCGCCTCCTTATCCCCAAAGGCGCCAGCAAGGCTTGGCCGGGTCATCTGCGTCGCTTCGCTCAGGGCATCGAGCGAGGTCGCCGCGAAACCGGCCGACCAGAAGAGGTCGCTCGCACGTTCAAGAGTCTGCTCCCGATCATATTCGATGGGCCGTCCACGTCTGTTCATTTTTATTCGACTCCGCATAAAACGTTTGACGACACTCCATGTTATATGCGACACCGCATAAATGTCGAGTCGCCAGTAGGGCTCATCGCAATTTGGTCCGCACAAACCCTGAATGGAGAAGGCGATGATAAACGGCAGCTTCCATGATGCGGAAAGCATCCAGACCGAGGAAATCCTGAGGCGCTTTGATCAGGTGTTTCTCTCTCACGATCCTTTGGACCTCGATCAACTGATCGCCGACGACTGCGTTCTCGAGAACACGCAGCCCGCGCCCGACGGCTCGCGCCATGAGGGCAAGGAAGCCTGCGTCGCCTTTTGGACGGAGATCGCGACGACCCCGGACATCCACTTCGAGACCGAGCGCATCATCGCGCGCGGCGACCGCGGCATGATCCAGTGGCGGCTGGTCTGGGGGCCGGACCACGCCAGCTCGGTGCGCGGCGTCAATCTCATGCGAGTTCGCGACGGCCGGATCGTCGAAGCGCAGGGCTATGTGAAGGGAGCATAGGGAGCGGAACGCAAGCGCCGCGACCAGTCGGCACTGACTGCCGAGCAGAAAGGCGCATCGCGTTCCAAAAGGAGACTGGAGCCATGATTATTATTGCAGGCCACTGGTTCACCGAGGGTAACCGAGACGCAGCGCTCCAAGCGTTCAGCAATATGCTGCAACGCGCGAGGAAGCACGACGGCTGTCTGGATATCTCGATCAGCGCCGATCCCTTGGACGCCGACCGCATCAACGTCTTCGAACTCTGGCGCGACCAGGAGACCCTCGACGCCTGGCGGAAGGTCGCCAAAGGTCCGCGCGGCATCAAATACCGAAAGGCGCAAGTGAAACTCTATTGCACCGACAAGGCTGAGAAACCCTTCTGAAATTGGAGGAGTGAGCCGACATGGTACCTGACATGAGCACGACTCGCCGCTCAAGCGCGACCGGTCTGCGTCGCTTCCTGGATCTCCAGCAGCAGCACGATTGGATGCATGGCGAGACGATCCTGCGCGACGCCGACGAGCGCTCGGAGTCCCTGGAACTGCGTTTCAAATACGTCGCGCGGTTTGAAAAGCTGCTACGCCGGCCGCAGGCGCAAAACGTTCTGAAGATCCTCCGGCGCTACGGCCGGGACTGCATCCCGATCCCGCGCCGGACCGAGCGGCATTACTGGTCGGTTTCCTGTCTGCCCTCGACTCCCGGCAAGGCGCTCGTTCGCGTCAATGCGAGCTGGATGGAGCTTTTCTCGCTCTATGAGGACGGCGAAGGCATCCGCGCGCTGTTTCTGGTGCACCTTTCCCATTTCACCGCCGACCATTCACTCGATCAGGGCCAGGTGGACGAGGCTTTCCTTGAGCGCTGTGTCATGACGCCGGAAGACGTCGGCTATTTCTTCCCGCGCGGCGATGACATTTTCGGCATCAAGGTCCGCGGCTTCTCCTCGATCGGCAAGTTCCTCACGGCGCGCCGTGCGTTGCGAGCCATCCGAGCGTTCAACCTGACGCACATGAACCGGGGCCGGAACGCCTATCAGGCGAGCCACTGCCACAGTCTGGCTGATCACGTGCTGTGTGGTCCTGTGCGCTGAGAGGACAATTCAAATTTTCGACGGTGAATGGCGCGCCCGGAAGGATTCGAACCTCCGGCCCCCAGATTCGTAGTCTGGTGCTCTATCCAGCTGAGCTACGGGCGCGCGGGAACGGGCGACATAGGGGCATGGCCGGAGAGGCGCAACCCCTGCCCTCGCCCTGTTGCCGGCCCCTTCGCGCGCGCCTAGACGAGACCCGATGAAGCCCCGCCCCGCCCTCGCAATCCCGCTTGCCGCCGCCGCTTTCGCCGCGTCCGGCTGCGCGCCGGAGGGCACTTTCCCGTCGCTGGCGATGCGGCCGGAGGAGCGGCTGGTCACGGTCGGCGAGCCGCGCCGGCCGCGCGCCGATCCGGCGAGCGACGCCGCGCTGCGCGGCCGGGCGAGCGCGCTGCTCGCCCAGGGCCGGTCAGGGACGCGTGCCTTCGACCAGGCCGAACCGGCCGCCGAACGCGCGGCGCGCAATGCCGGCGCGATGGGCAGCGAGACATGGGTCAGCGCCCAGCAGCAGCTGTCGCGGCTGGAAGCGGCGCGGGCCGAGACCACCACCGCCCTCGCCGAGCTCGACCGGCTCGCCACATCGCGCGCCGCTGAGGCGACCAACAGCGCCGACTACGCCTTCATCGAGGAGGCGAAGGCCGAGCTCGAGCGGATCGGTGCCGCGCAGCAGGTCCGGCTCGACCGGTTGCGGAGCCGCGTCAGGAGCTGAGCGCCTCGCGGTGGCGCTTCGCCAGCGCCACATAATGGGCGACGCCCACCCGCATCCCGGCAATGTCGGCCCCGGTCAGATCGCGGACATGTTTGGCCGGCCGCCCGGCCCAGAGCTGTCCCGACGGAATGCGCTTGCCCGGCGTCAGCATCGCACCCGCGGCGAGCATCGCGTCGCCCTCGATCTCGCAACCGTCCATGACGATCGCGCCCAGGCCGACGAAGGCGCGATCGTGCAGGACGCAGCCATGGACCATCGCCATATGGCCGATCAGCACCTCCTCGCCGATCAGGCAGGGATAGCCGTCCGCGGGGCCGCCCGGCCGCGCCGGATCGACATGGATGACGGTACCGTCCTGGATGTTGGAGCGGGCGCCGATCCGGATCCGGTTCATGTCGCCGCGCAGCACGCAATTGTACCAGACTGAGGATTCCGGCCCCATCTCGACATCGCCGATCAGCTGCGCGCCCGGCGCGACGAAGGCGGCCGGATCGATCAGCGGCGCCTTGCCGTGAAAGCCGATCAGGTTCATCGCCGCCATTCCTCTTTCGCGATCCGGTAGATGATCGTCGGGTTGAGTTCCGGAAAGCGCGGATCGTCATAGTCGAGATCGGGCCGGCGCGTCATGCCCAGCCGCTCCATCAGCCCCCAGCTTGGGCGGTTGCCGGGGAAGGTGATCGCGACGACACATGGCGCGCCAAGCACGTCGAAGGCGTAATCCAGCGAGGCGATCGCCCCCTCCTTCGCATAGCCCTGGCCCCAGCAATCCTCGCGCAGCCGCCAGCCGATCTCCTGGTCGCCCTCGATCGGGC
The DNA here is from genome assembly GCF_052388015.1 of Sphingosinicella sp. Lineage (GTDB taxonomy): Bacteria > Pseudomonadota > Alphaproteobacteria > Sphingomonadales > Sphingomonadaceae > Allosphingosinicella. Next base: position 3,440 of record NZ_JBQTIN010000119.1, read on the forward strand.
TGCCCGGCTGATCGGCGATCTTGAGGCCGCAGAAGCCGAGCAATGCGCCATCGGCCTTGCGCTCGACCGCCCAGAAGGTGAAGCCGCGCATCCGCTGCCAGGCCATCAGCCGATCCTCGACCACGGATCGAATCTCCGCCTCGCGCTTCACCCCGCCGAGCCAGCGCATCACGGCGGACGTGTTGGTGTGCCGGATGAAGGGCGCGATGTCCTCCTCGCGCCAGTCGCGCAGCAGCAGGCGCGCGGTTTCGATCACGCCCGGCTCAGCGCCGGCCCAGGAAGGGCACCCAGCTCGGATAATTGAGGATCGGCAGGATCGAGGCGTGATCGTCGGTCCAGCCGGCGAACCCAGGTGTCGGGTCCAGCGCCTCCCAGTTCGGGCCGTCCTCGCCGCTCGCCTCGATCACCCGGCGCAGCGTCTCGGGATTGCGCGACAATGCGATCCAGACCGAGATGGTGGCGTTCAGGTCCGCCTCCTCGGTGGTCGGCTGGTAGACCATCATCGCGCTCGCCCAACCGCCCGTCGCGGCGATGTCCGCGACGACCGGCTTCAAATCGAGATAGCGGTTGGAGATGTGGAACAGGACGATGCCGTCGCGCTGCACCGCCCGGCCATATTCGGCCAAGGCCTCGCGGGTGAGCAGGTGCATCGGCACCGCGTCCGAGGTGAAGGCGTCGACCGCGAGCACGTCGATCGAATTGGCCGGCGTGCGCTCGCGCAGGTTGATCCGGGCGTCGCCGAGCACGATCCGCGCGTCCGGCGCGCAGCGGCTCAGGAAGGTGAAGCGGTTCCGCGCCACCTCGACCATCTGCGGATCGATCTCATAGATAGTCCATTGCTGGCCGGCCTGATGGTAGCAGGAGAGCGTGCCGCTGCCGAGGCCGACGAACCCGACCCGCGCCGGCCGGCCGAAAATCGCGTTGGCGTTCGCGAGGGTCAGGCCGACGCCGGAACGGCGGGCGTAATAAGAGGTCGGCACGGTCTCGAGGCCCGGCGTCAGGTTCTGGATGCCGTGCAGGGTCGTGCCGTGGGTCAGCACGCGCGCGCTGCCGTCCGGCCGGTTGTAGACATCGTAAATGCCGAAATAGGAGCGGGTGCGGCTGTCGCCGGCCGACCGGGCGAGGGTCGACCAGCCGCCATAGCTCAACATCAAGGCGGCGAGCGCAACCATGAACGGCACCCGCCGGCCGAGGCAGGCAAGAGCGAGCAGCGAGACGAAAATGCTGCCGAGCATTGCCGCGCCCGGGCCGTAGCCGAACCAGCCGCGCTCGCTGGCGAAGGAGAGCAGGATCGCGAGCGCCGGGATCGCCGCGCCGAGCACATGGATCAGCCGCCTGGGCCAGGGCACGAGCGGCGATTGCGGCACGAGCAAAGCCGCGGCGAGGATCAGGACCGGATGCTCATAGGCCCAGTCGAAGACGAGCGGCGCGACGATCGCGCAGAACAGGCCGCCCAGCATGCCGCCAAACGACATGGCGAGATAGAATTTGGTCAGGTGGCCGACCGACGGGCGCAGACGGAACATTTCGCCATGCAGCGCGATCGCGACGACCAGCAGCAGGAACAGGCCGAGCGAGGCGGAGACGAACGGATTGCGGCTGCCGTCGCTGAAGGCGAGCCCGCCGGCGATCAGGATGATCAATGGCGCGACGATCGTCACCAGCTCGGTCGGCCGGCGGCGCTCGGCGAAGGCGACGACGAAGCTCAACAGATAGAGCCCCAGCGGCATCACCCAGAGCAAGGGCATGGCGACGATGTCGGTGGTGAGGTGCGTCGTCGTCGACAGCATCAGGCCGGACGGCACGGCGGCCAGCAGAATCCAGTGCAGATATTGCTTCGTCGTCGGCGGCGCAGATTCTTCCTCCGGCACGACCTCGACCGCATCGGCCGGCACGGTCAGCGCGCACCCGACGACGAGCAGGACGAGGAAGACGTAGATCGCGGTCCACAGCCAGCTCTGCTGGTTGAGGCTCATCAGCGGCTCGACGATGAGCGGATAGGAGATCAGACCGGCGAAACTGCCGAGGTTCGAGGCGGCGTAGAGCGGGTAAGGATCGCCGCGGCTCGTCTCGAGTGCGTACCAGCGCTGCATCAAGGGCGCCTGGGCCGAGACGATGAAGAAGACCGGCCCGATCGAGGCCAGCAGGAACCACGGCACCCAGAAGAAGGGCGAGCCATCGGCCGGCGGAATCGCGCCGGACAGCCCGATCGGCAGCCAGAGCGCCGCCAGGCCGAGCAGCACGATGTGGACGCCGACCTGCTTGCGCGGCCTGATCTTCGACACCCAATGGGCGTAGGCGTAGCCGGCGAGCAGCAGCGCCTGGTAGACCAGCATCGCGCTGTTCCACACCGACGGCGCGCCGCCGATCCGGGGCAGCGCCATCCGCGCGATCATCGGCTGGGTCAGGAACAGCAGGAAGGAGCCGGTGACGATCGTCAGGATGAACAACGGCCGTGCGTAACGCTCGTCCACCCGCGCCGGCCCGCGCCGCTCGGTCGTGTCAGTCGCCAAAATCCCGCCCCTTAACTCAACAGCCGCGCCGCGACCGGCGCGTGATAGGTCAGCACCCCCGAGCATCCCGCGCGCTTGAAGGCGAGCAGGGTTTCGACGAGCAGCGCATCGCGATCGCCCGCGCCGGCCGCGGCCGCCGCTTCGATCATCGCATATTCGCCGGACACCTGATAGGCGAAGACCGGCACCGCGAACCGCTCCTTCACCCGCCGGACGATGTCGAGATAGGGCAGGCCCGGCTTCACCATCACGCTGTCGGCGCCCTCGGCGAGATCGAGTGCAACTTCGCGCAAGGCCTCGTCCGCATTGGCCGGGTCCATCTGGTAGGTCTTCTTGTCCCCCTTCAAGAGGCCGCGCGAGCCGACCGCGTCGCGGAACGGGCCGTAAAAAGCCGAGGCATATTTGGCGGCATAGGCCATGATCTGGACGTTCACATGGCCCGCCTGTTCGAGAGCTGAACGGATCGCTCCCACCCGCCCGTCCATCATGTCCGACGGCGCGACGATATCCGCCCCCGCTTGGGCCTGCACCAGGGCCTGTTCGGCGAGCACCTTCACCGTATCGTCGTTGAGGACGGCGCCGGCCGCGTCGGTCAGCCCGTCATGGCCGTGCGCGGTATAGGGATCGAGGGCGACATCGGTCAGCACGCCGACCTCCGGCGCCGCGTCCTTCGTGGTCCTGACCGCGCGGCAGATCAGATTGTCGGCGTTGAGCGCCTCGCGCGCATCGTCGCTGCGCAGGCCGCCCGGCGTGTTCGGGAACAAGGCGATGCAGGGAATGCCGAGGTCGCGCGCTTCTTTGGCCTTCGCGCCGATCCGGTCGACGCTCCAGCGCGAGACACCGGGCAGGCTGGCGATCGGTTCCTCCATCCCCTGCCCTTCGCAGATGAAGAGCGGCCAGATCAGGTCGGCCGGCGTCACGAGATGCTCGGCCACCATCGCCCGGCTCCAGGCATGAGCGCGCAGGCGGCGCATCCGAAGGACGGGATAGCTGGACATGGCGGGCGGGCTTAGCGCGCCGCGCGCTTGTCGCAAAGAAGATTGGACTTGGGCCAGCCTTTGCGGGTTGAGGGCGCATGGCGCTCGACCAGCCCGTTCCCAAGGAGGCGATTCTCGTCGTCAACGCGCGCTCGCGCAAAGGCCGCGCCTTGTTCCGCGAGGCCGTCGCCAAGCTGCGCGCCGCCGGCATCCGGCTGATCTCGGCCCATGCGATCCGTGAAGCCGGGCAGCTGATCCCGACCGTCAAGCGGGCGGTAGCGAGCGGCGCGCCGATGGTGATCGTCGGCGGAGGCGACGGCTCGCTGTCATCGGCGGTGGACGAGCTGGTCGACCATCCTTGCGTCTTCGCGCTGCTGCCGCTCGGTACCGCGAACAGCTTCGCCCGCACGCTCGGCATACCGCTCGATCTCGACGGCGCGATTCAAACGATCGTCAGCGGCAAGCGGCGCCGGGTCGATCTCGGCGTGATCGACGGCGACTATTTCGCCAACAGCGCCGCGATGGGCCTATCCCCGCTGGTCGCGGAGACGGTGCCGCAGGCGATGAAGAAATATCTCGGCCGCGTCGGCTACATGATCTGGGCGAGCTGGTGCGCCTGGGGCTTCCGGCCCTTTCACGTCACCATCGAGATCGAGGGCGAGCGGTACGAGATGGACGCGCTCGAAGTGCGGATCGCCAATGGCGGCTATCATGGCGGGGTCGAGCTGGTCGACGCGGCGGCGGTCGACAGCGGCGAGATCGTCGTCCAGGTGGTCACCGGCCGCGACAAGAACCGGCTGGCCTGGAACTGGATCGCCACCCTGCTCCGCCACAAGTCTCGCAAGGAAACGGTGGTCGATTTCCATGCCCGCAAGCTGAAGCTCAACACGGAGCCGCGGCTGCCGATCTCGATCGACGGCGAATTGCTCGGCCATACGCCGGCGACGGTTGAGGTCGCCGAGATGGCGATCGAGGTCGTGGTGCCCGCCTGACGGTCAATACGTCATTATTGTGATGCAATGACCGATTATGTTGCCGGTAGCCCTGAACAATGGCATGCTAGGTAAATAGAAAGCTGAGTTTGTTTGCGTCCCTTCTTGATCAGGAAAGGGCTGGCGATGAAAATCTCTCGAACAATTCAGGTTCTTGCCGCTGGTGCGGCAATGTTGGCGTCAGGGGGGCCGGCGCTCGCCCAGACATTGCCGAACCCGATCCTCTATCTGACCGGCACCGAGCCCTACAGCACCGGGGGCGGCAATTTCATCCGCTACCGCTACGACGTCCTCAACCGCTCGGCCTATCCGGCAGCGATGTTCGCCGCCGCGCCCGGCCTGCCGCCGTGTGGCAACAACACCAATTCGGCCCGGACCTGGGTCGACTTCTTCGAGAACCGGACCAACCGCCGGATCTACGGCTTCTGCGCGCTGGGCAACCCGAACGATCTCGGCCAGATCTGGTTCGGGCTGCCGGAAGGCCAGATCCCGCCGAGCTATGTCTATATCGAGCTCATCGATCGGCAGACCAACATCCGTTACAGATCGAACCTCGCCGATACGGTGATGTAGCTAGCCGAGCCGCCTCAGCGCGGCCCGGTATTTCTCCGCATCCGACGCCTTTTCGGCATGGTCGGCGCTAGCCTTCTCCACCGCCTCCGGCTTGGCCCGCTCGACGAAGCTCGGATTGGCGAGGCGGGCGGCGAGGCTGTCGCGCTCCTTTTCGGCGGCTTCGGCCGCTTTCGCGAGCCGTGAACGTTCAGCCGCGACGTCGATCACGCCTTCGAGCGGCAGGCTGAACGTCGCCTCGTCGACGACGATCTGCGCCGATCCGCCATCGGCGGCGCCGGTATTGATGCTCTCGACACGCGCGAGCCGCCGGATCGCCGCCGCGTTACGTTCCAGCCGCGCCATCGTTGCGGTAGCCGCGTCGCTGACGTGGAGCGGCAGCTTGGCGCCCGGCGGCACGTTCAGCTCCGCCCGCGCGGCGCGGATGCCGCTCACCAGCCGGATCAGCCAATCGATCTCCGGCCCGGCCTCCGGATCGAGTGCGCGAGCGTCGGCGATCGGCCATCTGGCGGTGATCAGCGGGTAATGCGCCCGCTCGCCCATCGCACCCCACAGCTCCTCGGTCACGAAGGGCATGAACGGGTGGAGCATCACCAGGATCTGGTCGAGCACCCAGCCGGCGACCTTGCGAGTCTCGGCGGCTTCAAGCCCCTCCCTTTCAAGGGAGGGGTTGGGGGTGGGTGGGCCCCTGGGGCTCGCGGCGTCGCCGCTCGCACCCACCCCTTGATCCCCTCCCTGGACAGGGAGGGGAGAGAGGATCGGCTTGATCAGCTCCAGATACCAGTCGCAGAAGGTCGCCCAGGTGAAATGGTAGATCGTGTTCGCGCTTTCGTCGAAGCGCAGCTCGGCCAGCGCGATGTCGAGCGCCTGGACGGTCTTCACCGTCTCGCCGACGATCCATTTGTTGACCGGCAGCGTCGCCGGCGGCGGCTCGATCGCCTCCGACGCGCCGATGCCGTTTGACTGGCAGAAGCGGGCCGCGTTCCACAGCTTGGTCGCGAAGTTGCGATAGCCCTCGACGCGCTTCTCATCGAGCTTGATGTCGCGGCCCTGGCTCTCCATCGCCGCCAAGGTGAAGCGCAAGGCGTCGGCGCCATAACGGTCGATCAGGCCCAGCGGATCGACCGTATTGCCCTTGGACTTGGACATTTTCTGGCCCTTGGCGTCCCGGACAAGCCCATGGAGATACAATGTCTTCCACGGCCGCTCGTTCATGAACTCGAAGCCTTGCATCGCCATCCGGGCATCCCAGAAGAAGATGATGTCGAAGCCGGAGATGAGCACGTCATTGGGATAATGACGGGCCAGCGTCGAGCCGGGCTTGGCGACCCACTTCGCCCCCTCTCCCCGAGGGGGAGAGGGTTGGGGTGAGGGGGTTCGGCCGTCGGGATTGTCCTCGGGCGTGGGAACCCCCTCACCCTGCCCTCTCCCCGGCGGGGAGAGGGTGAGTTCAGCATCGTCCGGCCAGCCGAGCGTCGCGAATGGCCAGAGTGCGGATGAAAACCAAGTGTCGAGGACATCAGGATCGCGCCAGATGATCTGTTCGCCTGGGTGATGGATCGCATTGATCAGGCCGCCCGAATGCTCCTGAACCCTGACAGTCTGTCCGTAATATGCCGTAGCCTGCGCCACAGCTTCCGCCTCGGTTTCCGCCACAAACACCTTGGGGCCGGCTACTCCGAGCTCGATGTCACCAGATGGGGTCGCCTCCACGGTCAATGCGAGGCTGGGAACGCCATCTGATCCCTTCTCCGGCCCATACCAAGCCGGAATCCGGTGCCCCCACCAGAGCTGGCGCGAGACGCACCAGGGCTGGATATTCTCCAGCCAGTTGAACCAGGTCTTCTCCCAGGTCTTGGGCACGATCCTGATGTCGCCGGAGCGCACCGCCTCGATCGGCCGCTTCGCCAGCGTCGCCGCATCGACATACCATTGGTCGGTCAGCCAGGGCTCGATCACCACCTGCGAGCGGTCGCCGAAGGGAGTCGCGACGACGCGATCCTCGGCCTTTTCGAGGCAGCCTTCCTCCTCGATCATCGCGACGACGCGCTTGCGCGCCTCGAAGCGGTCGAGGCCGAGCAGCTCGGCCGGCACCAGCCCGTCGCTGGTCTGCACGACCTTCGCATCCTGATCGAGCATGTTGAGCATCTCGGCCGGCGCGATCCCGGCCCGCTTGCCAACCTCGAAATCGTTGAAGTCGTGGCCCGGGGTGATCTTCACCGCGCCCGAGCCAAGCTCCGGATCGGCATGCTCGTCGGTGATGACCGGGATCAGCCGTCCGGTGATCGGATGCCGGATCATCCCGCCGACCATGGCCCGGTAGCGCTCGTCATCGGGATGAACCGCGACCGCCATGTCGGCCAGCATCGTCTCCGGTCGCGTCGTCGCGACCGAGATCGCGCCGCTGCCGTCGGCGAGCGGGTAGCGGAAATGCCAGAAGCTTGAATTGATCTCGTTGGTCTCGACCTCGAGATCGGAGATCGCGGTCTTGAGGCCCGGGTCCCAGTTCACCAGGCGCTTGTCGCGATAGAGCAGGCCGCGATTGTAGAGCTCGACGAAAACCTTCAGCACCGCCTTCACGAAATGCGGGTCCATCGTGAACTGCTCGTTGGCCCAGTCGCAGGACGCACCGAGCCGGCGGAGCTGGCGGGTGATCTGCCCGCCGCTTTCCGCCTTCCACTCCCAGACCTTGGCGATGAATTCGTCGCGGCTGAAATCCGTCCGCTTCTGCTGCCGCTCATTGAGCTGCCGCTCGACGACCATCTGGGTGGCGATGCCGGCATGGTCCATGCCGACCACCCAGAGCGCGTCCTTGCCGAGCATCCGGGCGTGGCGGATCAATATGTCCTGCAGCGTATTGTCGAGCGCGTGGCCGATATGGAGCGAGCCGGTGACGTTCGGCGGCGGGATGACGATCGTGAACGGCTCGGCCTCGTCGCGCGCCGGGCGAAACAGCCCCTCGCTTTCCCAATGCGCATACCAGCGCGCCTCGATCTCGGCCGGGTCGAAGGTCTTGGACAGTTCTGACATAGAGAGGCGCTTACTCACCAAACTCTATCTCGTCACTCCCGCGAAAGCGGGAGTCCATGCGGCTGCCGATCGGGCACGGACTCAGCATGGATTCCCGCTTTCGCGGGAATGACGGGTTAAGGGGTTGGTCGGCCTTGCCTCAGCCAGCGATCCAGCCAGCCATGCACCTCGCGATACCATTGGATCGAATTCTGCGGCCGAAGGATCCAGTGATTTTCGTCCGGGAACACGACCAGCCGCGACGGGACGTTGCGCCGCTGCAGCGCGTTGAACAGGCCGAGCGACTGGCTGTACGGGATGCGATAGTCGCGCTCGCCGTGCAGGATCAGCATCGGGGTGCGGAAATTCTGGACGAAGTTGACCGGGTTGTTGCGCTCGTAATTCTCGCGCGCCGCCGGCTCGTAATAAGGCCCGCCGAACTCCCATTCGGTGAACCACAATTCCTCCGTCTCATAGGCCATCGCCCGCTGATCGAAGACGCCACTATGGCTGACCAGGCAGCGGAAGCCGTCCGGCCAGTTGCCGGCGATCCAGTTAGCCATGAAGCCGCCATAAGAACCGCCGAGCGCGCAGGCGTTGGCGACATCGATGCCCGAATGCTCGCGGCCGGCCGCAGCGAGGCCCAAGCGGAGATCCTCCAACGGTGCCCCGCCCCAGTCGCGGTTGATCGCGTCGGTGAAGGCCTGGCCGTAGCCGGTGGAGCCGTGGAAATCGATCGTCACCGCGGCATAGCCGGGACCCGAGAACACCCAGGGGTTCCAGCGATAGGACCATGAATTGCCGAACGAGCCCTGCGGCCCGCCATGGATGAGCAGCGCGACGGGCAGGCGGCCGTCGATGCCGGCCGGGCGGACGATCTGGCCCCAGACCGTGTCGCCATGCGCGCCGCGGAAGCTGAAGCGGCGCACCTCGACCGGATCGAGATCGGCCAGCCGGTCGGCGTTGACGCGGGTGAGCTGGGTGACACGCCCGCGCCGGTCCATCCGGTAGAGGTCGTCCGGCGCCTGCAGACTGTTCAGCGTGTAGACGATCGAGCCGTCGGCGAGCGGCGTCACGTTGTTGACCGTGCCACCTTGCGTGAGCCGCGTGGCGCCTCCGGTGGCAATGTCGACCCGGAACAAGGGTGTGTCGAGCGTGTCGCCGGCCGTCACCAGCAGGCTGCGCCCGTCCGCCGCCCAGGCGATCGAGCCGACCGAGCGGTCCCACGCCTGGGACAGCGCCCGCGTTTCGCCGGTGCGCAGGTTGCGGAGGTGAATCACCAGCCGGTCCGCCTCATAGGTCGGCCGCGCCATGGCCGTGTAGGCGAGCCATTCGCCGTTCGGCGAAACCACGGGCCCGGTATCCGTTGCCTGGTTCGCCTGGGTCAGGTTCGAGACCTGACCGCCCTCCGGCGCCGCGTAGATGTCGAGATTGGTCGAGTTGGGCTCGGTCCGCCCGCCTTCACGCAAGGTGAAATAGAGCGTCCGCCCGTCACGGCCCCACGCCAGCTCCTCCGCCCCGCCGAACGGCCTGGACGGCGAATCGCCGACCAGGATCGGCGAAACCGGCGTCCCCGTCCCCTGCGGCCGGCCGTCGACCAGCGGCAGGACGAAGATGCGCGAGCGCACGCCCGGCGTCGCCCAGGTGTCCCAGTGGCGGACGAACGTCTCGTCATAGGTCCGGGCGCTGCCCTGCCCCGCCGCGGCGGCCGGCACGTTGGCGCAGTTGATGTCGGCGCAGCGCATGTCGCGATCGGCCCAGATCGCGATCCGGTCGCCGGACGGCGCGAGGAGATAGCCAGCGATGTCGGTCGCGAATTCGGTCACCCGCTCCGGCGTTCCGCCCGGCAGCGCCACCCGCCAGAGCTGGTCGCTGCCCGACTGGGTGCTGAGATAATAGAGCGTCCGCCCGTCGGCCGAGAAATGCGGGTCGTGCTCATTGTGCTCCGGCGTGCTGGCGATCCGCACCGGAGCCGCGCCGGGCCGCGACAGATCGAGCAGATAAAGGTCCAACCGGCCGCGATTGGCGGCGAGATCCGTCTCGCGCAGCTGATAGACGAGCCAGCGCCCGTCCGGCGACACCGCCGGCGCGGCGACGCGCCGCATCGACGCGAGATCGGTCGCGGTGATCGGTCGGGCGGTGGCGGCGAAGGGCGTGGCGAAAGCGGCGGCGAGCGCGCCGAGAGCGAGGAGCCTGTTCATGGCGCCGGGGCTATACCAGCCCTCGCGGCCCCGCAAGCGGCGGCGCCTAGAACTTGCGGCCGGTGATTCGGGCGATCTCGCGGGTGACCAGCTCCTCGACGATGCCGGGCAGATTCTCGTCGAGCCATTCCTTCAGCATTGGCCGCAGCATGTCGCGCACCATCGCCTCGATCGGGCTCGCGTCCAGGGCCGTGTCCGGCTGACCGCGCAAGGTGGTCAAGGCGGCGAGGCGGGCACGGCTCGCAGCGGCAGCGTCGCTGGACAGAAGGCTGCCGGTTTCGGGGACCGGATCGTCGAGCTCCAGCACGTCCTCCTCGGACTCGGCTGCGACCGGCTCGGGATCAGGCGAGGCGCGACGAGCGCGCGCGGGCTGGGCGCGATTGTCCTCGGCGATGACGCGCTTGATGGAGGCGAGGATCTCCTCCATCGACGGATCGGTCTGCATTTCCCCCATAATGCCGGGGTTTATCGCTTATTGGCGCGGCCGTGTCACGGAATTTACGACCGGAGTCAGCGGGCTTGCCGCCTGCTCCGGCGCGGTCCGGGTCGCGACCGGGCGGATCATCGGCCCGTCATCCCAGTCCGACCAGCTGCGCGCATAGCGATTGTAGTTGGCGATCGGATCGTAGAGCGGCCCGCCGTCGAGATTGAGATCCTCGGCCTCGGCCGCGCCCATCACGTTGAGCAGCTGGAAGCCGGCGACATAAGCGTCGCGCCGGGCGGTGACGAGCAGCACCTGGCTGTTGAGCAGCTCCTGCTCGGCATTGAGCACATCAAGGACATTGCGCGTACCGACCGTCTGCTCGGCGCGCGTGCCCTCCAGCGCGAGCTGGTTTGCGGCGACCGCGATCTGGTTCGATTCGATCGCCTCCAGCGACGCGCGGTAGCTGGCGAACGCCGCCGCGCTCGACGAGACGACCGCGCGCTCGACGCCGATCGCCTGCTCGATCAGCTGGCCGCGCACCGCTTCCGCGCGGCGCACGCGCGCCCCCGCCGCGCCGCCCTGGTAGATCGGCATGGTCAGCGACAGGCCGACGCTGGTGCTGCCATTATTGTCCTGCTGGATGCCGAGGCCGTTGGTCCCGCCGACTCCGGTTCCGAGCAGGTCGAGGTAGCGGGCGGTGGCGCTGCCCGAGAGGGTCGGCAGGCGGCCCCCTTGGGCGACGCGGACGTCGTAATCAGCGGCGCGGGCGCGCGCGGCGATCGCGGCAAGGTCGCCATTGTTGGCCAGCGCGACATCGGTCGCCAGCTCCGCCGTGCCGGGCAGCGTCGGCAGCGGCGGCGGCGGCTGGAGGTTGCCCGGGGGAACGCCGATCACCCGCTCGTAATTCTCCTCGCTCGCGCGCAGCCGGCCCTGGACGAGCGCGAGAGTGGAGCGGGCGAGCGCGAGCCGCGCGTCGGACTGGGCGACGTCGGTGCGGGTCAGGTCGCCGACCTCGAACCGGTCGCGCGTCGCCTGCAAATTGGTCGTCAAGACGCGGACCTGATTCTCGTTCAGCTGGACGATCGAGCGGTCGCGGATCACGTCCATGTAAGCGGCGACCGCCTCGGTGAAGATGTCGCCCTCGGTCGCGCGCAAATCGGAGCGGCCCGCATCGACGCGGATGTCGGCGGCGCGGACGTTGTTGCGTATCCGGCCCCCGGAGAAGATCGGCACGCTCACCGTGGAGCTGACGTTGAGGTCGCGGCCGGTGCCGCCGACGATGTTGCGCGTCGTCAGATCCTCGCCATAGGTCGCGGTGACCGACATGGCCGGCCGGCCGGCGGCGCGGGCGAGCGCCGCGTCTTCGTCCGTCGCGCGCAGCGACTGACGCTGGGCCATGATCGTCGGGTTGGTGTCATAGGTCTTGACCAGCGCTTCGCGCAAAGTGTCGACCATGCCGTCCGCCGGTTCGCCCTGGCCGGTCGCCTGGGCGAAGGCCGAACCGCCACAGACCAGAGCCGCGGCGCCCGCCGCGGCCAGCCATCGTCCCCGCTTCACTCCGTTCATAACGTTCCTCAAAAGCTGAAGCCGCGCGGGGCGGAAAAGCCCGGCAGCGGCGCGATCGCCGCATCGGCGAAGGTGATGAAACCGACCGCGCCGCCAATGACGCGGCCGATAGCGAGCCTGGTGACGCCCTGCCCGATCAGGCCGGTGGCGATTCGGCCGCCATCCGCGACCTGATCGACGATCGCGGCCGGAACCTGCTCGACCGCGCCATCGATCAGGATGAGATCATAAGGCGCGCCCGCCGCATGGCCGGCGGCAAGCGATCCTGTGATCATAGTGACGCCGTCCAGCGCCGTCGCGGCGAGTGAGGCATCTTCTTCGAGCGCGACCACCGATGCGACCAGCCGCGCGAGTACGGCGGCCGCGTAACCGGTAGCGGCGCCGATCAGGAGAACGCGCTCGTCGCCGGCCAGCTTGGCCTCGGTGAGCAGGCGGCCGAGCGCCATCGGCGGATTGAGCGCCCGCCCATTGCCGAGCTGAATCGACGCGTCCGCATAGGCCGTCGCGCGCCGCGCCGCCGGCACGAAATCCTCGCGCGGCACCGCGTCCATCGCCGCGATCACCCGCGGATCGTTGACGCCGACGGTGCGCAACTGGCTCTCGACCATCGTGCGACGCATCGCCTGATAATTCTGCTCGGTCATCGCCGGCTTACTCGCATAACTGTTTTATTGATGCAATACACTTGATCGCCCTCGCGGGTTTGTATCGGCTGGGCGCGAACAGGCCAAGCGGAGAGTATCGAGCCGGGCATCGCGATGCGACCAGCAAGCAGCATGCCACGCGCCGGCCCTCTTTACGAACGAGCGAAGCCGACCTTTCCGCTGTCCGGAAACGGACGGAATGTCCGGCTTCGGACAATCGGCCTGGCCTGTCGCGCCCGGTTCGGGCTGATATAGCGAAGCGATGGCTTCTCCAGCGATCGATTTGCCCTTCGACCGTGCCTTGCGCCGGCTGCGGCGCGACCGCGCGGCGCGGATCAGCCCCGATTCGCGCTTCCTGTTCCGCCGCGCGGCCGATGAATTGCTGGAGCGCCTCGATCTGGTCGCTCGACCATTCGCCAGCGCGCTCGATCTCGGATGCGGCGATGGCTACCTCACAGGGAAGCTGCGCGCGCGCGGACTGGAGGTCGTCGCCGCGGACTCGGGCGAGCGCTTCGCGAAGGAGGGCATCCAAAGCGAAGAGGATCGGCTCCCGTTCGCTGAGGCGAGCTTTGACCTCGTCGTCTCCGTCGGCGCGCTCGACACGGTCAACGACCTGCCCGGCGCGCTGATCCATATCCGCCGGACGCTCCGGCCGGACGGCCTGTTTCTCGCCGCTTTGGCCGGCGCCGGCTCGCTGCCCCGTCTCCGGGCGGCGCTGCGCGCGGCAGAGGAAGCCGAAGGACAGCCCGCCGGCGCCCGCCTCCATCCCCAGATCGACGTGCGCGCCGCCGGCGACCTGCTCGTCCGCGCCGGCTTCGCCCTGCCGGTCGCCGACGACGAGGCGATCGATGTCCGCTACTCCGGTCTCATCTCCCTTGTCTCGGACCTGCGCGGCATGGCCGCGACCAATCTGCTCGCCGAGCGACCGCTGCGTCCGTTCGGGCGAATCGGCCATGCCGCGGCGGCGGCTGCATTCGCAGCCGAGGCCGCGCCGGACGGACGCACGACCGAGCGCGTCCACATCCTGCATCTCAGCGGCTGGGCGCCCTCGCCCGATCAGCCGCAGCCGGCGCGTCGCGGCAGCGGCACCGCGTCGCTGGCGGACTCGCTCAAGCCGAAGGGCTAGAGCTGACCCTCGAGGAGCAGGATCAACGGCGCATCGGCCGGCGGCATCGGCAGGCCGCGCATCTCGGCCGTCGTCGCCCAGCGCAACGCCGCGGCGTCGAGCGGCGCCGGCTCGCCGCGCCACTGGCGGCAAAGATAGAGGAGCAGCACCATATGCCGGTCGCCCAGTGTCGCGCTGGCGAAACAGGAGGGCACGAGCGCGGCCGGATCGAGAGCGATCCCCAGTTCCTCCTCGATCTCGCGGACGAGCGCGCCCTCGGGCGTCTCGCCGTCCTCGACCTTGCCGCCGGGGAATTCCCACAGCCCGGCCATCGCCCGATCGGCGGCGCGCTGCTGGAGCAAAACGCGCTTCTCGCCGTCGACCAGCGCCACCGCCACGACCGTGATTGTCGGATTTTTTTGCAATCAGGGCCCGCGCGCTAGGGTTTCATTAACGACGCCAGAGTAACCCCTCGCGCCAATGGCGCAACGCACCCGGAGCTGGGAGGGTCTTTGAATATGCGGCGTTTGCTCAAGCTTCGCAGAGACGAGCGCGGCGCGACCGCGGTCGAATATGGCCTGATCCTGGCGCTGGTTTTCCTCGCCATGGTCGGCGCCGTCGCCACCTTCGCCAGCACGACCACCACGATGTGGAACGACGTGGCGACGAAGGTCAAGGGATCGTGAGGCGGCATTAAATCTTTGGCAACCTCCATCCCATACACGCGAGCCTAGCCGACCCAGATTTAAAAAAGGCCGGCGGGAAGTGTGGACTTCCAAGTGGAACCAAGGAGACCGGAAATGTTCATTCGCAAGCTGATCAAGGACAAGAAGGGCGCGACCGCCATTGAATATGGTCTGATCGCCGCTCTGATCGCCGTTGCCGCCATCACCGCGATGCAGGGCCTCGGCTCGAGCCTCAACACGACCTTCACCAACGTCTCGACCGCGATGAAGGGTTCGAACCCGTAAGCTTTACGCTTCGGACGACCGAACAGAACGGGCGGCGGGAGCGATCCCGCCGCCCGTTTCCGTTCAGCCGATGGCGAGGAACTTGTCGCGCCGTGCCTGGCGCAGCGCGGCAGCGCTCTGGTCTTCGAGCGCGGCGAGCTCTTCGCTCAGCGCCTCGCCCAGCATAGCGACCGCGACGGCGGGCTCGCGCTGCGCGCCCCCCACTGGCTCCGGCACGATCCGGTCGATCACGCCCAGCCGCTCCAGATCGCCGGCGGTGATCTTCATCGCCTCGGCCGCATCGGCCGCCTTGTCGGCGGTCCGCCACAGGATCGAGGCGCAGCCTTCCGGCGAAATCACCGAATAGACGGCGTGCTCCAGCATCAGCACCCGGTTCGCGGCCGCGATCGCGATCGCGCCGCCGGAGCCGCCTTCGCCGACGATCGCCGCGATCAGGGGCACGCCAAGCGCCAGGCATTGCTCGGTCGAACGGGCGATCGCCTCGGCCTGCCCGCGCTCCTCGGCCTGCACGCCGGGAAAGGCGCCGGCCGTATCGACCAGAGTCACCACCGGCAGCCCGAACCGGTCGGCGAGCTGCATCAGCCGGATCGCCTTGCGATAGCCTTCCGGCCGCGCCATGCCGAAATTGTGCTTCAGGCGGCTCGCCGTGTCGTCGCCTTTCTCATGGCCGATCAGCATGATCCGGCGCCCGCCAAGTTTGCCGAAACCGCCGACGATCGCCTCGTCCTCGCCGAAGCCCCGGTCGCCGGCGAGCGGCACGAAATCCTCGACCAGGCCGGCGACATAATCCTTGAAATGCGGCCGCTCCGGATGGCGCGCGACCTGCGCCTTCTGCCACGGCGTCAATTTCGCGTAGAGATCGCGCAAGGTCCGCTCCGCCCGTTCCTCGAGCTTGCGAATCTCCGCCTCGATATTCGCCTCGCCGGCCGAGGAGGTGTCCCTCAACTCCGCGATCCGCGCTTCCAGGTCGGCGAGCGGCTTTTCGAAATCCAGATAGGTGGCCATGCGGCGCCGGGGGTTAGGCGTCGGCTTGCTTTGCGTCAACGCGGGGAGGGCGCCGGCGGCCCGCGTCTGCCAGCGGATGACGCGCGTTCACCAGCTCGATCAGACGGCGCGAATCGACATGAGTGTAGATTTGCGTGGTCGCAATGTCCGCGTGACCAAGGAGCGTCTGGACGACGCGCAGATCCGCGCCGCCCTCGAGCAAATGGGTCGCGAAAGCATGGCGCAGCACATGCGGGCTGATCCGCTCCGGCGGAATGCCGGCGTCAGCCGCCAATTCGCGAACGAGCTGGTAGAGCCGGACGCGGCTCAGATGCGACTTGCCCGAGGGGAAGAGCCAGAGGGAATCGCGCGGCACCTGCGCGGCCCAGGCCGCGACGGCGGCGCGGGCGCGATCGGAGATCGGCGCCAGCCGCTCGCGGCCGCCTTTGCCCTTGAGGATCAGGAAGGGCCGGTCCGACGCGATCGCGTGACGCGGCAGCGACACCAGCTCCGTCGCCCGCAGCCCCGATCCATAGAGCAGCTCGAACAAGGCCGCGAGCCGTAGCGCCTCCCGCTTGCCGCCGGCGACGCGCCGGCCGATTTCGGCGAACAAGGCATCGACCGCCTTATGATCGAGGATCTTCGGCAGCGGCCGTTCGCTGCCCGGCCGCGGCAATGCGGCGGAGGGATCGTCGCCGCGCAATCCCTCGTCGGCAAGAAAGCCGTAGAAGCGCCGCAGCGCCGCCGCCTTGCGCGCCACCGTCGCCCGCTTGAGCGGTCGCCATCGCTCGCCGAGCGCCTTCAAGCCCTCGCCGCTCGCGCCCGCCAGAGCGCCGCCAAGCGCCTCCGATGCACCGCGCAGGTCCCGTTCGTAGGCGAGCAAGGTGTTGCGCGCGGCGCCGGCCTCCGCCGCCATCATTTCCAAAAAGGCGGCGATCAGCCGGCGATCCTCGCCCGGCCCGATGCCGGTCACGTCCGTGCGATCGCCTCCGCGGCGATCATCCGCGCTTCATATTCGAG
>NZ_JBQTIN010000120.1:0-1997 GCF_052388015.1 Sphingosinicella sp.
AGCGCCTCGACCGGGCGGTGCATCAGGGCCATCGCGACCCACCGATCATTGTCGCCACGGACGATCGGGCCGTGATGGGTGGCATAAGTGGTGAAGCGGCGGGTCGCGAGGCTGTTGTCGGGCTGGCGGATGCGGAGGGTCACCGCGGCAGCACGGACCGGCCGCAGCCGGCCGCCATGGCCGTAGGAGAGGCGGCCACCGCGCCGGACGATCGTCTCGGCGAACTCGTCGACATTGTCGATGCCGCTGGAGGTGTGCATCCAGCCGACGCGCTCGTTGAACCCCTGATAAATGAAGAACTGGCCCCAGGTGGCCGCGCCATAAGCGTTGAGCCCCTCGTCGCTCGTCATTTGCAATTCGGAGCGGAAGAAGAAGCTGGTGTGCGGGTTGATCAGCAGCAGCGCGCGGCCGTCGCGGGTCAGACGCGGCGCGATCGCGATCCCGTTCGATCCGCGCCGGCCTTCCTCGTCCAGCGCGGCCATGATCGGCCGGTTCGCGGCCGGGCCGCCGTAGAAAGCGGCGAGCTGCTGGAGATCGGCGCGCTCGATGTCGCCGCCGATGCTGCCCTCGGTGAAGGACAAAGCCATCCATGGCTCGAAGCGGGTCAGCACCCGCGGCCGGACCTCAGGATGGGTGGCGAGGTAGAAATTGAGCCCCGCCGCCCAGGCGTCCATCAGCCTGCGCAGCCAGGCGGGCGAGCGGCGATAGTCCGCCTGGAGCCGGGCCGGGTCGATCCACAGCCGCTGGCGCAGATCCTGCCAGAGCGCGGTCTCTCCCTCGGCCTCGGCGAGCCGGCCCAAAGCGGTCAGATAGTTGGTCTCGACCCGATTGAAGTCGTCCTCGGCCTGGGCGTAGATCGCGCCGAACACCGCGTCGGCGTCGCTCGCCCCACGGACATGGGCAATGCCCCAATCGTCGCGCGTGATCGTGACCCGCGCCGCCTGCGTCCGCCATGCGGCGAGCTCGGCCGCGCTCTGCGCCGCGACCGGCGCGGCGATGAAAAGGAGCAGGAACGCGAGCAGCCGGCGCATGAAGCGGCGCTATCGTGGACCTCCCCTCCCTGCAAGGGAGGGGGAAGGAGCTAACGCAGGATATCGAACAATGTGCTCTGGTTGACCCGGGCGAAAACCGCCTGGGCGGCCTGGAGGGTGAGCTGCTGCGACTGGAGCTTGGCGATCGCGGCGTTCACGTCCGTGTCCTCGAGCACGCTGCGCTCCTCGGTCAGCTGGATCTTGGTCGTCTCGAAGCGCTCGACGAGCTGGTCGATGCGGTTGCCGCGCGCGCCCTGCTGGCCGCGAATGCCGGCGATATGCTCGACGCCGGCGAGAACCTCGGTGACCGAGGCGGAGATCGTGGCGGAATTGCCGCCCTCCAGCGCCGTCGCGGCGTCGGCGATGATATCGGCAAGGTCGCGCGGGCCGCCGGCGGTCGGAACCTGCTCGAACACCTCCTCGCGGGTTCCCGCGGCGGTGACGGCCAGACCGGCGGCGACCGGGATCTGCAGCGCCCAGCCGGGCATGAAGAGGCGGTTACCCCGCGCGTCGCGCGCGTCCTTGAGGGTCGTGATCTCGGCCGCGATCGAGCGCAGCTCGAGCGCCATCGCGGCGCGGTTGGTGCCGGAGAGGGTGCCGTTCGCGCCGGCGACCATCAGCTCATGGGCGCGGGTGACGGCATTGGCGGTCGTCTCCAGCGTCGTTTCGGCGCCGGCGGCGAGCGCGTTGGCGAGATCGAGGTTGCTCTTCCAGCTCGCCTCATTGGCCTGGGTGCGGGCGATCTCCGAGACGCGGGCGGCGGCGACCGGATCGTCGGACGGCGACTGGATGCGCCGGGTCGTCGAAATCTCGGTCTGGCCGCGCGCGATCTCGCGCGCCAGGGCCGCCTGGCGGTTGGTCTCCATGGTCAGCCGGTAATTGGTGCCGATCATTGCTTCCCCCTTTGGATTCAGAGCGCCGCGAACAGCGCGTCGATCGTCTCGCGCGCGACCTGGATGATGCGCG
>NZ_JBQTIN010000121.1:0-5483 GCF_052388015.1 Sphingosinicella sp.
GACGACGGCAGCTTCCAGCAGGATGAGGCGCGGCAGGACGAGATCGAGCCGCAGGTCGCGCCGGAATGAGCCGTTCCGCCGAGGCCGCTTGAACTCGCCGAAACCCGTCCCTATAGACCCCCGGCCCCGCCGGCCTTTCGGGTCGCGCGTTTCGGTCGGGGAGTAGCTCAGCCTGGTAGAGCACTGTCTTCGGGAGGCAGGGGCCGGAGGTTCGAATCCTCTCTCCCCGACCAGCAATCGCGCTTCTTAGAAACGGTCCGGGGGACCGTTTCGCGCGATTGCTCCGCCGGAGGCGTCGATCAAGCCAGCAAGTGCTTCCGGATTTTCCCCGCCGACGTGCGCGGGAACTCCGCGACGAATTCGAATGCGGCCGGCACTTTGTAAGGCGCGAGCCGGGACCGGCAGAAGGCGGTGAGCGCGGCCTCGTCAGGCCGCCCGTCCGGCGCGAGCTGGACGAAGGCGCGGCCGACCTCGCCCCATTTCGGGTCCGGCCGCGGCAGCACCGCGACGTCGACGACGCCGGGGCAGGCGGCGAGCACATTCTCCACCTCGGCCGGATAGACATTCTCGCCGCCGGAGATGAACATCTCTTTCCGACGCCCCGCGATCCAGGCGAAGCCGTCGGCGTCGCGCCGCGCAAGGTCGCCCGATCGCAGCCATCCGTCGGGCGTGAAGGCGGCCGCGGTCGCCGCTTCGTCGCGCCAATAGCCGGGCGTGATGCCAGGCCCCGAGAACTGCACCTCGCCGATCTCACCGTCCGCGACCGGCGCGCCGTCTATGTCGACGATTCGCGCCGCGCAAAGCAGCTGCGGCTTGCCGACCGATCCGATCCGGTCCCAGGCATCGGCCGGATCGAGCAGAAAGGCCGTGGGCCCCGTCTCCGTCATGCCCATGCCGTTGCAGACCCTCATGCCGGCATCGCGGCAGCGCAGCGCCAGCGCGTCGGGCAGCGCCGCGCCGCCGCAGCCCCAGTGGCGCACCCGATCGAGCGGCAGGCTGGCGAAGGCGGGCTGATCGAGCAAGCTCTGATAGATGGTCGGCACACCGAACAGGGTGTCGATGCGTCCCTGGCCAAGCAGCGCGATCATCGCGTCCGGGTCGAACGCCGCCATCAGCAGCACGCGGCCGCCCGAGAACAGGGTCGGCAAAGCGTGGAGGTTGATGCCGGCGGTGTGGAAATTGGGCAGGAAGGCGACCGTCGTATCGCGCGAGGTCAGCCCGATCGCGGTGCCGATATTGACGTGGTTCGCGAGCGCCATCCGGTAAGTGTAAATGACGCCCTTGGGCCGGCCGGTGGTGCCGGAGGTGTAGAGCAGGTACAAGATCCCATCCGCCGGCCAGTGCGCGCGGCCGGCCGCCTCTCCGGCTGCCGTCACCAGCCACCCGTAATCCGAGTCGAGATCGATGATCGGCGGTGGAGCGGCGAGCGCGGCGACGGTCGCGGCGTCGGCGGCGTCATGGAACAGCAGGCTCGGGCCGGCATCGGCGATCAGCCCGTCGAGCTCGGCCGCCGGCATGCGCCAGTTGAGCGGCACCAGGATCGCGCCCAGCTTCGCGCAGCCGAACAGCAGCTCGAAGAAGGCGATCCGCTGCCGGCAGAGGACCGCGACCCGATCGCCGGCGCCGATCCCGCGCGCGGCGAGCAGGGCGGCGACCTTGCCCGCCCGCGCGTCCAGCTCGGCATAGGTTCGCGTCTCGCCGGTCGCCAGCTCCTCCAGGGCAATCGCTTCCCCGCTCAACAGGGCGCGGCTTGCGAGCAGGTCCGGCATGTCGCCGATCATCATGGCCTGAGGCCCTCGGCGACGAGGTCGATCGCCTGATCGGCGATCATCTCCGGCGTCATGTCCTTGCTCCACACCGCATAGCGCATGCCGAGGAAGACGCTCATCCCGATCAGCGCCCAGGCGCGCAGCTCGTCGGGCCCTTCCCGGATTTCGCCCCGCGCGGCGGCGGCGGCGAGGCCCTGGCGATAACCTTCGACGAACGAATGATAATGCTCGCGATAGCAATCCTCGGCGACGAACTGCGCCTCCTCGATGATCCGGTAGAGCTCGGGATGCTTTCGGGTGAAGGCGATAAAGGCGGCGAGGCCGAGCCGCTCGGCCGCGAGCCGGTCGGGCGCACCGCGCACAGCCTCGGCGACGTGGCTCCGGGTGGCGTGGCTCATGTCGCGGACGAGGGCGCGGAACAGCTCCTCCTTCGATTGGAAATAGGTGTAAAAGGTTCCAAGCGCGACGCCGGCGCGGCCGGTGATGCCGGTGATCGCCGCATCGTGATAGCCGCGTGCGCCAAACTCCGCCGCCGCCGCTTCGAGCAGCTTGCGAACAGTCTTGCGACCGCGTTCGGTGCGCGGCGCCTTCTCGGCCGATACGGCCGCATGGCCGAGATCGTTCATGGCCCCTCCATGGCCAAACTGAACCGAGTTTCAACTCGATGCAACCCCCGATTCCAGCGGGAGAAATTGGCGTTTCACGAAGTTGAATGTTGACTCAGTTTTCATATTGATGCAGGACACAAGGCATAGGCCGAAGAACCTCGAACAGGGGCGCATCGGCCGGGGAGGGTTTTTGCAGCATTTCACCGCATCTGACGGGGCGCGGATTGCGTATCGCGACGAGGGCGCGGGGCGGCCGTTGGTGCTGCTTCACGGCTTCATGGCGCATGGCGGCTTCTTTCGCGGTCAGGCGCCGCTCGCTGCCAACCACCGGCTGATCGTGATCGATCTGCGCGGTCATGGTGAGTCGCCGGCCAATGCGCCCAAGGTTGAGCGGATAGCGGCCGACGTCGCCGAGTTGGCGGCGGCGCTCGATCTTCGGGACGCGATCGGCGTCGGCTGGTCGTTGGGCGCGACGGTGCTCTGGCACGTGCTCGCCGGTGAGGCGGGACAGCGATTTGCGGGCGCCGTCATCGTCGACATGACGGCGCGGGTCTGCAATGGTGAGGGCTGGTCGCTCGGCCTTTCGCCCGAGGTCTGCACCGCGCGAAGCAGCGCGATCCGCGAGGATTTCGAGAATTTCGCCGCCGGCGCCGGTCAGGCGATGTTCGCCCAGCCGCTGCGCGCCGAGCTGCGCGAGGTCGCTGACTGGGCGAGCGCCGAATTCGTCCGCAATGATCCCGCCGCGATGGCCGCCGTCTGGGGGTCGCTGGTCGATCAGGACCTGCGCGCGCTGATCGCCGGCATCCGCCAACCCACCCTCGTCGTCCATGGCGGCCAGAGCCAGCTTTATGGCGACGACACCACCGCCCACCTCGTCGCGACCCTGCCCGATGCGCGCGCCTTGCGCTTCGAGCAGTCGGGCCATGCCCCCCATCTCGAGGAGCCGGAACGGTTCAACCGCGCCCTCGCCGATTTCGCCGGCCGCCTGTCGCGCGCCGGTCTTTCCCAAGCAGCGATCTGAACAGGAGAAGCACCATGTCCCGCACCCGCCATTTCTCGACCAGCCTGAAGCTCGGCGGCGCCATCATCGCGCTGGCCGCGACGGCCTCGCCGCTCCATGCCCAGGACACGCAGGCCGGGGCATCCGCGGATGACGGGGTGATCACCGTCACCGCCCGCCGCCGCGCGGAGAACCTGCAGAACGTGCCGATCGCGATCAGCGCTTATTCCGGCGAGCAGCTGGAAATGGAGGGCGCGCTCGACATCACCGATATCGGCGACACGACGCCGAATGTTACTCTCGAGGCGTCGCGCGGCACCAACTCGACCCTGACCGCCTTCATTCGGGGCGTCGGCCAGCAGGATCCCGTCGCCGGCTTCGAGGCGGGCGTGGGCATCTATCTCGATGATGTCTATCTCAACCGGCCTCAGGCGGCCCTGCTCGACATCTACGACGTCGAGCGGATCGAGGTCCTGCGCGGGCCGCAGGGCACCCTCTACGGCCGCAACACGATCGGCGGCGCGATCCGTTACGTCACGCGCCGGCTCAGCGGCGATCCCACTCTTCGTCTGCGCGGCACGATCGGCACGGACGAGCAGGCCGATCTGATCGTCAGCGGCTCGACGCCGCTGGCGCCCGAGGGCGCCGGCCAGGCGCTGCGGATCGGCACCTCGCTGGCCCGATTGTCGCGCGGCGGCTTCGGCGAGAACCTCACCACCGGCGAGGAGAATTACAACCGTGACATTTGGGCGGGCCGGCTCAGTCTAGAATATAACAATGACGACGATATCTTCGTCCGCCTGCAGGGCGACTACACCCGCGACAACAGTAACGCGCGCGGCGGCCATCGCCTGATCCCGGCCCTCGTCCTCGGCACGCCTGTGCTTTCCGACGTCTACGACACGCGCGGCGGCCTCGCCGATCCCGAGCAGCGCGTCACGGCCTACGGGCTCAGCCTGTTCGTAGAGGTCGAGCCCACCGACCATGTGACGCTGCGCAGCATCACCGCCTTCCGCCGGGATCGCAGCAACACGCCGATCGATTTCGACGCGTTGCCGGTGGTCGATGTCGACGTGCCCGCGGTCTATCGCAACCAGCAGACGTCGCAGGAGCTGCAGCTGCTCTATGACCGCGGGCCGTTGAACGTCCTGCTCGGGGCCTATTATCTCGACGCCGACGCCCAGACGATCTTCGACGTGCGGCTGCCCGGCGGCATCACCGCCCTCACCTTCGGCGATGTCGGGACCCAGACCTTCGCCCTGTTCGCCGATGCAACCTACGATTTCACCGACCAATGGAGCCTGTCGCTCGGCGGTCGCTACACTTGGGACGAGCGGACCTCGGTGGTCGATCGCGGCGTCTATCTGGGCGGCGGCGGGTCGCCTTTCTTCGGTGGCACCGGCGTCAGGATCGTCAACCAGTCCGCCTTTACCGGCACTGCGGACTTCCAGCGCTTCACGCCGCGTGCCTCGTTGAGCTTCCGGCCGACGCCCGATCACACGCTTTATGCAAGCTATTCGCGCGGCTTCAAGGGCGGCGGCTTCGATCCGCGCGGCGTCACCACCGCCTGCCGCAACCCGGCCGGCGCCGTCTGCAACGCGCAGGAGTTGTTCGACTTCATGTCGTTCGATCCGGAAACGGTGAGCAGCTACGAGCTCGGCTGGCGCGCGCAACTGTTCGACCGGCGGCTGCGCTTCGGCCTGACGCTTTTCCACGCCGACTACAGCGATGTGCAGATTCCCGGATCGGTCGGCACCGTCCTAGCCGGCATTCCGACCTTCATCGGCATCACCACGAACGCGGCGCGGGCCCGCTTCCAGGGCCTGGAGCTTGAGGGCAATGCGCTGCTGGCGCGCGACTTCGGCGCGTCGGGCGACTCGCTGAACTTCGGCTTCTCGCTCGGCTATATCAACGCCGACTTCCAAGAATATATCGATGCGCGCGGCGTTGATGTGTCGAACAATCGCCGCATCCAGAACACCCCGGCATGGACGGCGAGCGGCACGCTGAACTATGGCGTGCCGGCTTTCGGCGGCATGCTCAACTTCATGACCACATTGTCCTATCGCAGCGACACGCAGCAGTTCGAGCTGGCCGTCCCGCCGA
>NZ_JBQTIN010000122.1:0-16948 GCF_052388015.1 Sphingosinicella sp.
GATCGGTTCACTGGCGGCAATGATCTCCGGCCTGGGGATGATTCTGGCCTGCAGCGCCCTGCCGACCGGCACCAACGCGGCCGAAGCGCAGACCGCGTCCCGGGCGGCGGCCGCCTGCATCAGGCCGATCACGCTGGCCGCGGTCGGCGACGTGCTGCTCCACGGCACGTTCCAGCGCTGGGCCGCCGAGCAGCCGGAGGGCTTCTACGCCGCGATGGCGCCGGTCCAGGATCTGATGCAGGGCGCCGACGTCGCCATCGCCAATCTCGAGGGGCCCGCCGCCGCCAACATCTCGCGCGGCTTCAACCGGGAGATCGCGGAGCCGCCGCGCCGCTACGACGACAATGCCTATACGGGCTATCCCCGGTTCAACTACCATCCGTCGATCATCCGCGATCTGCAGCGGCTGGGGGTCGACGTGCTGCAGACCGCCAACAACCATTCGCTCGACCGCGGCGGCGTCGGCATCGATCGGACGATGGCGGCGATGGACGCGGCCCGCATGCCCAATACCGGCACGCGCCGGTCCAGCGCGCGCGCCGCCGCCGGCTATCGCTGGTCGACCAGCTACACGGTGCGGCGCGACGGCCGCGATTACCGCTTCGCCTTCATCTCCTGCAGCTATGGCACCAACGGCATCCCCGATCCGCTGTCGCAGGTGCTCAAATGCTTCGACCAGCGCGCCGAGCTGCTGGCCCAGATCCGCGCGCTCCACGCCGATCGCGGCAATGCGGCGGTGATCGTCATGCCGCACTGGGGCGACGAATATCAGCCGCGGCCCAACCCGGCCCAGACCGCGCTCGCGCAGGAGATGGCCGATGCCGGCGCCACCGCGATCATCGGCACGCACCCGCATGTCGTCCAGCCCGAGGCGATGCTGACGGCGCGCGACGGGCGCCGCGTGCCGGTGATGTATTCGCTCGGCAATTTCGTGTCCTACCAGATCGGGCTGCCGCGGCTGACGACGGCGATCTACATGCTCGGCTTCACGCCGACGCGCGACGGCCGCCTGGCCGCCACGCGAACCGGCTGGATCCCGCTCAGGATGCGGACCGGCGCGGTGCTGTCGGTCGATGCGCTCGACCGGCTTCCCGAGGTGGAAGCGGCGCCGTTCCGCGCTCATCTGCTGGAGACGCTCGCGGCCGGCAACAGGCTGCCGGCGGACCCGGCCGCCTATTGGAACCGCACCGCCGCCCCGGTCTGCGCGCCGGAGCGGTAGGACCGCGGATTGCCTGGCGCTCCATAGGCCGCGAACCCGGCCCCGCGCGCCGCATTCCCTTCTCCGTCCGGCCTGAATCAGGTGTATGGAGGTAGCCGACGGAGACGCCGAGTCTCTCCCGCCTCCGCCGAGTCCTCACCACTCGCTCAGGGAGGATCGCGGTCATGTCCAACACCGTCCTGCTCATCCACGGCGCCTGGCTGAACTCGCGCAGCTGGGAGGCTGTCAAGGCGCGCTACGTAGCGCGCGGCTTCACCGTCGTCGCGCCGGACTGGCCCTATGACGACCGCAGCCCGGAGGAGTTGCGCGCCGAGCCGGACGAGCGGCTCGCCACCCTCGGCATCGCCGAGATCCTCGACCAGTATGACCGCATCATCGGCGAATGCCCGGAAGAGCCGATCCTGATCGGCCATTCGGCCGGCGGCGTGTGGGTCCAGCATCTGCTGAACCGCGGCCTCGGCGTCGCCGGCGTGGCGATCGACCCGGCGCCGACGCCCGGCGTGTCGCTTGGGCGTCACGCGATCGTGTCGGCGCTTCCCGTCTTCTTCGACTGGGGCAGCTGGAGGAAAGCCGAGACGATGTCGCGCAGCTACTTCCGCCATCGTTTCGCCCAGCTCGTGCCGAAGGACCAGGCGGACGCCACCTATGACAAATATATCGTGCCGACGCCCGGCAAGATCTGGTGGGACGGGATCGTCAATGCGACGCCGATCCGCGGGGACAATCCGGACCGCGCGCCGCTGCTGCTGATCGGCGGCGAGCTCGATCTGATCGCCGATGCGAGCATGACCCAGTCGATCTACGAGAAGCAGAAACAGGCGCCGTCGCTGACCGAGCTCAAGATCTTCCCCGGCCGCTCGCACTTCACCCTGCTCGATCCGGGTTGGGAGGAGGTCGCCGATTATGCGCTCGATTGGGCGGTGCGGAACGCCCGTCCGGCCAAGGTGAGGGAGGAAGAAGCGGCGGCGGCGCCGGTGATTCCCGCCTGAGCGAACGGCGCTTTACAAGCCGCCGCCGCTTTGCCCTAAGTCGCGGGGCGGGGCGGTCCCGTGCAACCGGGGGGTGCGTCATGCGCATGTTCATGATGGGAATGGCGGCGGCTGCGCTCGCCGGCTGCCAGCTGCTCACGATCGACGAGGGCAATGGAACCGGCCCGGCGGCCGGCCCGGCGGCGGGCAATATGGCCGCGCCGGGAGCGCCCGGGGCTCCGGCGGCGCCGGGCGGCCGGCGCAACAGCCGCGAGGTGATGATCGCCGATTGCTCCGTCGATCTCGGCCGCAGCCTGCCGGCCGGGACGGACATCACGGCCCTGTGCACCTGCTCGGTCGACCGGATGCTGGCCCGCGTGCCGCAGCGCGACGCGGTCCGCCAATGCGCCGCCGAGCTGCGCATCACCCTGCCGGGCGGGCAATAGGGGGAAGCGGACGCCGGAACCCCCCGCACTGCTCGCCCGTTTCTCCCCGCAGCGCGCCGCTTCGCGCCAGCCTTTGCCGCGCCCGGCGCGCGCCGCATGAAGGGAGCTTCGCTATGACTCTTCGCCTCGCGCTGCCGTTCGCCGCGCTCTCCGCCTTCGCCGCCACCGCCGCGCCCGCCTGGCAGGGCGAAGGCGGCCGTCCCTATACCGTACAGATGACCGGCGCCGCCGAACGGCCGGGGCCGGGCGATCCGGACGGCAGCGGCACCGCCACCTTCCGGGTCAATGCCGGCCAGGGTCGGGTCTGCTACACACTCAGCGTCAGCAACATCGATCCGGCGACCGCGGCCCATATCCACCGCGCCCCGCCGACCGCGGCCGGCCCGGTCGTCGTCCCGCTGACCGCGCCGACCGGCGGCAGCAGCGAGGGCTGCGCCGACATCACGCGCGAGCTGGCGCAGGAGCTGATCCGCACCCCGGAGGCCTTCTACGTCAACGTCCACAACGCGGCGTTCGGGCCGGGCGCGGTCAGGGGCCAGCTCGGCCGCTGAGCGGAGCCGCAAAATAGCTCGCGCGGGTTCCTGCACGCGCCCGCTTTGGCCCGTCGCTCAGATGATATGGTCGACGACGCCGACCAGCAGGTGCAGCGCGATCAAGGTTGCCAGCAGGACGGCCTTCGCGCGCCGCGACTTGACGACGATCAGGGCAACGAGGAGGGCGAGCGTGACCAGGATGGCGAAGTCGCCGACCATAAGCGCCTCCTCGCTCATCAGCCTTTGCTCGGCCGGCGCGCCGCTGGCCGCCTCGAGCGCCAGCATGCCGAGGGACGCGGCGACATTGGCGACCACCATGCCGCCGAGCACGATACGGTTCTGGCCCTCATACCAGGCGTCGTAATCGGGCCATTCCTCCGGATCGTCGGGGAAGATCAGGGTGGCGGCAAGATAATAGATGCCGACGATGAGCAGGATGCCGACCAGAGAGGGATAATCGACCAGCAGCTGATCGCGCACGCTCCACGCCTCGAGCCAGAAGCGGGTGAGGTCGAGCATCACGAAGGTGCCGAGCAGGGGCGTCAGCCAGCCGATCCGGACCGGCTTCGCGGTCCGCCTGAGCCGTACCGCGCGCGAGAGGCCGCCGAGGATCTCGGCGATCGCCAGGCCGAGCAGCAGGCCCAGCAGGGTGAACATCATCTCGAATGCGCTCATCGTCGCTCTCCTCTCGTCGGGGCGAGCTTAAGATCGTTGCGGGCCCGCTTCAATCGTGCGCGGCGGCACGTAATCACCTATGCCGCGGCGGATGGACGGCTTCGATCTCCTGATCATCGGCGGCGGGATCAACGGCACGGCGATCGCCCGCGACGCGGCCGGGCGCGGCCTTTCGGTGCTGCTGGTCGAGAAGGACGATCTCGCCAGCCACACCAGCTCCGCCTCGTCCAAGCTGATCCACGGCGGGCTGCGCTACCTTGAGCAATACGAGTTCGGGCTGGTGCGCGAATCGCTGCACGAGCGCGAGACGATGCTGCGCACCGCGCCGCATCTCATCCGGCCGCTGGAGTTCCTGCTGCCCGATCCGCCCGGCGGCCGGCCCTGGTGGATGATCCGCGCCGGCCTTTTGCTCTACGACATGCTGGGCGGCTGGCGCGGCAGCCTGCCGCGTTCGCGCGGGCTGAAAAAGAGCGATCCCAGCGCCGCCGCGCTGAAGCCGGGGCACAAGCTCGCTTCCTATTGGGACGCGTGGGTCGACGACGCGCGGCTGGTCGCGCTCAACGCCGTCGCGGCGGCGGAGCGCGGAGCGGAGATCGCGACCCGCGCCGAATTGCTCTCCGCCCGCCGCGACGGCGACTATTGGGTGGCCGAGCTATCCGGCGACCGCGCTGTGCGCGCCGCGACCATCATCAACGCCGCCGGCCCCTGGGTCTCCGATGTGCTCAACGAGCGGCTGGAGACCGAGGCCGAGAGCCGGGTCCGGCTCATCAAGGGCAGCCATATCGTCGCGCCCCGGCTCTATGACGGCGAGCATGCCTTCATCCTCCAGCCACCGGACGGACGGGTGGTCTTCGCGCTTCCTTATGGCGCGCACAATCTGATCGGGACCACCGACATCGCCGTCGCGGAGCCGAAGGACGCTGTGATCAGCGAGGCCGAAATCGCCTATCTGTGCGACGCGGCGAACCGTTACTTCGTCCGCCAGCTCGCGCCCGGCGAGATCGTCTGGTCCTATGCAGGGGTTCGCGCGCTCTATGACGACGGCGAGGCGGAGGCGAAGAACGTCACCCGCGACTACCGGCTCGAGCTGGACGATATGCCGGGGCCGAAATTGCTCTCGGTCTTCGGCGGCAAGATCACCACCGCCCGCCATCTCGCCGACGAGGCCTTGGAGAAGCTCGGCGTCACGACGAGCCGTTTCACCCGCACCACGCCCTTGCCCGGCGGCGATCTCGACGCGGCCTTCAACCGGATGCTGGTCGCGCTCGCGACCTGGATGCCGCCCGAAATGGTGCTGCGCCTCAGCCGCGCCTACGGGACGCGGCTGAACCGGATCGTCGGCAAGGCGACCTCGCTCGGCCAGCTGGGCCGCCATTTCGGCGCGGATCTCTATGAGGCGGAGGTCCGCTACCTGATCGACCAGGAATATGCGCGCGAGGCCGACGACCTGCTCTGGCGGCGCACGAAGCTCGGCCTCATGCTCACCACAGCGGAAAAGCGCGGCCTCGCGGCGTGGATGAAGAAGCGGCGCTGAAGGCTCAGGCGGCTTCGAGTTCTTCCGTCATCACCGGGCCCGAATCCTGGCCACGGGCGCTCGGGTCGCGGTCGACCAACTCAATGATCGCCATCGGGGCCGCATCAGAGACGCGGATCGAAGGTCCGGGGCGGCCACCTTTGAGGATAGAGCCCTTGATGATCCGGGTGTAGCCGCCGGCCCGCTCCTGGTAACGCTTGGCGAGCACGTCGAAGAGCTTCACCAGCTGCGCGTCGTCGAGCAAGCGGCCATGGGCGAGGCGGCGGTTGGAGAGGCCGCCGCGCTTCGCCAGCGTGATCAGCTTCTCGACATAGGGGCGCAGCTCCTTCGCCTTCGGCAGAGTCGTCGTGATCTGCTCGTGCTTGATCAGGGCGGCGGCCATGTTGCGGAACATGGCGGTGCGGTGGCTGGAGGTGCGGCCGAGCTTACGGCCGCCGACGCGATGGCGCATGGGTCTGGTCCTTCGTTCGTCCGGGCGCCGTTTGAGGTACGTCCGGCCAGGCTGTCATGAACGGGGACGGCCCAGACCCGGTCCGCTCGAAGCGGACGCGCGCTCAAAGCGGAGCAGGGTGGGTTTGTCAACCTTGGGGCTGGTCCGGCAGCCGGCACAGATCGACCCAGTCGGTGCCGATCAGCGCCGCCAGCCGCTCGGGCGCGACCTCGACGGAGCTGTTCAGCGAGCCGGCGGCCGGGAACACCGTGTCATAGGCGCGCAGGCTGATGTCGCAATGGATCGGCAGCGGCCGGGCCAGGCCGAAGGGACAGACGCCGCCGACCGGATGGCCGGTGACTTCGAACGTCTCCTCCGGCCCCAGCATCCGCGGCCGGCCGCCGAACGCGGCCTTGGTCTTGGCATTGTCGAGCCGGTCGCCGCCGCGCGCGACGAGCACGAAGACGCGCTCGCCCACCCGCACCGCAAGCGTCTTGGCGATCCGCCCCGGCTCGACGCCGAGCGCCGCCGCCGCGGTCAGCACCGTCGCGGTGCTCTCCTCGGTTTCGATCAGGGGCAGGTCCGGCGCATGGGCCGCCAGCCAGGCGCGGACGCTCTCATGGCTCATCCGCGCCTGCTAGCCGCCGGCCTCCGGTCTGGCTAGGCCGGCACCGCCTCGCCGGCCAGCGCCCGCTCGATCGTCGCGACGTCGATCTTGCGCATCGTCATCATCGCCTCGAACGCCCGCTTGCCGGCCGCCTTGTCGGGATTGTCCATGGCCTCGAGCAGCACGCGCGGCGTGATCTGCCAGGAGAAGCCCCAGCGGTCCTTGCACCAGCCGCAGGCGCTCTCGGCGCCGCCATTGTTCACGATCGCGTTCCAGTAAAGGTCGGTTTCCGCCTGATCCTCGGTGACGACCATGAAGCTCACCGATTCATTCGGCTTGAACTCGGGCCCGCCGTTGAGGCCGACGTAGGCCCGGCCGAGGACGGTGAACTCCACCGTCAGCTCCGTGCCCTCCGTGCCGCCGGGATAGTCCGACGCCGCCTTGTGGGTCTTGCCGACCCGGCTGTCGGGGAAGGTGGCGGCATAGAATTCCGCCGCCTCGCGGGCCTTGCCGTGATCGAACCACAGGCAGGTGATCATCTTGTCGGTCATTCTTTCTCTCCTTGATTTCCGCCGCCCGATACCAGCCCGAACGATGCTCCCTGCGGATCCACGCCGACCAGGACGCGCTCCCCGCCGGGAACCTCCATCGGGCCGAACAGAACCTGCCCGCCGCCGGCGGTCACCCTGCCGGCCGCGGCGTCGACATCGGGCACCCGGACGTAGTATTGCCAGATGGTCGGCGATTCGGGCGACGCCTTCATCGCCGCGCCGACGACCTGGCCGCCATGGCTGATGAAGCTGTACTCGCCCATCTCGGGGCCCATATCCAACGCCCCGTCCGGCACGTAGCCGAAATGCTCGCGATAGAAATCGAGCGCCGCCTGGCGGTCGCTGGTCATCAGCTCGTTCCAGGCGACATGGCCAATGCCGTGCCGCTGATAGGCATTGCTGTCGTCGTCGCTGGCGCCGCGCATCAGGTAGATCGGCACGCCCTGTGGATCGGCGATCATCGCGATCCGGCCGACGCCCGGCGCGTCGAAGGCGGGCATCTGCACCTGCGCGCCCGCCGCGACCGCCTTGTCGACCGCCGCATCGACATCGTCGACGCCGAGATAGCCGAGCCAGATGGGCCGGGCGCCGCCGTCGGTCATGTCCTGCGTCAGCGTCAGCATCCCGCCGGCCTGGCCGTCGGGCGCGTTGATCATGCGATATTCGACGCCGCCGCCCGGCGCGGGATCGCCGATGGTCCATCCGACGACATCCTCGTAGAAGCTTTTCGCCCCTTCCGGATCGGTCGTCATCAGCTCGTACCAGATGAAGCTGCCGTGCGGATTGACCATCGTGCGTCCCCTTCGCGTCAGGCTTGTTCGTCGATGATCGGCCGGAAGCCGCCCCAGAACATGCGCTTGCCGTCGAACGGCATGTCGCCGCCCGGCTGCATGTCCGGATCGGACATCATCTGTTCCCAGCCCTTGTCGCGGGTTTCCTTGTCCGGCCATTCGACATAGGAATAGACGACGTTCTCGCCCTCCTCGGCCTTCACCGCGCGGCGATAGTCGGTCACCTTGCCGTCGGGGACGTCGTCGCCCCAGGCCTCGACGACGCGGAGCGCCCCATAGCCGCGGAACTTGCCGGCGGCCTTCTGGGCCAGCTCGCGATAGGCCTCGCGCTTGTCGTTCGGAACCGGCAGCACATAGCCGTCGGTATAGCCGGTCTGGCCGTCCGCCTTCTCGTCGACGATCGCCTCGAAGCCGCCGAAGATCATCCGCTTGCCGTCGAAGGGCATGGTCTCGCCCATCGTCTTCATCCGGGGATCGGACCGCATCCTCTCGCTGGCGGCGTCGCGGGTCGCCTTGTCGGGATATTCGAACCAGGAGAAGACGACCGTCTCGTCGTCCTTCGCCTGCACCGCGCCGTAAAAGTCGGTGAGCTTGCCATGAGGCACGTCATCGCCCCAATTCTCGACCATGCGCGTGACACCGAACTCCTTGAACAAAGGCGCCGCCTCGGCGGCGTGCCGGCGATACTCCTCCTTATTCTCGGTCGGCACCGCGGCCACGAAACCTTCAACATAGGTCATCTGCTCTCTCCTTGCCTCGTCGGGGGTTGATCCAGAAACGCATATTCAGGCGGCGGCGGCGCGGTGAAGCCGGCCATCTGGCTGGCGAGCGCCCGCTGAAAGGCGGGCCGCGCCTCGCCCCGCGCCACATAAGCGGCCAGATTGTCGTGAGCGCCCTCAAGTGACGTTCCCTTCAACTGCCGCAGCACTGCGATCATCAACAGGTCACCGGCGGAAAAGCTGCCGTCGAGCCATTCATTTTCGCCGAGCCGCCGCGACAATTCGTCCAGCCGCTCGGAAATCCGCGCGATGACCGCCGGCAGCCGCGGTCTCGACCAGGGCTCCTCGCCCTCGAACAGAGTCGCAATCGCATAGTCCGTGATCGGCGGCTCGACGGTGTTGAGGGCGGCGAACATCCATTCGATCGCCCGCGCCCGGCCGCCGGCGTCGCGCGGCAACAGGCCGCCATAAGTCTCGGCGATGTGCTGCACGATCGCGCCGGATTCGAAGAGCGTAAGGCCGTCCTGCTCATAGGTCGGCACCTGGCCGAAAGGCTGTAGTGCGCGGTGCGACGGCGCCTTCTGACTGCCCTGCGGCAAATAGCGGACGTCATAGGCCTGCCCGACCTCCTCGAGCGCCCAGCGGACGCGCAGGTCGCGCACTAGGCCCTTGGCGAACCAGGGCACCCAGTCGAACGCGGTGATGACGGGCTTCGACACGTCTCTCTCCTTGTCGCTATTGCGGCCAGCCGGCGGGCGGAGCGCCGGTCTGGCCGGCCCTCAAGGCTTCCAGCGCGCGCTTGAAGGCGGGCCGCGCCATGCCTCTCGCGACATAGGCCTTGAGATTCGGATGTTCGGCGAGGATCGCCGGGTCGCCGACATGGCGCAGCACCTGCACCATCAACAGGTCGCCGGCGCTGAAGTCGCCGTCGAGCCATTCATTGCCGCCCAGCGCCTTGGACAGCTCATCGAGCCGCATGCGCAGCCGCTCGAGGACGCCTGGCCACCGGTCCTTCGCCCAGCTCTCCTTGCCGTCGACGACCCGCGCGATCACCTGGTCCCAGACCACCGGCTCGACGGTGTTCAGCGCGGCGAACATCCATTCGATCGCCCGCGCCCGGCCTGTCGGGTCGGATGGCCACAGACCCGGCCAGCGCTCCGCGATGTGCAGCACGATCGCGCCGCTCTCGAACAGCGTCAGCCCATCCTCCTCATAGGCCGGAACCTGGCCGAAGGGGTTGCGGGCGCGGTGCGCCCGCTCCTTCT
This sequence comes from Sphingosinicella sp., assembly GCF_052388015.1. GTDB lineage: Bacteria > Pseudomonadota > Alphaproteobacteria > Sphingomonadales > Sphingomonadaceae > Allosphingosinicella. Next base: position 9,739 of record NZ_JBQTIN010000122.1, read on the forward strand.
GCTCGCCCCAGTTCAGGTAACGAACGTCATAGGCCTGGCCGACCTCCTCCAGCGCCCAGCGGACACGCATGTCACGAACCAGGCCGCGGCCTTCGTCCGGCGCCCAATTATAGGCGGTGATGAGGGGGCGGGTCATGGCGTGCTCAGGCCGGCGTCGGCTCGGCCACCTGGCCGCACGCCCCGTCCAGCGCCGCCGCGCGCAGCTCGTCCTCGCTCATGACGCGATCGCGCAGCGGGTGGGCGATCGACCAGCTATGGCCGAACGGGTCCTTCACCTGGCCGTAGCGATCGCCCCAGAAGGCGTCGTGCGCCGGCATGGTGACGGTCGCGCCAGCGGCGACGGCGCGATCGATCGCGGCGTCCGCCTTCGGCACATTGAGGTGCAGGGTCACCGGCGACCCGCCGAGCGAGAGGGGCGACTGGATGCCCCAGTTCTTGTTCTCGTCGACCAGCATCAGCATCGCGCCGTCGATGCTGAGCGCCGCGTGCATGAGCTTGCCGTCCTCGCCGGGAATGCGGATCAGCTCCTCGGCGCCGAACGCGTTTTTGTAGAAGTCGATCGCATCGGCGGCACCGGCGCAGACGATATGCGGGGTCAGCGTCGGGGTGGCGTTGGCAATCTCGGTCATCTTCTTCCTCCTTCGGTCGATCTCAAAGCCGGTGAAAGCGCAGCGGCGATCCTTTTGAGCGGGCGATCTCGCCGCGCGCCTCCAGATCGAGCTGCACGAGCTTCAGCCACCATCCGGCCGTCGCGCCGCCGGGAAACACGCTGTCAGGCAGCCGGGACAGGACAGGCTCACGCAGCTCCGCGACCGTGAGGCCAGGATGGTCGCGCGGAATAACATCCAGCATCGCCGTCTCCATCGCGCGATACTTGGTCGCATCGACCCGCTCGGTCTTTCCGGGATGGTTCGGGTTGCGGACCAGGATCTTGTCGTCTCTCATTTGCGGGCTCCCAAATAAGGCGGGCGTCAGGCGTCCGCGGTTTCGGGCTGCTGTGCCGTCGCCGCCTCGAAGCCTGCCAGGTCCATCCACATCGGCTCCCAGATATGGCCGTCGAGATCGGCGAAGCTGCGTGAATACATGAAGCCGTAATCCTGGCGTTCGCGCGCCTCTTTGCCGCCGGCCGCTAGCGCGTTCTCGGTGATCGCATCGACGCCCTCGCGGCTGTCCTCGGAGACGCAGATCAACACCTCGCTGGTCGCGTGCGCGTCGGCGATCCGCTTCGGCGTGAACTGGGCGAACTTTTCGTGCGTCAACAGCATCACGTGGATGACGTCGGAGAGTACCATGCAGGCGGCGGTCTCGTCGGTGAACTGCGGATTGTTGGTGAAGCCGATCGCCTCGTAAAAAGCCTTGGCGGCGTCGAGATCGGCGACGGGCAGGTTGACGAAAATCAGCTTGGACACGGGTCTTTCTCCTCTGGAGTGTCGTTGGCGTCGGGCCGGCTTGTCAGCGAGCATCGATAGCTCCGTGAACAAAGTTGATGGCAGGCGAACGAAACCGCATTGCCGCCCACGCCCCCAACAACCTGACGAAGAAGGTGAGCGAATGAGTCTTTGAATTGGGAATATCGTCGGGAACGGCCGGACCGGCTGGCAAGTCGCCGACCATCGTCCGCATCTCTGGCCTGGGCATGGCCAGCGGCGGCCAGCGCTTGCCGTAAATGTCGAGCCAGTGACCCTTGGTGAATTCCAGAAACATCGCGCTATTGCAGCACGTCGCGACGACGCGGCGCGTTTTCGATTCGGGGTTAAGCCGAAACTCACGCATATGTTCCGCACCGCGGGAGCATTCGACCCGGTCTTTGCGGTACATGGCGCTGAGCGTCGCACCCTTGCCGTCGAGCACGGGCGCAGCAGCAGGTAGCGATTCCAGAATTGCGCCGGCTTCGCGGCAGCTGTCGCACATGCATTCGACCGTCATGATCGGCGGCCCCGTCAGCGTCAGTGCGGCCTTGCCGCAGCTACAGCTTATCGTTGTTCCGTCGCGCATCAATCAGTTCCGCGTCATCGCATCGAACCTGCGCTTGGCGACCGCTCCGCAGAAAGCCGTCGCCGCCCGCAAACCGGCGAGCGGCAGGTTGACGAAAATCATCTTCGGCATGATGCTCCTCGGGCGTGGTCGGCGTCAGGCCGGGTAGCTCAGCTTGGGATACCAGTCCGTCCCGCGCCCCTCGGGCGTCCAGTCGAGAATGGTCCAAAGCGGCGTTGGGTCGGGTGCCAGATGCGGGTCGAAGCCCGGATCGGCGGTCTCGGCGCCGCCCTCGGCCGCCCAGAACAGGCGAACCTCGTCGCCGTCGCGCCGCCAGACCGTCGGCGCGGCGCCCTCGCCCTCGTCGGTCAGCGCATGGACGTCGCGGCCGAAATCGTCGCCGACGGTCTGATAGAATTTGAGATATCGCCAGCCCCGCTCACGGGCGAATGCGAGCTGGCGCGCGACTGGCGAGCGGCCGACGATCGCGATCGCAAGCCGCTGCTCGATGTCGGGCGTCGGAATGTCGAGCGAGCCGACGAACGAGGTGCACATCGGGCAAGGCCGCTCCCGCTGCGGGCCGTACATCCAGAAATAGGTGAAGAGCGTGTCGTGCCGGCCGAACAGGTCGACGAGGCCGATATTGGTCCCCTGCTCGTCCAGGAACCGGTAGTCCCTGGCGATCGGCCCGGGCGGCAGCGCGCGGCGGTGCTCGGCGACGCGCTGGATCTGGCGGCGAAGCTCGATCTCCTCGGCCTGCAGCGCGGTCCGCGCCAGCCGGTATTCGTCGCTTTCGCCGACCCAGCGGATCGGCAGCGCCTCGGCCATCGCGCGGGCGGACTTGAGCTGCGCCTGGGGCGGCAGGGTTGCGGTGTCGCTCATTGTCCTCTCCTTCGCTGCCCCAACGCTCGATTCGGCGAATCGGTTTGACGCTGATGCGCGGTTGAGTTATAAAAAGCAACTATGGAGTCACAAAAAATAACTGACTCAAAGAACGGCTCGTCGCGACGGCGCTATGAAGACGCCTGCGGCACGGCCCACGCAATGGACCTTGTCGGCGAACGTTGGGCTTTGCTGGTCATGCGTGAGCTTATGCTCGGTCCAAAACGGTTCAGTGACATCCGCGCCGATCTGCCCGGAATCAGCGCCAATGTGCTCACCCAGCGGCTTGAGGGGCTGGAGGAAGCCGGGATCGTTACGCGCCAGCGACTCGATCCGCCCGCCTCCGGCCAGGTCTATGCGCTCACCGAATGGGGCCATCAGGCGCGGCCGATAATGGGCGCGATGGGCCGCTGGGCGACGCGCTCGCCGGGCCACGATCCCGGCCGGCATTTCAGCGCCGTCTCGCTGATGCTGTCCTTCCAGGCGATGAACCAGCCGGCGCTCAGCAAGGAGGTGACGGCGGTGATCGCCTTCCGGCTCGGCCGCGAAAACTATTTCGCGCGGCTGGCGGAATGCATGGTCGATGTCCGGCGCGGCGCCGCGCCGGATGCGGACCTGACCTTCACTGGCGCGCCGGCGGCGATCGCCGCGGCGGTCTATGGCGGCGTCCCGCTGGCGGAGCTCGAGCGCGAGGGCACACTCAGGATCGAGGGCGACCGCGCGCTGGCCGAGCGGTTCGTCACCTTGTTCCCGCTGCCGCCGAAAGCGACGAAGCCGGCGCAATAGGGCGTTCTCGCGCGGCCCCGGCCGCGTTAGAAGGTGGCGAGGTGAGGACTCGTCGCCCCCTGAGCCTGCTTCTCTTCGTCTGCGCGCTTCCCGCCTGCGCGCAGACGCCGACCGCTCGCTATGCCCTGCCGCTGCCGTCCAACAGCCCGCTGCTGGTCCAGGCGATGAACGAGGCCGCGCGGCAGGTGCGCCGCTGCTATCGCGCGCCGCGCGTCGCGACGCACGGGCGCCGGATCGTCACCCAATTGCGGGTTCGCATCAATCCGGACGGGGTCATTTCGGGCCTGCCGGCAATCATTGGGCAAAGCGGCGTCGATGCGAGCAATCAGGTCTATGCCGATCGCATGGCCCAGGCGGCCATCGAATCGGTGCTGCGTTGCGCGCCGCTGGTCCTTCCACCGGAAGCCTATCGCGGCACGGCGATCGTGCTGGACCTGACGTTCAGCCCCTCGGCGTCAGCCTAGCCGTAGCTGCGCCGCCGCTGGACGCCGCGCCACAGCCGGCCGATCCGGTCGCGCCAGCGCCGCCGGGCCGACGATCGCTCGGGGATCGGCGCCGCCGCCGCCGGCGTCGCCTCTTCGGCCGCGCGTTCCTCGGCATAGAGCCGCAAATTATCGGGTCGGCTCGGCCGCAGCCGCTCGCGGCCGCGCACGATGTCCTCCGCCGCCTTGAGGGCGCGGACCAGATCCTCCTCGCTGAACGGCTTGACCAGGCAGCCCAAAGCGAGATCGGGAATCGGGAAGCTCGGCGCCTTGCCGCTGGTGAACAGGCAGGGGATCTCCATCTCGGCGAGCTTGGCCGCGACCGAAAAGCCGGTCGAGCCATGGGCGAGCTGGAGGTCGACCAGCGCCAGATCCGGCCGTCGCTGCGCGACGGCGGCGAGCGCGCCGGCGCTGTCTTCGGCGACGTCGGTCACCGTGTGGAGCGGGTTGAGCTCGACGAGATGCCTGAGCGTGTTCGCGAACAGCGGTTCGTCCTCGACGATCAGGATGTTCAACATTCCCGCCCCTTCGCGCCAGGCGCGATGCAACCATTTCGATTCTTTACCGAAATTGGCCACAGGGGAATCTGCGACGGCGCGCTTTGCGACGAACGACTCCCGCGCCGCGACGAACCGTTTCAAATCCGCATGAATCCCTCGATTACGGTCACGCAGCGGCCGCCGAGAATGACCCGGTCGCCGGCGAGGCGGCCGGTGAGGTGTCCGCCGCGCGCGCTGGCCTGGAAGAAGGCCAGCGTGTCGCGGCCCAGCCGCTCGGCCCAGAACGGCGTCAGCGCGGCATGGGCCGAACCGGTGACCGGGTCCTCGTCGATGCCCCAGGCGGAGACGAACACCCGGCTGACGGCATCGGCCTCGTCACCGCCGCGCGCGGTGACGATCGCCATCACGTCGATTTTGGCGAGCGCGGCGAAATCCGGCGTGCAGGCGCGAACCGCGGCGGCATCTTCGAGGAGGATGATCACCGTGCCCTCGATCCCGGCACAGGACACAAAATAGCCGGCATCCGGTGTGCCGAGCGCAGCCAGCAACGCATCGTTGCGCGCCGGCTCGACGAGGGTGGCCGGCAGGTTCAGAGTAAGCGCCTCGCCGTCCCGGCCTACGGTCAGGATGCCTGCCTTGCGGGTGCGGAAGCGGATCACATCGCCTTCGATCAGCACATGGCCGCTCGCCAGCGTCGCATGGCCGCACAACGCCACCTCGGTGGTCGGCGTGAACCAGCGCAGCTCATAATTCGCCTCGCCGCTCGCATCGGGAATTGTGAAGGCGGTCTCGCTGAGATTGTTCTCCATGGCGATCGCCTGCAGCATCTCGTCGGGCAGCCAGGCGTCGAGCGGCATCACCGCCGCCGGGTTGCCGGTGAAGGGACGATCGGCGAAGGCGTCGACCTGGATCAGCTTGAGCGCGTTCATTCGGGTATCTGCTCCCTCGTTTCGTCGGTCTCGCGCAGCGCGTCGCCGGGATGATCGACCTGCCCTTCCGGATCGAGATGGATCAGCACCTCGCACCCCGGAAACTCCCGCGCCAGATCGCCTTCGATCGCCTCGACGATGTCATGCGCCTCGGCCACCGTCATCGCCGGATCGACCCAGATGTGGAACTGGGCGAAATCCTGCGACCCGCTGCTGCGCGTCCTGAGGTCGTGCACGCCTTTGGCCTCGGGCCGGCAGGAGGCGACGGCGAGGAAGCGGAGGCGCTTCTCCTCCGGCCATTCCCTGTCCATCAGCTGATCGACCGCATGGCTGGAGGCGCGCAGCGCCCCGAACAGCAGCCAGCCGGCGATGGCGAGACCGAAGACCGGATCGGCGCCGGTCAGCCCGAGATACTGGTCGAGCACCAGCGCGACGATCACCGACAGGTTGAGCAGCAGATCGCTCTGATAATGGACGTTGTCGGTGCGGATCGCGACCGAGCCGGTGCGGCGCACGACGCGGCGCTGATAGACGATCAGGGCGAAGGTCAGCGCAATCGCGACGACGGAAACGGCGATGCCATATTCTGCCTGGGCGGGTTGCTCGCCGGCCAGCAGGCGCGTCGTCGCCTGCCAGAAGATGCCAAGCGCGGAGACGGCGATAATGCCGATCTGGACGAGCGCGGCGATCGCCTCCGCCTTGCCGTGCCCGAAGCGGTGGTCGACGTCGGCCGGCATCGCCGCGACGCGCACGCCGAACAAGGTGACGAGCGAGGCTATCACGTCGAGCGCGGTATCGGCGAGCGAGGCCAGCACCGCCACCGATCCCGTCGCCCAGGCCGCCCAGCCCTTGAGGCCGAGCAGGGTCAGCGCGACCGCGACGCTGGCCAGGGCGGCGCGGGTCGTCAGCGCTCCATGATCATACGTCGTGGTCACGGATAGAGCAGGCCTTCCGTCCAGCCGTCGGCGCTGCGCGTGAACAGCCGACGGTGGTGGAGACGGTGCGGCCGATCCTCCCAGAACTCGATCCGATCGGGCACGAGCCGATAACCGCGCCAGTAAGGCGGACGCGTCACGTCGCGGCCCTCATGCTCCGCGACGAGGCGCCGGTAGCGCGCCTCGAATACCTCCCGGCTCTCCAGCGGGCGGGACTGGTCCGACGCCCAGGCGCCGAGCCGCGCGTCGCGCGAGCGGGTGGCGAAATAGGCGTCGGCCTCGGCTGGGCTGGTCGGCTCGATCCTTCCCTCGGCGCGAACCTGCCGCCGCAGCGATTTCCAGTGGAACAGCAAGGCGGCTTCCGGGTTGGTGGCGAGATCCGTTCCCTTGCGGCTCCCTTCATTGGTGTAGAAAGCCAGGCCGCGCGCATCGTGGCCCTTGAGCAGCACCATCCGCACCGACGGGCGGCCGTCCGCATCGGCGGTGGCAAGCGCCATCGCGTCCGGGTCGTTCGGCTCGCTCGCGCGCGCTTCGGCGAGCCAGGCTTCGAACAAGGCGTGCGGATCATCGGCCATGAGTTCGCTCTAGTCGCTCGCCTCCGGCCGGCACAAGCGGCTTGCGGGATGGACATTTCGCGCCGGCTGGAGAAGACAGCCAGCCATGGCCGACCTCTATTCGACCCTCGGCGTGGCGCGCGGCGCGAACGAGGCCGACATCAAGAA
>NZ_JBQTIN010000123.1:0-14875 GCF_052388015.1 Sphingosinicella sp.
TATTGGTGTCGGACGATCTCGCCTGGTGCGCCGACGCCGGCCATCTCGCGCCGACCTTGCAGGCGGCGCTGGACGATTGGGCGCGGACCGAGCCGCTGCTCCGCCTCCTCGCCACCGATCTGGAGCATGGCGTCATCCCGCGCGACCGCTTCCACGAGCGGAAGGCCGACGCGCCCTTGCCGCGCGCCTATCAGTGGGCGGACGGATCGGCTTATGTGAACCATGTCGAATTGGTCCGGAAAGCGCGCCGCGCGGAGATGCCCGAAAGCTTCTGGACCGATCCGCTCATGTATCAGGGCGGCTCGGACGAGATGCTCGCCCCACGCGACCCGATCCCGCTCGCCGACGAGGCCTGGGGTTGCGACCTCGAGGCGGAGATCGTGATCGTCACCGACGACGTGCCGCGCGGCGTCTCGCGCGAAGACGCGCTCGATCATATCAAGCTGGTCGGGCTGGTGAACGATGTCTCCCTGCGCAACCTGATCCCGGCCGAGCTCGGCAAGGGCTTCGGCTTCGTCCAGTCCAAGCCCGCCTCGGCGCTGTCGCCGGTCTTCGCGACGCCCGACGCGCTGGGCGATGCCTGGGCGGACGGCAGGCTCTCCGGCGTGCTCAACGTCGATCTCAACGGCCAGCCCTTCGGTCGGGCCGACGCTGGCGTCGACATGACCTTCGATTTCGGCACCCTCGTCGCCCACCTCGCGAAGACGCGCAATCTCGGCGCGGGAAGCATCATCGGCTCCGGCACCGTCTCGAACCGCGACGCGGACGGCGGCCCCGGCAGGCCGGTGGACCGCGGCGGCAAGGGCTATTCCTGCCTCGCCGAGGTGCGAACGGTCGAGACGATCCTTGATGGCGCGGCCGCCACCCCCTTCCTCAAGGCCGGCGACACCGTTCGCATCTGGATGGAGGACGTGCGTGGCCGCTCGATCTTCGGCGCGATCGAGCAGACGGTGAGCGCCGCCTAGCCCGGTTCGTCATTGCGAGCGAAGCGAAGCAATCCAGACTGGATTGCCGCGGCGCTTCGCGCCTCGCAATGACGGATGGCTACTCCGCCATGTAACGCCAGGGCGCGCCCGGCCCGGCGCGCCGCCACACCGTGAAGAAGGGAAAGCTCGCCGGCTGGCCTTCGGGCGGCGGTCTGTTGAGGCGGATCGTGCCGATGCTGACGCCGAGGTCGCCCGAAACCGCGACCACGCTGCGCTCGGTCGACCAGCGCACCGGGCTGGTCGTCGCCCCGCTCGCGTCCACGACCTGCGAGATCGCCGCCGCGCCGAAAGTGAAGTCACCGGGGCCGCCCATGTTCATCGCGTCCTCGCGGCCATATTCGGCGAAGGCGGCGCTGAGGCCGACGCGCTGGGCGCGGTCGGAGAAAGCCTGCTCGGCGGCGGCGAGGCTCGCCTGATGCGCCATGAGAGCGCCACGCACGCTGCGGCCGGGCAGCGACGGCGCGCGCATCTCGCGCGAAACCTCGCCGGCCCCGCGCGGCGTCTGGCGATAGGCGATGACCCGCCAGCCGTCAGGTCGGCGAACCCAGTAAGCGAGATATTTGCGCTCGCGCCGGGCCGGGTCGCCGCCGGTGAGGCTGAGATAGCCGAAGGTGAAGCCTTGCATCCCGTCAGCGGAGGTGCCGGCGCGGATCGGCGTCCAGCTCATCGCTCCGGCCGGGTAGGCGGGGCTGGCGCGCAGCGCCCCGAGCACCGCCTCGCGGCCGAGATGGGGTCGGCCGCTCACCGCCATCCACACCCCGGCGTCGAACATCGGCGCCAGGGCAGCGGCGGAGTCGGCGGCGGAAGCTGCGGCGGTCGCGAAGGCGCGGTCGGCGGCGAGCAAAGCGTCCGCTGCCTCCTGCGGCGATTGCGCGTGCGCCGGAAGCGCGAGGAAGAGCGCAGCGATGAAGGCGAGGAAGCGTCTCATGTCGGCTGATTAGCCTGCCGCGCCTGTGCCGCCCGCTGCTTTCGACAAACGCCGCGCCGGCCTCGACAGCCGCCATCTTGCCAGCCGCCGCGAAGGAGTTCATCGCGGCGGGCCATGAGGAAACCGCTCCTGCTCGCCGCCGCGCTCCTGGCCCTCGCCGCCGGCGCCCAGGCCCAACGCCAGCGCCGCGCCGCCGCCGCCCCGCCGCCCGCGCCGCTCTCCGCGCTCGCCGCCGAAGTCTCGCAGGATCGCCTGCGCGCGACGGTCGAACGGCTGGTCGGCTTCGGCACCCGCCACACCCTGTCGGCGCGCGATCATCCGACGCGCGGCATCGGTGCTGCGCTGCGCTGGACCGAGGAGGAGTTCGGCCGCTTCAGCCGCGATTGCGGCGGCTGCCTGCAGGTCATCCGCACCGGCGAGACGGTGACCCGCCCGCCGCGCATCCCCAATCCGAGCCTGGTCGAGAATGTCGTCGCCATCCAGCGCGGCACGGAATTCCCCAACCGCGTCGTCATCATCACCGGCCATATCGACAGCCGCGTCACCGATCCGATGAACGCCACCGCCGACGCGCCGGGCGCCAATGACGACGGCTCCGGCACCGCGGCGGTGATCGAGGCGGCACGGGTGCTCTCCCGCCACCGCTTCCCCGGCACGATTGTCTACGGCGTGCTGTCCGGCGAGGAGCAGGGCCTGGTTGGCGGCCGCATCCTCGCCGACTATGCCCGCGCGCAGGGCTGGGAGGTCGTCGCCAACCTCAACAACGACATCATCGGCAACAGCTGCGGCTCGGACGGCGTCTGCGACGACGCCAACATCCGGGTGTTCTCCGAAGGGTTGCGCTGGCAGGGCGGCGACCAGCTTCGGGCGCAGGTCCGCAGCCAGGGCGGCGAGAACGATTCGCCCTCGCGCAACCTGTCGCGCTGGCTGGCGAGCCTGGCGAGCGACCTCAGCCTCGGCCTCGACGTCCGCCAGATCTGGCGCAATGACCGCTTCGGCCGCGGCGGCGACCATACCGAGTTCCTCAACGCCGGCTTCCCGGCGGTCCGCTTCTCGGTCGCGGTCGAGAATTACAACTGGCAGCACCAGGATCTCAGGACCGAGAACGGCATCGTTTACGGCGACACGATCGAGCGGATGGATTTTCCCTATCTGCGCCGGGTGACGGCGCTGAATGTCGCGGCGCTCGCCGCGCTAGCGCGCGCGCCAATGCCGCCGGCGCCGACCGTCGGGGGCGCAGTTTCAACAGATACGGCGCTCGTCTGGAACGGATCGCCGGGCGCTGGGAGTTATATCGTTCGTTGGCGGAGGACGGATGCCTCGCAGTGGCAGCACAGCCGGCGGATGAACAGCACGGATTGTCGGCAGGAGAGCGGTCACGTGGTTCACGGACCGATTCTTTGGCGCAATCTCTTATGCAACATGGTGTTGCGCGGCATCCGCGTCGACGACTGGGTGTTCGGCGTATCGTCGGTCGCGGCGGACGGGTCGGAGAGCCCGGTCGCTTCCACGGTGCCGGGCGGCGCGTTCCGGCCCTATGTCGCGCCCCCGCCCCAGCCGGCCCAGCCGGCGCGGCAGTGACCCCCCTCCCTTGCAGGGAGGGGTCGGGGGTGGGTCGCGATCGGTGCGGCTCGATGCCGTGCCGAGCGCGCCTTTGCGCGGGTGGAGGAAGTCCGCCGGGGGCATCGAGCCCCCGCCGGCCTAACCCACCCCTCACCCCTCCCTTGCAGGGAGGGGAATAGGTGGCGCGTAAACCGACCAAAGGCGGCCTCCCGACCCGCCAGCAGATCCTCGATTTCATCGGCGCTTCCGACCGGCCGGCGGACAAGCGCGAGATCGCGCGCGCCTTCGGCCTCAAGGGGCAGGAAAAGATCGCGCTGAAGCAAATGCTGCGCGACATGGGCGATGAGGGGCTGATCGACGCCGGTCCGGGCCGCGCCTTCCACCGCATGGGCGGTATCCCCAAGGTGACGGTGCTGCGCGTCGTCGACGTCGACGATGCCGGCCGCGCCCATGCGGTGCCGGAGCGCTGGGAGGCGGAGGAGCCGCCGCCGCGCCTCCGGGTGATGGAGCGCAAGGGGCGGGGCGCGGCGGCGCTCGGCGTCGGCGACCGTATCCTGTCGCGGACGGAAGAAGGGCGGGACGGCTGGATCGCCCATCCGATGAAGAAATTGATGCGCGGCAGCGAGCTCGTCCTCGGTGTCGTTCACAAGGAGGGCGACCGGCACTGGCTGCGCCCGGTCGAGAAAAAGGAACGGCGCGAGCTGCCGATCGCCGATCTGGGCGAGTCGCAGGCCGGCGATCTCGTGCTGGCCGAGAAGACCGGCCGCCCGCCCCGGATCGCGGCGCGGGTCGATACCGTGCTCGGCGATCCCTTCGCGCCCCGCAGCTTCAGCCTGATCGCGATCCACAAGCACGAGATTCCGCACGAATTCCCGGACAGCGTGCTGGCAGAGGCGGAGCGGGTGGCGAAGCAGCCGCTGGTTCCTCCCCGAGCTCGGCTCGGGGAGGGGGACCATGCGAAGCATGGTGGAGGGGCAGGCGTTGAGAACCCCTCCACCGCTCTTCGAGCGGTCCCCCTCCCCGAGCAAGCTCGGGGAGGATTTGAGCGCGAAGACCTGACCCACTTGCCCGTAGTCGCGATCGATCCGGCCGATGCACGCGATCATGACGATGCGGTCTGGGCGGCGCCCGATGACGATCCGGCCAATGAAGGCGGCTGGAAGGCGATCGTCGCGATCGCTGATGTCAGCTTCTACGTCCGCCCCGGCTCCGCGCTGGACAAGGAGGCGCGCAAGCGCGGCAACAGCGTCTATTTCCCCGACCGGGTGGTGCCGATGCTGCCCGAGACGCTCAGCGCCGACATCTGCTCGCTGAAGGAAAGCGAGGACCGCGCCGCTTTGGTCTGCCATCTCCAGGTGACCAAGGCCGGCGCGCTGAAGAGCTGGCGCTTCACCCGCGCCCGCGTCCGTATCGCCGCCAACATCGCCTATGAGGACGCGCAGGCGGCGATCGACGCGCTTTCCCCCCTCCCGCTTGCGGGAGGGGCTGGAGGTGGGCGTGACGAAGCAAGGAGCCCACCCCTCAATCCCCTCCCGCAAGCGGGAGGGGAGGAACAGGTCGAGATATTCTCCTCCCCCTGCTCCATGCCGGAGATCGAGACCGAGGGACCGGTGCCGCGCGCGCTGGTCGAATCCACCCTGAAGCCGCTCTGGGCCTGCTGGCGGGCGATGTACAAGGCGCGGGAGAAGCGCGGGCCGCTCGAGCTGGACCTGCCCGAACGGCGGGTGATGCTCGACGAGAAGGGCCGCATCCTCTCGGTGGCCCCGCGCGAGCGGCTCGACGCCCACAAATTGATCGAGGATTATATGATCGCCGCCAATGTCGCGGCGGCGAAGGCGCTGGAGGCGAAAAAGGCGCCGGTCATGTACCGCGTCCATGAGCCGCCGAGCCGCGAGAAGCTGGTCGCGCTCAAGGATTACCTCAAGACCTTCGGGATCGAGTTCGCGCTCGGCCAGGTGGTGCGGCCCGAGACGTTCAACCGCATCATCGAACTGGTCGGCGAGGCCGAGTTCAAGCCGCAGGTGATGGAGCAGGTCCTCCGCACCCAGACCCAGGCCTATTACGCCCCGGTTAATCAGGGCCATTTCGGCCTCGCGCTCGGCTCCTACGGCCATTTCACCTCGCCGATCCGCCGCTATGCCGATCTCGTCGTCCATCGCGCTTTGGTCCGCGCCTACCGCCTCGGCGAGGGCGGCCTCACCGGCGAGGAAGAAGCGGCGATGGAGGTGACGGGCGAGCTGATCTCCAATCTCGAGCGCCGGGCGATGGTCGCCGAGCGCGAAACGATGGACCGCTATGTCGCCGCCTTCCTTGCCGACCAGGTCGGCGCGGTGGTCGATTGCCGGATCACCGGGGTGCAGCCCTTCGGCTTCTTCGCCACCGTCGAAGGGCTCGGCGGCGACGGGCTGGTGCCGGCGGCGGGCCTCGGCGACGAATATTTCCGCTATGAGGAAGGGTCCCAGCGCCTCGTCGGCGACAATACGGGCGAAGCCTATGCGCCCGGCCAGCGCCTGAAGCTGCGCCTCGTCGAAGCCGATCCGGTCAGCGGCGCGTTGCGCTTCGCGCTGCCGGACGCGGGCGCGGACCGGCCGGCGCCGCAACGCCGCGACCGGCGCGCCCCGGGGCGGCGCGGCCGGCCGGCGAACACTCGCCACCGGGGGCGAAGATAGGCCCTATCGACGCGCGATCGATTGGGCTTGAGCCTCGACGGCCGGCACATATTATCCGCCGTCGCGGGGAGGGCTCATGCGTAAAGCGTTGCGTTGGTTCGGCTGGACCGTCGTCTGCCTGGTCGGCTTGTTGGCAATCGCCCTGCTGTTTGCCTTCTGGGTGTGGTTCTTCTCGGCGCGGCTGCTAGGGGCGACGCATGAGGCGGCGCCGGAGCGGTTGCCGGCAGTCGACGCGACGCAACTCGCCGAAGGAGGACGTCAGGCGCGCATCCTCGGCTGCTATTCCTGCCATGGCGAGGGCTTGCGCGGGCGGATGATGTTCGAGGCGCCGAATGTCGTCCGCGTCTGGGTGCCGAACCTGGTCGAGCTGGCGGCGCGGACCACCGACCAGCAGCTCGCGCAAGGCATCCGCCAGGGGATCGGCCATGACGGCCGTGCGCTCTATGTCATGCCTTCGGCGCTCTATTCGCGGCTGAACGAGGCGGAGGTCGCCGCGCTCGTCGCCTATATCCGCTCGCTGCCGCCCGGCGGCGATCGGCTGTCCAATCTCGAATGGGGGCCGATCGGCCGCTTCGCGCTGGCGATGGGCGGCTTTCCGTCGCAGCGCGACCGGATGGAGGAGTTCCGCACCCGCCTGCCGTTCGATGCCGGCCCCGCCACCGCCTTCGGCCGGCGGCTGGTGTCGCTCCAGTGCGCCGGGTGCCACGCGCCCGACTTGTCGGGCGACGAATCGATGCCCGACGTCTTCTCGCCCGGCCTGTCGATCGCCGGCGCATACAGCCGCGATCAGTTCCGCGTGTTGATGCGCACCGGCCGTCCGCCGGGCGGGCGCGACCTCGGCATGATGCGTGAGGCAGCGCTCAATGAGCTGCGCCACTACACGGACGCGGAAATCGACCAGATCTACGATTATCTCCAAGCCCGCGCGCGACGGGTCACGGACCCGCCGCCGCGCACGTCGCAGCGCTAGAGCTTGGGTAGCGTCACGCCGCGCTGGCCCATATATTTGCCGGCGCGGTCGGCATAGCTGGTCTCGCAGGGCTCGTTGCCCTGGAGGAAGAGGAACTGGCAGGCGCCCTCGTTCGCATAGACCTTGGCCGGCAGCGGCGTCGTGTTGCTGAACTCCAGCGTCACATGGCCTTCCCAGCCCGGCTCCAGCGGGGTCACGTTCACGATGATCCCGCAGCGCGCGTAGGTCGATTTGCCGAGGCAGATGACGAGAATGTCGCGCGGCACGCGGAAATATTCCACCGTCCGGGCGAGCACGAAGCTGTTCGGCGGGATGATGCAGATGTCGGTCTTGCGGTCGACGAAGCTGTTGGCGGCGAAATCCTTGGGATCGACCACTGCCGAATCGACATTGGTGAAAATCTTGAACTCGTCGGCGACCCGGGCGTCATAACCGTAGGAGGAAAGGCCGTAGGAGATGCAGCCGTCGCGCCGCTGCGATTCGACGAACGGCTCGATCATCCCGCGCTCCGTCGCCGCCGCGCGAATCCATTTGTCGGAAAGGATCGCCATCTATCGCTGACCTTCCGGTATCATGCGGCCGCCGCAACCGTTCAGCATGCGCGCTCCTATCGTGACACGCACATAGTCTTCATATCTGCGTCCGCGCAGTTCGCATCGCGTTGGCGTTTGCCTGGCCTCAACGGAAATGGCTCGACCGCCTTCGTTCGATCGCCACAGAGTGACGTTGCCATCTACATCAGGCTCCGTGCGCGGAAACCTGGTGTCGACATAGTCCGCCGGGCTGACGGCACCAGAAGGGACGATTCTCAGACCAATCTCGCGCTCTGTGATCATCAGCAGCCAGGAAGGATTGCGGCCGGTAGCCTGGTAATGGTTAGGACCAACGACCCGTACGATCGGTAAGCTGTCTGCCGGAGCCTGCAGCGACGCAAGAATGGCAAGGATCATGCCGCGTGCGATGCCGGGCCGCGGCCATGCCCGTCAACCGCCGCGGGCGTCGCCTTGATGTGGAGGACGCAGATCAGGGTGAAGAGCCGCCGCGCGGTGTCGAAGTCCATCTCAACCTCGTCCTTCAGACATTCCTGGAGCAGCTCGGCGGCGGCATTGTGCTGGCCGCGGCGGGCCATGTCGATCGCCTCCATCCCACGCGGCGAATCGGATCGGATCGCCTTGAAATAGGATTCGCAGATCAGGAAATAGTCGCGGATCGGCCGGCGGAAGCGGCCGAGGCCCATCCGGATCGTGTCGAGCAACGCGCCCGCTTCGTCGGTCAGCTCGATCGCGAGCCGCCCTTCCTCGACGCGCAGGCGGATGCGATAGGGGCCGGGCCGGCCGGCGACGGCGAAGCTGTTGCCCTCGAGCAGGTCGAAGATCGCGATCTTGCGCTCCTGCTCGATGTCCGCGCCGCGCTTCAGGATCGATCGCTCGTCCAGCTCGATGGTGATGATGCGGGCGTCGGCCATGAGCTTTGTTAGCGGGTGCAGCATGGCCGCGCCAGCCTCGCCGAAGCCCACCTCGAACGGCGCTGTTCATGGATTCCCGCTTTCGCGGGAATGACTTAAGGTATAGTCCACAATTCAACTCACGGGAGTTTTTGGCCGACCCCTTATCCCCGGAGGCCGGCCGGTATAGGCGACCGCATGGCCCAGCCGCTGACCCTGATCGACTCGCCGCCGACGGCGCAATCCCTGCCCCACAATATCGAGGCGGAGGCGGCGCTGCTCGGCGCCTTGATGATCGACAACCGGCTCGCCGAGGACATCCAGCTCAAGCTCCGCCCCGAGCATTTCTACGAGCCGCTGCACGGCCGGATCTACGAGCAGATCCTTGCTTTCTTGAACCGCAACATGATCGCCAGTCCGATCACGCTCCGGCCACTGTTCGATGCGGACGCGGAGATGAAGGAGCTGGGCGGCCCGGCCTATCTCGCCCAGCTCACCGGCTCCGGCGCGGCGATCATCGGCGCGCGCGATTTCGCCGACCAGATTTACGATCTGGCGCTGCTCCGCGCGCTGGTCGGAGTCGGGCGAGAGATGGTCGAGACCGCGCTCGATACGTCCGAGGAGGTCGATCCCAAGGGCCAGATCGAGCAGGCCGAGGCGGCGCTCTACCGCGTTGCCGAGGAAGGCGACACCGAGGGCGGCGTCAAGAGCTTCGCCAAGGCGGCGGCCGAGGCGGTGCGGATGGCTGAGAAGGCGCTCAACACCGGCGGCGGCCTGTCCGGCATCACAACCGGCTTCGAGACGGTCAATGCCAGGACTGGCGGCCTCCATCACAGCGATCTCGTCATCATCGCCGGCCGGCCAGGCATGGGCAAGACCGCGCTCGCCACCAACATCGCGTTCAACGCCGCGCGGCGGATGGTGCAGGATATCGAGGACCAGATCGCGCCCGAGCGCTCGGCCGGCGCCGGCATCGCCTTCTTCAGCCTCGAAATGTCGGCCGATCAGCTCGCCACCCGTATCCTCGCCGAGCAGTCCGGGATCAGCTCCGAGATGCTGCGCATGGGCAAGATCAGCCAGCATGATTTCAAGAATCTCGCGCGCGCCGCCGCCGATCTCGAGACGCTGCCGCTCTATATCGACGACACGCCGGGCCTCACCATCGCGGCGCTGCGCACCCGCGCCCGGCGGCTCAAGCGGCAGAAGGGGATCGGCGTGATCGTCGTTGACTATCTCCAGCTGCTCCAGGGCACCGGGCGCAATTCCAACGACAATCGGGTCCAGGAAATTTCGGAAATCTCGCGCGGCCTGAAGACGCTCGCCAAGGAATTGAGCGTGCCGGTGCTGGCGCTCTCGCAGCTCAGCCGCGCGGTCGAGCAGCGCGAAGACAAGCGCCCGCAGCTCGCGGATCTCAGGGAATCCGGCTCGATCGAGCAGGACGCCGACATGGTCTGGTTCGTCTATCGCGAGGAATATTATGTCGCGAGCCGCGAGCCGAAGAAGCCGCTCCAGGACGATGACGCGAAGATCTTCGAGGCCTATGCGGATTGGCAGCGCGACATGGAGCGGGTCTACCAGATGTCGGAGCTGATCATCGCCAAGCAGCGCCACGGCGCGACCGGCAAGGTGCGGCTGAAGTTCGACGCCAAAATCACCCGCTTCAGCGACCATGCCGAGGCGGAATATTTGCCGGAGATGCGCGGCTAAAATTCCTCCCTGTCCGCGAAGCGGATGGGGAGGGGGACCGGCTGAAAGCCGGTGGAGGGGCTGGCGGCGGCAGTCGCCCCTCCACCGCACTGCGTGCGGTCCCCCTCCCCACGAGCTTCGCTCGCAGGGAGGATTAAGAAGCGATCGTGTTGGGGTCCGCCAGCCCGACGCCGATATTGGCGCGCAGGCTGTCGGCTTCGCTGCTGGTCACCGGATAGGCGCAATAATCGGCGGCGTACCAGGCGCTCGGGCGATGGTTGCCGGAAAGGCCGATGCCGCCGAACGGCGCCTTGGAGGGCGCGCCGTTGGTCGGCCCGTTGCGGTTGATCACGCCTGCCCGGACGTTCGCCCAGAAGCGGTCGTAAAGCTCCGGCGAGCCGCCGACCAGGCTGGCCGAGAGGCCGAAGCGGGTCGCGTTCGCCTCGGCGATCGCGGCGTCGAAATCGGCGACGCGGATCACCTGCAGTACCGGGCCGAACAATTCGGCGTCGGGGCGGCGCTGGATGTCGGTGACGTCGATCAAAGCGGGGGTGAGGAAGGGCCGGTCGTGCCGGGGACGGTCGAGCCGGCGGATCGCCCGGCCGCCCTTGCCCATCAGGTCGATCACCGCCTCCTGCAGCGCATCGGCGGCGTCATTGTCGATCACCGGGCCCATGAACGGGGCGGGATTGGCGTGGGGGTGATCGACGATGATCCGGTCGATCAGCCGCGCGATGGCGTCGATCAGCGGCTGGTGATCGCCGTCTTTGACGATCAGCCGGCGGGCGCAGGTGCAGCGCTGGCCGGCGCTCATATAAGCGGATTGGACGGCGATCGTCGCGGCGGTTTGCACGTCGGCCGCGTCCCAGACGACGAGCGGGTTGTTGCCGCCCATCTCCAGCGCGAGGATCTTCTGCGGCATTTCGGCGAACTGGCGATGCAGCGCGCCGCCGGCGCGGGCCGAGCCGGTGAAGAGCAGGCCGTCGATTCCGGCATGGGCGGCGAGCGCCTTGCCGGTCTCCGGCCCGCCCTGGACGCAGGCGACCACGTCTTCGGGCACGCCCGCCTGATGGTAGAGCTTCACGAGGAGCTCGCCGGCCGCCGGCGTCTTCTCGCTCGGCTTGAACACCACCGCATTGCCGGCGAGCAAAGCCGGGACGATATGGCCGTTCGGCAGATGGGCGGGGAAATTATAGGGACCGAGCACCGCCAGCACGCCATGCGGCTTGTGCCGCACCGCGACCCGCACCCCCATATCGCCTTCCTGCCGGCGCTGGGCGCTGCGCTCGGCATAGGCCGACACCGAAATGTCGACCTTCTTGATCACCGCCTCGACCTCGGTGCGGG
The DNA here is from genome assembly GCF_052388015.1 of Sphingosinicella sp. Lineage (GTDB taxonomy): Bacteria > Pseudomonadota > Alphaproteobacteria > Sphingomonadales > Sphingomonadaceae > Allosphingosinicella. The sequence continues at coordinate 11,594 of NZ_JBQTIN010000123.1, forward strand.
TTTCCCAGAGCGGCTTGCCGGTCTCGCGCGCGATCAGATCGGCGAAGGGCTCCAGCTCGGCGCGCACGACATTGGCGAAGCGCCGCAAGGTCTCGACCCGGACCGCGAAGGGCTTTGCGGCCCAGCCCGACCAGGCGGCGCGCGCCGCGTTCACCGCCGCGTCCGGATCGTCGACCGCGCCCGACCACAATTGCGCCCCGGTGGCGGGCTCGAACGAGGTCAGGGTCGCGGTCACGCGGGCTTCATGCCGGAGCCGGTGGATTTTTCAAGCGCCGCGCCCATCCGGCGCGCCGCGGTGATCTTGGCGTGGAGCGGCGCCCAGTCGTCCTCGCGATCGATCGCGGCCCAGATCGCTTCCACTTCCTCGATAGGCATCGCGCAGGGCTCCGCGTCCGACCAATAGGAGTGGTCGAGCGCGCCTGGCGCCTGCGCGAGGCGTGCGAGGCCGGCGCGCACCTCGGCGAACCCTTCGCCGTCATAGCGGTCGGTCGCCGCGCGCAGCGAGCCGCTGCGCCAGTCGAAGTAGAAGCGGTCGATTGTGACGGTCTCCGTCGCGAGCGCGCTTTCAATTGCCGCGATCAGCGCGAGATCGTCGGCGAGCTCGCCGGGGAGAACGCCCAGCCTGGCGAAGACCGCGTCGCGGAGTGCGCCGCGAAAACGGTCCGCGAAGGTATCGAGCGCCGGCGTCAGCGCCTCGGCCGTCGAGATCAGTTTCAACGAAAGCGCAAGCTGGACGAGGTCCCAGTGGATCGCCTCGGGCTGGCGGGCGAAGGCATAAAGCCCGGCATGGTCGAAATAGGCGGCGGTGAAGGCGCCGTCCCAATACGGCGTGAACCGCCACGGACCGTAATCGAAGCTCTCGCCGGTGACGTTGATATTGTCGGAATTCAGCACACCGTGGACGAAGCCGGCGGCGATATAGGAAGCGGCCAGCCGCGCCGTCCGCGCCGCGACATGATCGAGCAGCCGCGCCGGATCGCCGCTCTCGTCGGCGAAGAAGTGGCGGAGGCAATAATCGGTGAGCTTACGCAGATTGTCCGGTTGGTCGAGCGTCGCGAGGCGCTGGAAGGTGCCGATCCGGATATGGCCGTGGCTCAGGCGGACCAAGACGGCGGAACGCGTCGGCGAGGGCTCGTCGTTGCGCTCCAGCGCCTCCCCGGTCTCGATCAGCGAGAAGGTCCGCGAGGTCTCCAGCCCGAGCGCCTCCAGCATCTCGGTCGCCAGCAATTCGCGCACCGCGCCCTTGAGCGTCAGCCGGCCATCGCCGAACCGGCTGTAGGGGGTCTGGCCCGACCCCTTGGTGCCGAGGTCCATCAGCCGGCCCGCATCGTCGCGCAGCTGCGCGAACAGGAAGCCGCGGCCGTCGCCGATATCGGGATTGTACACCCGGAATTGATGGCCGTGATAGCGGAGCGCCAGCGGTTCGGTCAGATTGTCCGGCAGCAACGCGAAGCCACCGAAATGATCGATCCACGCCGCGTCGCTCAGGCCGTCGAGTCCGACCCCGGCCGCGGCGCGGTCGTTTCGGAAGCGCAGGATGGTCTGCGGAAACTCGGCCGCCACCACGGGATCGTAGAAATCGCCGCCCAGCTCCAGGATGGCGCGCTCGGGGCGGTAGCGGGTTGAAGCCATGATCCTTACTGTCCCAAGAAGCCGCCGCTGGCGAGGAGGATGAGGCATGAGCGGGAAAACGGACGCTTTGGTCGCGGAGTTGCGCGCCTTCGGGCTCGCCTTTCCCGGCGCGCATCGCAAGGCGCCATGGCCTGACCATGACGATCTCGCCGTCAACGACAAGACGTTCGCCTATCTTCCCGCGATGGGGTCGGAGCGGTTCATGCTGTCGGTCAAGCTCCCCTATACCGGCCCGGCGGCGCTCGATCTGCCGTTCGCCGTGCCGACCGGTTACGGGCTCGGCCGGTCCGGCTGGGTCAGCTTCATGCCGACGGAAGACGAAATGCCCGCGCTCGACCAGTGGCGCGAATGGCTGGAAGAAAGCTATCGCGCCCAGGCGCCCAAGCGGCTGGTCAAGGAGCTGGACGCACGGGGCTGATGGACCCCGGCGCACCGCGCTGATAGGCCGGGCCAGGTGATCAAGGGGGCGGCATGACCGGCTGGACCGACGGCTATTGGGAATCGAGCGACGGCCTGAAGCTCCATTATCGCGACTATGCCGGCACGGCCGATCGGCCGCCGATCATCTGCATCCCCGGTCTCACCCGCAACGCGCGCGATTTCGAAGGCGTCGCCGAGCGGCTGGCCGGCGCGTGGCGGGTGATCTGCGTCGATCTGAGGGGCCGGGGCGAGAGCGCTTATGCCAAGGACCCGATGACCTATCTGCCGCCGGTCTATCTCCAGGACATGGAGGCGCTGGTGGCCGTGCTGAAGCTCGATCGCTTCGTCCTGTTCGGCACCTCGCTCGGCGGACTTCTGACCATGCTGCTCGCCGCGACCAACGCGGACCGACTCGCCGGCGCCTTGCTGAACGATGTCGGCCCGGTGGTCGAACCGCGCGGCGTCGAGCATATCCGCTCTTATGTTGGCCGGGCGCGGGACTGGCCGACCTGGCTCCACGCCGCCCGCTTCATCGCCGAGGCGCAAGCCGACCGCTATCCCGACTGGGAGATCGACCGGTGGCTCGTCTACACCAAGCGGCTGGCCAAGCTCACCCCCGCGGGCCGGATCGTCTATGATTACGACATGCGGATCGCCGAGCCGTTCAAGCTCGCCGGCCCCGTGGCCGAGCCTGATCTCTGGCCATTCTTCCGGCCGCTGGCGAACGTGCCGTCGCTCCTCGTCCGTGGCGAGCTCAGTGACATATTGAGCGCCGAGACGGCCGGCAAAATGCTGGCCGAGGCTCCCGCGATGGAGCAGGTCGTGGTGCCGCGCGTCGGTCACGCCCCGACCCTCGACGAGCCGGAGGCGATCGCCGGCATCGATCGGCTGCTTGGGCGGGTGGCCGCCCGACCGGCCTAGCCGATGGCCGCGCCCGTCCGCATCCTGCACTGTCACTCCACCTTCAGCCTGGGCGGCAAGGAATCACGGGCGGTCCGGCTGATGAACGCCTGGGGCGACGCGGCGGAGCATGTCGTGCTGAGCGCGATGCCGGACCGGCTTGGCGCGCGCGAGGCGATCGATCGCGGTGTGAAGGTCGCGTTTCCTTCGGACGCGCCGTCGCTTCAGGGAAAGCCGGGCCCCGTCCGCTATGCCCGGCTGGCTCGCTACATGCGCGGCTTCGATCTCGTTCTCACCTACAATTGGGGGTCGTTCGACGCGGTGATGGCG
>NZ_JBQTIN010000124.1:0-39222 GCF_052388015.1 Sphingosinicella sp.
ATGGGCGACGAAGCCGGGCCCGAAGAAACTCGACGCGCGGCCGTGGGTGCGGTCGAGATACTGGTCGACGAGGACGAAGCGGCCGGGCGCCAGTTCCTCGCGCAGCGAGCCCACCGCCGAGATGGCGATGAGGTCGGTGCAGCCAGCCCGCTTCAACGCGTCCACATTGGCGCGATAGTTGATCTCGCTCGGCGGCAGCCGATGGCCGCGGCCATGGCGCGGCAGGAAGACGAACTTCACGCCCGCGATCCGGCCGATCAGCAATTCGTCCGCCGGCCGGCCCCACGGCGTATCGACGGCGATCCACAGCGCCTCCTCGAGCTCCGCCAGCTCGTACAGGCCGGAGCCGCCGATAACGCCGATCGTCCATTCGCTCATGCTTCGTCATTGCGAGGAGCGAAGCGACGAAGCAATCCAGCTTGTCTCGCAATCGTGCTGGATTGCTTCGCTCCGCTCGCAATGACGGTGGCGGGTCACTGGCAAGGCGGTTAGCCTCAACCCATGGCGCAGGGACCATGGCAGCGGCGAAGCGCACTCTGGGCGGGTCGCATCCTCGGCGGCCTGATCGCCATCCCCTTGCTCTATTTCGCCGCCGCTTTGTTCCTCGGCCTGATCCCGGCCAACGCCGCCTGGCGGCAGGCGGAGAGCGGGATCGCGATCTTCGTGCGCACCAACGGCGTCCACACCTGGATCCTGATGCCGAAGACCAACGATTATATGGACTGGCGGCCGTTCATCCCCGGCGGCCATGTCCGCGATCCGCGCTGGGACGCCGCCAATTATGCCGCTTTCGGCTATGGCGAGCGCGAGGTCTATCTCAACACGCCGACCTGGGGCGACCTTTCGATCGCCTCGGCGACCCGGGCCGCGTTCGGCGGCGGCGATCCGCTGGTCCATGTCGAGCATGTCCATGATCCGCAGGTCGATGCCGACACGCGCCGGATCGTGCTCAGGCCGGACGAATATCGCCGCCTCACCACCTTCGTCGCCGCCCGCTTCCGCCGCGACACGGGCGGGCGGACGATGCCGGTCCCTGGCCGCGGATATCGCGACAACGACATCTTCTACGAAGCGAACGGCGGCTACAGCGCAATCCTCACCTGCAACGAATGGACCGGCCGCGCGCTGCGCACCGCTGGCGTCCGCACCGGCCTCTGGACCCCGCTTGAGCAGAGCATCATGTGGCGTCTCGATTGATGCGCCCAGTTGCGCTAGGACCATGAGGACAGGAACAGGGGACGCATGATGGCGAAGATACTCGGCAATTTCCGTCTCGCGCTGCTGATCGGCATCGTGCTGCTGGTCGCGGTCATGGTGGGGCTGCACCGCGGCATGATGGACGCAGCCTATTGGATGCAGTTCAGCCGCTTCCTGCACGTCTTCGTCGGCATCCTCTGGATCGGGTTGCTTTATTACTTCAACTTCGTCCAGATCCCGACCATGCCGAGCGTACCGGCCGAACTGAAGCCGGGCGTCACCAAATATATCGCCCCGGTCGCCTTGTTCTGGTTCCGCTACGCCGCCTTGGTGACGGTGCTGGTCGGCCTGATCCTCGCCGAGCTGATCGCGCCCGGCTACCTCAGGGACGCGCTGATGCTGAAGCAGCCGCGCACGACGATCGGCATCGGCATGTGGCTCGGGCTCATCATGGCGGCGAACGTCTGGTTCATCATCTGGCCGAACCAGAAGAAGGCGCTCGGCATCGTTCAGGTCGAGGACGACGTGAAGGCCCGCGCCGCCTCGACCGCGATGATGGCGAGCCGCACCAACCTCATCCTGTCGCTGCCGATGCTCTATTGCATGATCGCGGGCGCCCATATCGGCTGAGCGGTCGGCGCTAGCGGAGCCGGCGCGATGAACTGGCTCGAATGGGTGGCCGCCGGACTCGGCGTCGTAAACGTCGCGCTCGTCGTCCGGCGCAGCGTGTGGAACTACCCGTTCGGTCTCGCCATGGTGTCGCTCTACTTCGTCGTCTTCACCGAGGCGCGGCTCTACAGCGACGCGCTGCTTCAGATCTTCTTCTTCGTGGTCCAGCTGTACGGCTGGCGGAACTGGGTGCGGGCGAAGGCAGCGGCCGGTGAGGTGCCGGTCGCGGTGATGGGCGGGAGGGAGCGGATCGTCTGGGTGATCGCGACCCTTGCCGCGAGTCTCGCCTGGGGCACGGGGATGGCGCGCTTCACCGATGCCGCCGCGCCGATCGTCGATGCCGGGGTCGCCGGCTTCAGCATCGCCGCGCAAATCCTTATGGCCCGGCGGCGGCTTGAGAACTGGATCGTCTGGATCGGCGTCGATGTCGTCGCGATCGGCCTTTATGCGAGCCGCGGCCTCGCCTTGACGGCGGGTCTCTATTTTCTGTTCCTGCTGCTTGCGACGGTCGGCTTCTTCGAATGGCGGCGGGCGCTCCGCGCGCAACAGGCGACGGCGTGACGCGCGGCTTCGTCCTCGGCAAGTTCATGCCGCCGCATGCCGGCCATGTGCACCTGATCGAGACGGCGCGGCGCCTGGTCGACCAGCTCACGGTCCTCGTCTGCTGGCTGCCCGACGACCCGATTCCGGGTCCGCAGCGCCTGCAATGGATGAGCGAGCTGTTCCCCGATTGCCGGGTGATCGGCCATGACGCGGTCGTTCCCCAGGCGCCGGAGGATCATCCCGATTTCTGGCCGATCTGGCGCGACATCGTGAAGGCGGCCCACCCCGAGCCGATCGATCGCCTGTTCGCCGGCGAAGTCTATGGCCAGCGGCTGGCGGCGGAGGTCGGCGCGACGGAATTCATCCTCGTTGGCCCGCGCCTGTTTCCTGATGTCTCCGGCGCGGCGGTCCGCGCTGAGCCATGGACGCATTGGGATGTGTTGCCCACGCCGGTGCGACCGCACTTTGCGCGCAAAATCTGCCTTCACGGGCCGGAGAGCACCGGCAAGTCGGTGCTGGCGCCCAGGCTCGCGCGGCATTTCGACACGCTCTGGGTGCCCGAATATGGCCGCGTCCATTGCGCGCTGAACGGGCTCGATCTCGACGCCGCCGGCCTCACCCTGATCGCCGACACGCAGCGGGCGATGACCGAAGCGGCGCGCCCCTGGTGCAACCGGCGGCTGATCGTCGACACCGACGCGCTCACCACCGCCGCCTGGTCGATCATGCTGCTCGGTGAGGCGCCGGCGACGATCCCGCTGAGGCCCGATGCCGACCATTATCTGCTGTTCGACGTGGATGTGCCCTGGGCGGACGACGGCACCCGCTATTTCCCCGCCGCCGCCGACCGGCGCCGCTTCATGGTCGCATGCGAGGAGGTGCTGGCGCGCGCCGGCGCGCGCTGGACGTTGATCTCGGGGGCGTGGGAGGAAAGGTTCGACAAGGCGGTCGCCGCGATCGAGGCGATCGACGCACCTTAGGACGGATCAGACGGGCTCGGCCTCTTTCGGGGCCCGCATCGGCAGCGCCCAGCGGATCTGCTCGCGCAAGCGCCGCTCCTGCTCTTCGAGGCCATGGCGATGCGCCTCGGCCCGCTTTCTCAGCAGCGCCGCCAGGATCGTCTCACGGTTGCGCGGAGCCCCGGCGCGCCCTCTCGCCACCGCGCGCGACAGCATGAAGGAAAGGTCGGCCATGCACCGGCCTCTGCGCGTCGCGGGCTAAGGAATCGTAAATGGCGCGCCCGGCAGGATTCGAACCTGCGACCCCAAGCTTAGAAGGCTCGTGCTCTGTCCAACTGAGCTACGGGCGCGTGGGGCTTCGTGTAGCGCGAAAGGCGGAGCGGGAAAACGCGTTCCCGCCCCGCGCTCTTTCGTGTGCTTCGCCCGAGGGCGAAAGACTGGGTCAGCCGCGGCCGTTGCCGACCGGATCCGACGGATCCGAATCGGTGATGCCGGTGCGGCGACGGCCACGCCCGCGGCCGACCGGATCGCCAGGATCTCGATCGGTGATACCGCTGCGGCGGCGACGGCGGCGCGTGCACCAGCGGCCCCGCCCGACCGGATCGGAAGGATCGCGATCGGTGCAGCGCGGCCGGCGACGGCACCAGCGGCCCCGGCCCCCGGGGTCAGTGGGATCGCGGTCGGTGCAGACCTGGGCTTCGGCAGGGGTAGCCCCGCCGACGATGGCGATGGCGCCGATCGCCGCGCCTCCGAGAACCCGGCCCAAGAACGAACGCCGGGATACTTTCCGAACTTCGTCACTCATAGCGCTTCTCCCCGCGACACTGGGCTGCCTGAAACAGCCAAGGCGCAGACAAGTTATGCCGTTAATGCAACGATTGACGCAAGGATTAATGCGTGGCGATTGCGCGGCGAATCGCGGCATCCGAGAGGCGGAAAAATGACGGGCGGCGAGCGGGTTCGGGCGGTGGAGGCGGCAACGCTGGCCGGTAGGCCGCTGCGCGCCTTAGATTTCGTGATGGCGGCGTTCGTCACCATCCTGCTCCTCTCCAACGTCCTCGGCGCCGGCAAGGTAGCGACAGTCGATCTGCCCGGCGTCGGCGCCTGGCCGTTCGGCGCCGGCATCCTCTTCTTCCCGGTCTCCTACGTGCTCGGCGACGTGCTGACCGAGGTTTACGGTTATGCCCGCGCCCGGCGCTGCATCTGGGCGGGGTTTTGCGCGCTCTTGTTCATGGCCTTCATGGCCTGGGTGGTCGTCGCGCTGCCGCCGGCGGCGAGCTGGACCGGGCAGGCGGCCTATGAGCAGGTGTTCGGCCAGGTGCCGCGGATCGTCTTCGCCAGCATCATCGCCTTCTGGGCCGGCGAGTTCGTGAATAGCTACGTGCTGGCGCGGATGAAGGTCTGGACGCGTGGCCGCCACCTCTGGACCCGCACGATCGGCTCGACGATCGTCGGCCAGGGCGTCGACAGCCTGATCTTCTATCCGCTCGCTTTCTACGGCGTCTGGGAGAGCGGGACGCTGCTCATCGTGCTGCTCACCCAATGGGCGCTGAAGGTCGGCTGGGAAATATTGCTGACGCCGGTCACCTATGCCGCGGTCGGCTGGCTCAAGCGCCGAGAAGGCGTCGACGTCTATGATGAGGAGACGAACTTCACGCCGTTCCGCGCGGAGGTTTAGCGCGGCCCTTGCCCAACGTGGTGAAAGCGATGGCCGCCGAGGCCAGCGCCAGCGCGGCGAAGGCCAGCGCCGCGCCGTGAAAGGCGCCGACCAGCGCCTGGTCCTGGCGGGAGAGAACGAAGCCGAGCAAGGCGATCGCGATCAGGCCGCCGGTGCGCGCGACGGCGCTGTTGAGGCCCGACGCGGTGCCGGCATGGCTGTCCTCGACCGAGGACAGCACCGCGGTCGTGAGCGGGGCCACCGCGATCGCCATGCCGGCCGAGATCAGAAGAAGGGGGGGCAGGACCGTCGTCCAGTAATCGCCCTCCGCGCCGATCCGCACCGCCAGCGCGAAGCCGGCCGCGACGAGCAGCGGGCCAATGGCGAGCGGCCAGCGCGGGCCGATCCGTGCCGCGATCCTGCCCATAGAGGGCGAGCCGAGGCCAATGATGATCGGCAGCGGCAGCAGGGCGGCGCCGGCCGTGGTCGGCGAATAGCCGCCCGCTTCGATCAGCACATAAGGCAAGAGCAGCATCAGGCCGCCGAGCGCGCCGTAGAGCAGGAAGGTGAACAAGGTCAGGCCGACGAAGGCGAGCGAGCCGAACATCGCCAGCGGCACCATCGCATGAGCGCCGCGCCGTCGCTCGACAAACAGGAAAGCGAGGCTCAGCGCGATGCCGGCGGCGAGCGCCGCGCCATCGACGAGGCCCAGCCGCCCGCGCGCCGACCAGGCGGTGAGACCCCAGGTCAGCGCGCCAAGGCCGATCGTGGCGAGCACGGCGCCCGCCCAATCCGGATCGGGCCGCTCCGGATTGCCGCTTTCGGGAACATAGCGCCAGCCGAGCGCGATCGCGGCGGCGGCGATCGGCACGTTGAGCAGGAAGATGAACGGCCAGCCGATCCCGTCGATCAGCCAGCCGCCGAGCATCGGCGCCACCGCGCCGGCGATCGCGCCAACCGCCGCCCAGGTCCCGACCGCGCGGCCGCGCGCCTCGCCGGTGAAGGACGCGCTCAGCGTCGCGAGGCTGTTGGGCAGCAGCATCGCCGCGCCCAGACCCTGGAGCGCGCGGGCGGCAAGGAAGATCTCCAGGCTGGGCGCCGCCGCGCACAGCACGGACGCGGCGGTGAACAGGGCGATGCCCCACAGCATCACCCGCTTGCGCCCGAACAGGTCGCCCGCCGCGCCGCCGATCAGCAGCAGGGCCGACAAGGGCAAAGTGAAGGCGTTGAGCACCCATTGCGCCTCGGCGGTCGTGGCGCCGAACGCCGTCCGGATCGCCGGCAGCGCGACGTTGAGCACCGAGCCGTCGATGAAGGCGAGGCTCGAGGCGAGGATGCAGGTGGCGAGGATCAGGCGGGGATGAGGCGCTTCCGTTCGCGCCGCGTCCGGCGGCGCCGCGCCGTCGCATGGGCCGGGAAGGGCGGTGCTCATCGGGCGCGCCTAGAACCCGGCGAAGTTCGCGTCGAGCCTTCGTCGCGTGGCCGCCTCAAGAATAGCTCCAGCGAAGGATGAGCCAGACGAGCAGGATCAGCATCGCCCAGGCTGCCAGCACGAGCGACACGCCGGCCCAGCTGACCGGCCGGCGCGCGGCCGCTTCGGCCGTCGCGCGATGCTCGGCCATCAGCTCCGGCGGCACGAGACGCGTCACGAGCCAGAGGCCGGCGGGAATCAGGATCGCGTCGTCGAGCAGCCCGATCACCGGGATGAAATCGGGGATCAGATCGATCGGCGACAGCGCATAAGCGGCGATCAGCAGCGCCAGCGCCCGTGCCGTCCACGGCACGCGCGGATCGCGCGCAGCGAGCCAGACGGCGTGCGCGCTGACCCGCAGTCTCTCGACCAGAGCGGGCGAGCGCCCGCTCAAAGCACCTCGAACAGCCCCGCCGCGCCCATGCCGCCGCCGACGCACATCGTGACGACGACATATCTGGCGCCACGGCGCTTGCCCTCGATCAGCGCGTGGCCGGTGAGACGTGCACCTGACATGCCATAGGGGTGGCCGATCGAGATCGCGCCGCCGTTGACGTTGAGCTTGTCGTTCGGGATGCCGAGCGTGTCGCGGCAGTAGATGACCTGGACGGCGAACGCCTCGTTCAGCTCCCACAGGCCGATGTCGCCGACCGTGAGGCCGAACCGGTCGAGCAGCTTCGGCACCGCGAAGACCGGGCCGATGCCCATCTCGTCCGGCTCGGTGCCCGCCACCGCCATGCCGACATATTTGCCGAGCGGTGCCAGGCCGCGCTCGGCGGCGAGGCCGGCCTCCATCACCACGCAGGCCGAGGCGCCGTCGGAAAGCTGGCTGGCATTGCCGGCGGTGATCGTCGCCTCCGGCCCCATCACCGGCTGCAGCGACGATAGTCCTTCCAGCGTCGTTTCCGGCCGGTTGCCCTCGTCCTTGGTGATCGTCACCTGATGCTTGCTGACCTCGCCGGTCGCCTTGTCCTTGACCGACATGGTGGCGTCGCAGGCAATGATCTCGTCGTCGAACTTGCCGGCCGCCTGGGCTGCGGCGGTGCGCTGCTGCGACTGAAGGGCATATTCGTCCATCGCGGCGCGGCCGATATTGTAGCGCTTCGCCACCACCTCGGCGGTGCCGATCATCGGCATGTAAACGTCCTTGTGCATCGCGATCAGCTCGGGATCGGCGCCGAGCCGCATCTCCGGCGTCTGCACCATCGAGATCGATTCGACGCCGCCGGCGACGCAGATCGGCATCCGATCGACGATCACCTGTTTCGCCGCCGTGGCGATCGCCATCAGGCCTGAGGCGCATTGGCGGTCGATCGACATGCCGGCGACGGTGACGGGAAGGCCGGCGCGGAGCGCGGCGGTGCGGCCGATCGTCGCCTGCACGCCCTGCTGAAGCGCGGCGCCGATGATCACGTCATCGACCTCGGCCGGGTCGACCTTGGCCCGCTCGACCGCGGCGCGGATCGCGTGCGCGGCGAGGGTGGGGGAGGGGGTGGCATTGAACCCGCCTTTATAGGCGCGGCCGATCGGCGTGCGGGCGGTGGAGACGATGACCGCTTCGCGATTGGCCATGATCCGGTCCTTTCATTCCCTCTCCCGCTTGCGGGAGAGGGCGGGGTGAGGGTCTTCCTTTAATTTGCGGAGTCAGTTGCCTCGCTGCGCTTGGCCCCTCACCCCTAACCCTCTCCCGCAAGCGGGAGAGGGGGGTATTCACGTGAAAACCATACCGATCCAGTCGGCGATCAAGGCGGGCTTGTCCTCGCCCTCGATCTCGACGGTGACATTATGCGTGAACTGATACTGGCCCGGCCGCTTCTCCTCGAAGGCGGCGAGGACGAAGCGGCCGCGCACACGTTTGCCGGAGCGGACCGGGGCAATGAAGCGAACTTTTTCGAAGCCGTAGTTGACGCCCATTTTTATCCCGTCCGGGCGCAGCATTGCGTCCGCCGCCATCCGGCTGAGCAGCGACAGCGTCAGGAAGCCGTGCGCGATCGTGCCGCCGAACGGCGTCTGCGCCGCGCGGACCGGATCGATATGGATGAATTGCGGGTCTTCGGTGACCTCGGCGAAGGCGTCGATCCGCGCCTGATCCATGGTCAGCCAGTCGGAGACGCCGACCTCCTGGCCAACCTTGTTCCTGATCTCGTCGAGGCTGGCGATGGGCATGGCTTTCGGTCTAGGGCCGCGCCGACAAGACTCAAGCCTCAAGAGGTTCCCTTACATGGCTGACGCTACGGCTTCGGCGCGCGCCCGCATTCGTGACCTTCTCCGTGCCCCCGAACCGGACGTGCTTGCGCCCCTGCTGCACGACGCGGCGCTCGACGCCGATTCGCGCGCCAGGGTTGAGCAGCGGGCCTTGGCGATGCTCGCCGATCTGCGCGAAGCGCAGTCGCGCGGCTGGGTGAACCAGTTCCTGCAGGAATATCGGTTGAACACGCAGGAGGGCGTGGCCTTGCTCTCCCTCGCCGAGGCGTTCCTGCGCGTGCCCGATCCGGATACCGCGGACAGCCTGATCTCGGACAAGCTCGGCGAGGGCGACTGGCGCAGCCACAAGGGCAAGGCGAACTCGACCCTGGTCAACACCGCGACCTGGGGTCTCGTCATCGGTCGCGCCCTGACCAGCGACAGCGAGAATGCCTCGGCGCTCCGCAAGCTCATCTCCCGCACCGGCGAGCCGTTCGTCCGCACCGGCGTCGGCGCCGCGATGCGGATGATGGGCGAGATTTTCGTGATGGGCCGCACCATCTCCGAAGCGATCGAGCGGATGGGCAAGCGCGAGAATCGCGGCTTCACCGCCAGCTTCGACATGCTGGGCGAGGCGGCGCGGACCTTCCCCGATGCCGACCGCTATTACGCCTCCTACGAGGATGCGATCCGCGCGGTGGGCAGGCAAGCGAGCCAGGGCCATTCGATCTCGGTGAAGCTCTCGGCGCTGCACCCGCGCTACGAGGTCGCGCAATATGATCGCTGCGTGCCGGCGCTGATCGGAAAGGTCGAGGCGCTGGCCACGCTGGCGGCATCCTTAAACATCCCCCTCACCATCGATGCCGAGGAAACCGAGCGGCTGGAGATGAGCCTCGACATCATCGGGGCGGTGGCGGGCCTGCCGGCGCTGAAGGGCTGGGACGGGCTCGGCATGGCGATCCAAGCCTATGGCAAGCGCGCCCGGCCGACCATCGCCTGGGCTAACTGCATCGGCAAGAAAACCGGCCGGCGGATTGCGGCACGGCTGGTGAAGGGCGCCTATTGGGATACGGAGATCAAGCGGACGCAGGAGCAGGGCCTTTCCGAATATCCCTTGTTCACCCGCAAGGCGGCGACCGATGTCTCCTATCTCGCCTGCGCAAAGGATATGCTTGAAGCTTCAAACATTTATCCGGCCTTTGCGACGCATAATGCACTCACCGTCGCAACCCTCTTGGAATGGGCCGGAAATTCCCGCGACTTCGAGTTTCAGCGGCTGCACGGCATGGGCGAGGGGCTCTATGAGGACCTGGTTCAGAACCAGGGCTATCATTGCCGCATCTACGCCCCGGTCGGCGGCCATCGCGACCTGCTCGCTTATCTCGTCCGCCGTCTGCTCGAGAATGGCGCCAACAGCTCCTTCGTCCACCAGCTTGCCGACGAGAATCTGACCGACGAGCAATTGCTCGCCGATCCCGTCGCCAAGATCGCCGCGGTCGGCGGCACCCGTCACCCGTCGATCGTCCTGCCCGAAAATCTGTTCGCGCCGGAGCGGAAGAACAGCGAGGGCATCGACCTCAACGACCAGCACGATCTGGCGCGGGTGGCCGCCGCGGTCGCAAGATCGCTCGACTTCGGACCGATCAGCACGCCGCCCGCCGAAGAACTGGTCACCCGGGCGCTCCGTGGCTTCTCCGACTGGTCGAAGCGCAGCGTCGAGGAACGCGCGGCGACGCTCGATCGGCTCGGCGACGCGCTGGAGCGCGAGCGTCCGATGCTGATGCGGATCGCGGTCAAGGAGGCCGGCAAGACGATCCCCGACGCGCTCGCCGAGGTGCGCGAGGCGGTCGATTTCTGCCACTACTACGCCGCGCAGGCGCGCAAGCATCTCGAGCCGCTGGAGCTTCCCGGGCCGACCGGCGAGCGCAATATGCTCAGGCTGGAAGGGCGCGGCGTCTTCGTCTGCATCGCGCCATGGAACTTCCCGCTCGCCATCTTCTTGGGCCAGGTCACGGCGGCGCTCGCGGCCGGCAATGCCGTGGTCGCCAAGCCCGCTTCGCAGACTCCCCAGATCGCCGCTTATGCGGTCGGCCTCGCGCATGAAGCCGGGGTTCCCGAGGATGCCCTGATCCTCGCCGCCGGCCGGCGTGACATGGGCCAGAAGCTGATGGAGGACACGCGCATCGCCGGCGTCGCCTTCACCGGCTCGACCGCCACCGCCAAGCATATCGCCCGCACCCTGATCGCCGACGATCACCGCCCGATCATCCCGCTGATCGCCGAAACCGGCGGGATCAACGCGATGATCGTCGATTCCACGGCGCTGCCCGAGCAGGTGGTGCAGGACGTCATCACCTCCGCCTTCCGCTCGGCCGGTCAGCGCTGCTCGGCGCTGCGGCTGCTGGTGCTGCAGGAGGATGTGGCGGAGCGGACGCTGGAGATGCTGACCGGCGCGATGGACACGCTCATCGTCGGTGATCCTTCCGACCCGCGCACCGATGTCGGCCCGGTGATCGACCAGCCGAGCTTCGACAAGTTGATGGGCCGGCGCGAGGCGATGAAGGACCGGATCGTCAAGACGATCCCGGCCCCGGCCGAAGGGCTGTTCGTGCCGCCGACCCTGATCCGTCTGGACCGGATCGAGGATCTGACCGAGGAGTGGTTCGGGCCGTTGCTCCACGTGACCACCTGGGAAGGCGGCAAGCTCGCCGAGACCGTGCGGCGCGTGAACGCATCCGGCTTCGGCCTCACCATGGGCCTGCACAGCCGCATCGCCCGCGCGGCCGAGACGGTCGAGGAGACCGGCACGGTCGGCAATCTCTACGTCAACCGTTCGATGATCGGCGCCATCGTCGGCTCGCAGCCGTTCGGCGGCGAGGGGCAGAGCGGCACCGGTCCCAAGGCCGGCGGCCCGCATTATCTGCCCCGCTTCTGCGCCGAGCGGGTGACCTCGACCGATACGACCAGCGCCGGCGGCAACGCGACCTTGCTCAGCCTTGAGGACGTGGGGTTCTAACTAGGTCTTCGGCGCTTCAGGATAGGGCATGATCAGCCTTCCATCCGGCGCGGCCGTGAAGGCGACCTGAGAGGGATAAGCGAACGCGATCCCGCGCTCGTCGAACGCCTTCAGGATGTCGAGGCCGATCGCGGCGCGCACCGCCGCGACCTCGTTCGGGTCGGCGCTCGGCACGTCGAACAACAGCTCGAAATCGAGGCTCGACGTGCCAAAGGCCAGAAAGGTGCAGCGGACTAGCTTCGCCCGATTGTCCTGCTCGACGATCGCGCGGACGATCTCCGGCACTTGGGCGAGGGTCTTCGGATCGGTCTGGTAGATGAGGCCGAACGGCAGCTGCACGCGCCGCCGGGCAACAAGGGCGAAATTGTGAACCTCCTTGTCGAGCAGGATCGCGTTGGAGACGACGACCTGCTGGCCTGAGTCCGAACGGATGCGGGTCGATTTGAGGCCGATCTCCTCGACATGGCCGGTGATGTCGGCGAAGCGGATCAGATCGCCACGGCGGAACGGCCGGTCGAAGATGATCGCCAGCGCCGCGAACAGATCCTTGAAGATGCCCTGCGCGGCGAGGCCGATGGCGATGCCGCCGATGCCCAAGCCGGCGATCAGGCCGGTGACGTTGACCCCCAGATTGTCGAGCACGACGACCAAAGCGACCGCGAAGATCGCGACGCTGACCAGCAGCCTGATGATCCCCATCGCGCTGCCCAGCCCGCTCGAATCCTCGTGCGCCCCGGCGCGATGCTCGATGACGCCGAGCGCCAGCTCGCGCACCCAGAGCGCGACCTGCAGCGCCGCGGCGACGATGAACGCGATCTGCGTAATTCGGCCCCAGGGCTCCGGCGCCTGGCCGACGCCGACGACGACCCGCGCCGCCAGCGCCAGCATGAACCACAGCCGCGTCCGCTCCAGCATCCGGCCGAAGACGGTCCGCCAATGGGTGTGCGTGGGGTCGGATCGGCAGAGGCGCAGGCCGATCCAGCGCGCGCCCATCAGCACGAGGACGATGGCGGTGCCGGCGGCGAGGCCCAGCAGGATTTGCAGGCTGTGGCTCGAGAACCAGGCGGTCGTGTCCGCCCACATCCGCGCAGTCTGGAGATCCAATGTGTCGGTGCGGTTCATCTGGCGGTCCGTTTTGGCGATTTACGCGCTGGCTTGTCGAGGAAGGCGATCAGGCCGCGTTCGGCGCCGGACAGATATTTGGTGCCCCTCGGGCAGGTCAACCCGCGCAGCGCCGCGCCCTTGTCGCGCTTCACCGCGTCGATCAGCGCCGGATGGACATAGGATTTGCGCGCGATGGCCGGTGTGTTGCCGAGTGCTTCGGCGACAGGCTCCAGCATCGCATCGAGGCTGACGCCGTTCTCGCCCGCGGCGCAGACCTGCTCGAACGCGATCGCGCTCGCGCCCCAGGTGCGGAAATGCTTGGCGGTGAAGTCCTCGCCGGTCGCGTCGCGGATATAGTCGTTGACGTCCTCGGAGCCGATCGGCTGCGGCTCGCCCCCTTCGTCGAGATATTGAAACAGGCGCTGGCGGGCAGGTCATGGCATTGCCGGACGATCCGGATCAGGCCTTTGTCGGTCAGGTCGATCTCGCGCTCGACGCCGCTCTTCGCCTTAAAACGCATCCTGACCTTCGGGCCGTTCACCTGGGCGTGGTGCGTGCGGAGCGTCGTCGCGCCGAAGCTCTTATTGTCCTTGGCGTAGCTCTCGTTGCCGACGCGCAGATATTCGCTGTCCATCAGCCGGACGATGGCGGCCGCGATCGTGTCCTTGCCGAGGCTGCGCTTCCTGAGGTCCGCCATCACCCGCTTGCGCAGCTTCGGCAGCGCGCGGCCGAAATCGGCGGTGCGGTCATATTTCGATTTGTCGCGCCGGGCGCGGAAGCCGGGGTGGTAGCGATATTGCTTGCGGCCTTTCTCGTCATAGCCCGTCGCTTGGATATGACCGTTGGCGTGGGGGCAGAACCAGGCGTCGCGATAAGCGGGCGGCAGGGCGATGGCGTTGAGCCGGTCGATCTCGTCCCGATCGGTGATGCGCTTTCCGTCGGCGTCGAAATATTGCCAGTAACGCCCGTTGCGCCGGCGTGCGATGCCCAGGGCGCTGTCGTCGCTGTGGCGCAGGCGGCCCCGGGTTTCGTCGCTCATCGCGCGGCTAAAGCGCGACGCTCCTGGTTCGTTCCCTCCAGCGTGACGAAAGGGCGGCGCATTTCGGCCCGCTCGCGCTGCTTCAGCCAGACGTCGAAGCCGATCTGCACCGCGACGATGAACCAGCCGAATGACTGGAAGGCGGTCTGCACGAAGGCGGAGCCGAGCATGTAGGTGAGCTGGAAATGCTGGAGCGCCGTCGCCAGCGGCGCGATCCACGGCTCGTCGTCGCGCTTGCGGTAGCGGCGGCGGATGATCTCCATCCGCACCAGCGAGATGATCTGGATCGCCAGGAAGATGAAGAGGCCAGGCCAGCCCTGCTCGCCCAGCATCTCGAAATAGGAGCTGTGCCAAGCGCGACCCTCGTCGGCCTGGGTCGTCGTGGCGACGGTCTGAAGCCCTTCGCCGCCGGCGACGCTCGTGGTCTGCACCTGGATCTGGTTCTGGCGATAGGCGCCGAAGCCGCCGCCGAACGGTCGTGACTGAACATATTCGAGCGTCCAGCCCCAGACGGCGAGGCGGGTGTTGGCGGATTCGTCGGCCTGATAGCCCTGGATCGTCTCCATCCGCTGGCTGAAGCTGGAGGGCAGGAAGGGGATGGCGGCGAGGCCGAGCGCACCGGCCGCGCCGACGAACAGCAGCCGCCGCGTCATGGTCATGTCGCGCAGCATCAGCAGGCCGAGCAAAGCGATGCAGAGCAGGCCGGTGCGCGCCTCGGTGCCGATCGGGATCAGCAGGCACGCGAAGACCAAAGCGTAGCAGAACAACTTCACCCGCCAATCGGAGGGGAAGATGGTACCGAAGCGCGCGAACCAGAGGATGATCGGGATCAGCGCGATCGCGACGGTCGAGATGATGCTGCTCTCATAGAGGCCGCTATTGTTGTCGACCATCAGGTTGAGGACGCCATAGCCGCCGCCGGCGAGCGCCGTCTTCATCCCGCCGACGATGATGATCGCGGCCGCCGAGAGGGTGAGGAAGAGCAGCACCGCCTCGATCCTGAGGCGGCTGCGCATCGTCAAGGGCAGGAAGATGGCGAAGGCGAGCGCCTTCCACGCCCAATCCCACTTCTCCGCCGCCTCGACCGGAAAGTCGGCATACATCGTCGTCACGCCGCAATAAGCGAGGAGGACGAGCATCAGCCCCTGCCGGACGGTGAAGGAAACGCCGTCTTTCTTCTCGAACAGCAGCCACGCGCCCATCGCCAGGACCGCGACGATCATCGAGATCGGGGCCGAGTTGAGCAAGAAATAGGACAGCCGCTGCGGCGAGACCGTGTCGACATAGATATAAGCGAGCACGAACAGGAACGGCCGCTTGAGGCCGAGCGCGAGCAAGGCGGCGAGGAAGCCGACGAGGGCGAGATCACGCATCGGCGCGGTCCGGCTTTGGCGGTTCCGGCGCCGGATCGTCGTTCAGATCGGCGCGCGACAGCAGCCGCCACGCTGCGAGCAGCATCAGGCCATGGGTCAGGCCGAGCGCGAAATGGTCGATCATCCAGGCTGCCTTTGGCCGCGCTTCACCGACAGGCGCTTAGCGGAGCGCGGTTGACGCGCCGTTAAGGGTGGCGGGGGCGCGGATGATTGGGCCGATCTTAACCAGCATCCGCTAGGCGCCCCGGCGTGGCCGGCCTCTTCCTCGCCTCGACCCGCGATCCCGCTTTCTGCGACCGCGCGATGGCCGCGGCGCGGGCGCAATTCCTGTTGCACGGCTTCTCCGGCCTGACCGAAATCGAGCGGCCCGGCTGGAAGCTTCTCCACGCGCCGCACATTATCGGCGGGCCGGAGAGCCTGCTCGTCTCGGGCGACGATGTCGTCGCGGTCGCGGGCACATTGGTTTGCGACGACAAGATGGGCCAGCCGGCGCTGGAGGCTTTGCTGTCGCTCGATTGGCCGAAGCCGGACTGGAGCCGGATCGGCGGCCATTTCGCCGGCTTGATCCACAAGGCCGGGCGGACCTTCCTGCTCACAGATTATTTCGCCGCCTTCCAGCTCTTCCACGACGCGAAGATGCGGCTCTTCTCGACCTCGCTGCTGAGCGCGGCAGGGGCGGTGGAGCGGCTGAGCTTCTCGGCCCAGGCGGTCTACGAATATGGCTTCAACGTCGTGCCGATCGGCGACGACACGGTCTTCGCGGAGCTGAAGACGCTGGGGCCGGACCGGCTCATCGAGCTGATCGAAAGCGGCCCCGTTTCGCATCCGCTCGCCAAGCCGCTGCCCGAAACCGCGATGGATATGCCGCTCGCCGAGCGAATCGAGTGCCAGCGCGCGGCCCTGACCGCGATCGTCCATCCTCATGTCGAGGGCTTTGGCGACCGCATCTTCTGTCCACTTTCCGGTGGGCTTGATTCGCGGCTGCTGTTGGCGCTGCTGCGCGAAGCCGGCGCGCGACCGAGCCTCTATGTCTATGGCGGTCCCGGCAGCGACGATGTCGCCGTAGCGAAGGCGATCGGCGCGGCGGAAGGTTTCGAGGTCGATTGGATCGACAAGAGCGCGCGGACCATCGAACCGGACCAATTCCCCGCGCAGGTCGAAAGCAATTTCCAGACCTATGACGCGCTGCCCAATTTCGGCGAGTTGTTCGAGAGCGGGGCCAATGCCGCCGCCCGCGCCGCCCGCCACCAAGGCGGGGCAATGTCGGCCTCCGGCGGCTGCGGCGAGATTTTCCGCAACTTCTTCTACCTGCCTGACCGGCGGCTGAGCGCCGCCACCGTCGCGCGGACCTTCTTCGCCCGCTACGCCAGGGGCGACCTGACCGAAGCCTTCGACGAGCAGGCCTTCCTCCGCGGCTTGGAGGACAAGATCCTCGCCGCGCTCGGGCGGGAAGGGGAGCGCGGTCCCCTGCCGCGCGGGCTGCTCGAGCAGATCTATCCCCGCGTCCGCTGCCGCCCCTTCTTCGGCCGCGAGATCAGCAACGAGGCGCGCTTCGGTGCCTATCTGATGCCCTTCCTCGATCATCGCGTCGTGACCGAGGCGATGACCTTGCCGCTCAATCTCAAGAATGCCGGCCGGTTCGAGGCGGCGTTGATCCATGCGATCGATCCGGCGCTGGCTGCACACCCCTCCGCCTACGGCCACAGCTTCGCCGAGCCACCTGGCCGGGCCCATCGCTGGAGCGAGTTTTCGAGCCGCATCCGCCCGACCTGGCTGCGCCAGCGGACCTATGCGATCCGCCGCCGGATGGGGTCGATGGCGGACGAGCATGGCGGCCTGCTGACGCCGGAATGGCTCGGCCGGGTGATCGATCTCGATTTCCCCGTCATGCGCCGCTTCTTCCGGCCGGAGGAGATCACCGACAGTTCCCTGCTCCGCCGCGTCGCCAATCTCGAATATCTCGCCCAGCGCCTCGGCTCGCGGCTCGCCCCCTAGTGCGTCTCGTGCGGGCGAATACCCTGCGCGAGCCGGTTGGCGCCGAGCCGTGCGGTCTCGCCGCTCCAGTTGCCGACGAAGGCGGTGGTCCAGCGGAAATCGGGGACGAGGCTGGCGGTGTTGTTCTCGATCACCAGGTTGGCGACCGAATGCTCCTGCTCCTCGGCCGAGACCGCGATCAGGGTGGAGTAATTCTCCTTGCCGGTCCCCTGAACGAAGGTGTTGCCGGCGATCCGCCCCGACGCGCCGTTGGGCAGATCGATATGGTAGTTCGTTTCACGGCCCTGGCTGTC
Organism: Sphingosinicella sp.; assembly: GCF_052388015.1. Lineage (GTDB taxonomy): Bacteria > Pseudomonadota > Alphaproteobacteria > Sphingomonadales > Sphingomonadaceae > Allosphingosinicella. The sequence continues at coordinate 17,501 of NZ_JBQTIN010000124.1, forward strand.
GTCGAAGCTCGAATCGAGCACCTCGATCCGCGCCGCCCGGCTCTTCAGATAATGGCCTCCGGTGCCCCGTTCGAAGCGGCTGTTGGTGACGCTGAGGCTGCCATAGTCGCCGATATAGAGCGCGTGCGCGCCGTTGCCGTCCGGGTGACGGCCGAGGCCGCTGAAGGTCGACCGGTCGATCGTGATCCGGCTGTTCGGATCGTTGGCGGAGAGGATGCCGCACTGGCCGTCGACGAACATCGTCTCGGACACGGCAAGGTCGCCCTGCTCGATTCGGATACCAGCGCCGTTGCCGTCCGGCACACGCATGTTGGTGAAGATCAGCCCCTCGACCCGCGCCGAGCGGCCGCGCAGCACCAGCGCCGCCTTCTCCTCGCACATCACGCCGTCGAAGGTGACGGTGCCGGGTGTCGCGGCGGTGAAGGTGATCTGCCCCGCTTCCTGGACCGCGCACTGACGGTAACGACCCGGCGCGATCCGGATCGTGCCCTGTCCGTCGCCGATCGCCGCCACCGCCTCGGCGAGCGAGGAATAACCGGCGCCGGTTTCGGTAACAGTGAAGGGCGCGGAGGGCGCGGGCTGCCCCGTCACCGTTCCGGTCAGGGCCAGCGTGAGGCCCAAAGCGAGCGCGATGCGTCTGATCATGGCGCGCGAGATACGCCTCGCGCGGTCGCCGGAGAAGGCGGTTGAGGGGTCCTTAAGACTGTCGTGCCAAAGCGGCACGATGCGGGTGCTACATATTCTCGACCACAGCCTGCCGATGCACAGCGGCTACACCTTCCGTACCCGCGCGATCGTCAAGGCGCAGCTGGCGCGCGGCTGGGAAGTCGCCTGCCTGACGGGGCCACGCCAGGCCGATCCCGCCGGCGATCCCGAAATCGTCGATGGCATCACCTTCCATCGCACCCCGCCGCCGCCGCCGTCGCCCTCGCCGATCGCCGAATGGCGCGAGATCAGGGCATTGGAAGCGCGGCTCGATGCGCTCGTCCGCGAATGGCGGCCGGACCAGCTCCATGCTCATTCGCCGGTGCTGACCGCGCTTGGTGCGCTGCCGGTCGCGCGGCGGCACGGCATTCCGTTGCTCTACGAGATCCGCGCCTTCTGGGAGGATGCGGCGGTCGGCAACGGCACGGGAACGGAAGGCTCGGCGAAATACCGCCTGACCCGCCGGCTTGAGACCCATGTCGCGCACCAGGCGGACGCGGTGGCGGTGATCTGCGACGGGCTGCGCGACGATCTCGTCGCCCGCGGCGTGCCGGCCGACAAGATCATCGTCTCGCCCAACGGTGTCGATCTGGAGCTGTTCGGCAAGCCGGTTGCGCGCGACGCCGCTTTCGCCAGGCGCCTCGGGCTGAAGGATGCCGAAGTCGTCGGCTTCATCGGCTCCTTCTACGATTATGAGGGTCTCGATGACCTGATCGCCGCGATGCCCGCGCTCGCGGCGCGGCGGCCGAAGGCGCGGCTGCTGCTGGTCGGCGGCGGGCCAAAAGAAGAGGCGCTGCGGGCGCAAGCCGCGGCTTCGCCGGCCGCCGATCGCATCCTCTTCGCCGGCCGCGTCCCCCATCAGGAGGTCGAGCTTTATTATGCGCTGATCGACGTCCTCGCTTATCCGCGCAAGGCGATGCGGCTCACCGAACTCGTCACGCCATTGAAGCCCCTGGAGGCGATGGCGCAGGGCAAGCTGGTTGCCGCCTCCAATGTCGGCGGCCATCGCGAGCTGATCGCCGATGGCGTCACCGGCGTGCTCTTCCCGCCCGACGATCCCGAGGCGCTCGCCGCCGCGCTTGCCGATCTGTTCGATCGGCCCGGCGAGTGGGACGCGCGCCGTGCCGCCGCCCGCGCGTTCGTCGAACGCGAGCGTAACTGGGCGTCAAACATTTCCCGCTATTCCCCCGTCTACGAACGGCTCACCGGCAAGGCTTCATGATCTCTATGCGCCCCCTCGCGAATATTTTCGGCGGCCCGGAGCGCAGCGCGCTCGATCTGCCCGTGGCCGGCCTGGCGGCTCTCGCCGTCGCCTTTGCCGCCTTCACGATCCCCGACGCCTTGCTCGGCCGCGCCATCGAGGCGACGGGCTTGCCAGCGATCCTGAGCGCGGCGCAGCCGCCGCTCGGCACGACCGCAAGGCTGCTGCTCGCGCTGTCCGGCGCGCTCTCCGCCTTCGCCGTCACCTTCGCCTTGCTGCGCTGGCTGGATCGTTTCGCCAGCCGGCCGCCAGCGCTGGTTCTGGACGAGGCCGCGCCCGCTCCGGCGGTGCCGCGCATCCGCAAGGCCGACGCCCATCCCGACGCGCCGCCCTGCCGTCCGATCTCCGCCGCGCGCGACCTCGGCGAGCCAGCGCCGCCGTCGCGCCCGGTCGCACCTGCCCAGACTATCGCAGAAGCGGCGGCTGCGCCGGTTGTTCAACCGCCGCTCGCCGCCGCGCCGTCAGCGAGCCTGACCGACCTGATGGCGCGGCTCGAACGCGGCTTGGCCAAGCGCGAAGGCGCGGAGCCGGTGCGTCCGTCCAGGCCGGACATGCCGCCGCCCGCACCCTCCAACGATCGGCTGCAGAGCGCGATCGAGGGCCTGAGAGCGCTTTCCGCCCGCGCCTAATCCGCGACTACGGTCAGCGCTTCCACCGTCAGCAGCATATCATCGCCGTCGCGCGCCATGTCGGCTGCGGCGATGTCGATCAGGATGTGACCAGGAAGGTCGAACTCGCGCTCGGCGAGATCCGCGAGCAAGGCACATCCTGACGAGTCCGACAGCCGCAACCGCAGTTCGTGCCGCGTGCCGCTGAAGGTCGCGCTCGCCCAAGGATGGCTCCGAATGTTCTCAATGGTCGCGGTGACGCCCTCGGCCGCGAGCAGGGAGACAAGGGCGCGGCGCAGCGCCGCCTCGGCTTTCATGCCCGCGCCTCCGCTCGGTCGAGCCAGGCATGGATGCGGGCGGCGGTGGCCGGGCGCGGCCGGCGGCCGTTGCGCAGGTCGAAGACGAAGCGCGGATCGTGGGTCGCGGCGCGGCTGAACGTGGTCGGCGCGGTCTCCGTGTGCGCCAGATAAAGTTCGATCCTGCCCAGCAACTGCATCGTCCGACTCCGAATCGATATTCCCGTTATGTTCTTGACTAGGAAAAATCCTAGATGTAGGAAAACGAAATGTCGGACGACCGCCCGCGGGCCGCGCTGGAGGCATTGGTCAAGGAGCGGCGCAGCGATTGCGCGGCGCTGTCGCGACTGCTCGGCCGCAACCCGGCCTATGTGCATCAATTTCTGTATCGTGGCAGCCCGAAGCGATTGGCGGAGCAAGACCGGCGGCTGCTCGCGGAATTCTTCGGCGTCGATGAGGAAATGCTGGGCGCGCCGCCGCGCGATCGGCCGGTCGATCGGCTGGTTCCCGTCGGCCGGCTCGATCTGCGCGCGGCGGCCGGGGCAGGGGCGTTCGCGGAAGGCGAACAGCCGATCGCCCATATCGCCTTCGATCCCGGCTGGCTGAGAAGGGTGGCGCGCGGCCGGCCGGAGCAGCTCGCCTTGATCCGGGTCGCCGGCGATTCGATGGCGCCGACGCTCGATGACGGCGACGATATCCTCGTCGATCGCGGCGACGGCGCGGAGCGCTTGCGCGACGGAATCTATGTGTTGCGGCGGGATGAGGCGCTGGTCGTCAAGCGGCTCATCCTTGGGGCGGGTGTGAGCAGGGTCACCATCCGCAGCGACAATCCAGCCTGGCCCGACCTGCCGCCTTGCTCGCCTTCGGCGCTTGATGTCGTCGGCCGTGTCGTCTGGACGGGGCGCCGCCTCGCCTGAACGCCGCGGCCTTCCCTTCGCCCTTTTCCCGCCTACATCCGGGCACAAGGGAGCGCGCGATGAACGCGACGAACCAGCTTGCGACGCCGGAGCGCCAGGCCTTGTCCGACCGGTTGTTCCGGGTGGGCAAGAAACTGCGCCATCGCGTCAGCGCCCTCGTCGCCCGTTCGTCGAAGGTGGGCGACACGCCGCTCTACGATCCGTCGATTTTCCCCTGGATCGCGGAACTGGAGCGGCAATGGCCGGCGATCCGCGCCGAGCTTCAGGCCGTGCTCGATCATGAGGCGGCGATCCCCCCGCTTGCCGATATCTCGCCCGACCACCGCCGGATCGCCCCGCCCGGCAAATGGAAGAGCTTCTTCCTGCACGGCTACGGCTATCGGCTGGAGGAAAATCTGCGCCGCTGCCCGGCGACGGCGGCCGCGGTCGCGCGCATTCCGGGTCTCAACAGCGCCTTCTTCTCGATCCTCGCGCCCGGCGCGCACATTCCGCGCCACCGCGGCGTCACCAAGGCGATCCTGACCGCCCATCTCGGCCTCGTCGTGCCGCGTGCGGCGAAAAGCTGCCGGATGCAGGTGGCGGACCGGATCGTGCATTGGCGCGAGGGGCACACGCTCGTCTTCGACGACACCTTCCATCATGAGGTGTGGAACGACACCGACGAATGGCGCGCCGTGCTTCTGATCCAGTTTCGCCGCCCGGTCGGCCTCATCGGAAAGCTCGCCGGCGGCCTGTTCCTGTTCGGCGTCAAGCGCTCGCGCTTCGTCCAGGACGCACGCGTCGAGCTCGGCCGCTGGGAGGACGCGATGCAGCGGCTCGAACGAGCCGGCGACTAGCGGCGCCTGCGCTCGCCGACCCAGATCAGCGCCACGGCCGCCAACCCGACGCCAAGCCCGGCGAGGAACCCGATGCTCGGCTGCCCAAGCACGCTGCCGATCACCACGCCGCCCAGGATTCCGGCGGCGAGCAGCACGCCGCCGGCGCGGCGCGGCGGCGGGGGAGGGGCGGGATCGGTCATCGCCCGGCTCATGCCACCGCCGCCGCCCCGCCGCCAGCCCGCTTGGTTACCGTGCCGTTGAGCATTGGCGTTGAGCGCTTTGGCAAGAGCTGGGCCGCTAAACGGCTCGCACAGGATTAAAAAATCCGGGGAAAGCGTTGACCAATCATGTCCACCTGCCCGACCGCGCGGCGGCGACCGATGCCGCCGATCTCATCGCGCGGTTCGGTATCCACGCGGCCGACGAGGCCGCCAGCCGCGCCGCCGAAAGCCGGGTGCGCGGCAATGTCGTCCATTTTTGCCGCTGGCGGCAGATCGAGCGGATGATCCTCCTCTTGAGCACCGACGGCGCGCCGGGAACGATCCACTAGGATATCGCACCCAAGCCGTTAGTGATGCGGCATGGCAGCCGCTACCGACGATCCGTCCACGTCCCACCGTCTGCGCAACATCGTCGGCGGCTCGGCCGGCAATCTCGTCGAATGGTATGACTGGTATGTCTACACGGCGTTCGCGCTCTATTTCGCGCCGGTCTTCTTTCCCTCCGGAGATCGCACCACCCAGCTTTTGAACACCGCCGCGATCTTCGCGGTCGGCTTCGTGATGCGGCCGATCGGCGCCTGGGCGATGGGCATCTATGCCGACCGGCACGGGCGCAAGGCGGGGCTGAGCTTGAGCGTCAGCCTGATGTGCATGGGCTCGCTCATCATCGCCGCGGTGCCGACTCCGGCGACCATCGGCTGGCTCGCGCCGGCCATCCTCGTCTTCGCGCGGATGATGCAGGGCCTCAGCCTCGGCGGCGAATATGGGTCGAGCGCGACCTATCTGAGCGAGGTTGCCGGGCGGCAGCGGCGCGGCTTCTTTTCCAGCTTCCAATATGTGACCCTGATCGCCGGCCAGCTCGTCGCGTCGGTCGTCCTTCTCGTCCTTCAGTTCAGCATGTCGGAGGCGGACCTGGAGGCCTGGGGCTGGCGGATCCCGTTCGCGATCGGCGGCGTGCTGGCGCTGGTCGTCTTCTACATCCGCCGCCGGCTCACCGAGACGGAGAGCTTCGCCAACGCCAAGGCGTCGGACGCCCCTCGCTCCAGCACCGCCAACCTGTTCCGCAATCATCCGAAGGAAGCGCTACTGGTGATGGCGCTGACCGCCGGCGGTACCTTGGCCTTCTACGCCTACACGACCTACATGCAGAAATTCCTGGTCAACACCTCGGGCTTCGACCGGGAGACGGCGAGCCGGGTGATGACCGCAGCCTTGTTCGTCTTCATGTGCCTCCAGCCGCTCGCCGGGGCGCTGTCCGACCGGGTGGGCCGCAAGCCGGTAATGGTCGGCTTCGGCCTGCTCGGCGTGATCGGCACGGTGCCGCTCTTCACCGCGCTGGAGCGCGCGCAGAGCCCTTATGTCGCGTTCGCGCTGGTAATGGCGGCGCTGGTAATCGTCACCGGCTACACTTCGATCAACGCGGTGGTGAAGGCGGAGCTGTTCCCGACCCATATCCGCGCGCTCGGCGTGGCCTTGCCTTATGCGCTCGCCAACACCGCCTTCGGCGGCACCGCCGAATATGTCGCCCTCTGGCTCAAGGACGCCGGGATCGAGCGCGTCTTCTACTGGTATGTCACCGCGATGATCGGCCTCTCGCTGATCGTCTACTGGCGGATGCGCGACACAAAGCGCGAGAGCCGGATCCTGGAAGACTGAGCTTCCCGGACCCGGCCTCCCCCTCACTCAGGCGCTGTAATACATGTCGTATTCGACCGGGCTCGGCGTGGTCTCCCAGCGCAGCTGCTCCTCCCATTTCAGCTCCATGTAAGCGTCGATCTGGTCGTCGCTGAACACGTCGCCCTTGGTCAGGAAGGCGCGGTCGGCGTCGAGTGCGAGCAGGGCCTCGCGCAACGAACCGCAGACGGTCGGCACATTCTCAAGCTCGGCAGGCGGCAGATCGTAGAGGTTCTTGTCCATTGGATCGCCCGGATGAATCCGGTTCTGGATGCCGTCGAGGCCGGCCATCAGCAAAGCCGCATAAGCGAGATAGGGGTTGGCCATCGCGTCCGGGAAACGGAACTCGACCCGCTTCGCCTTCTCGCCGGTGCCGTAGGGGATGCGACAGGAGGCGGAGCGGTTGCGGCTCGAATAGGCCAGCAGCACCGGCGCCTCGAAGCCCGGGACGAGCCGCTTGTAGCTGTTCGTCGTCGGGTTGGTGAAGGCGTTCAGCGCCTTGGCGTGCCTGATGACGCCGCCGATGAAATAGAGCGCCATCTCGCTGAGGCCCGCATAGCCGTTGCCGGCGAAGAGCGGCTTGCCCTTCTTCCAGATCGACATGTGGGTGTGCATGCCGGAGCCGTTATCGGCCTTGATCGGCTTGGGCATGAAGGTCGCGGTCTTGCCATAGGCGTGGGCGACCTGGTGGACGACATATTTGTAGACCTGCATCCGGTCCGCGGTCTCGACCAGCTTGCCGAAGGTGAGGCCCAATTCGTGCTGCGCGGCGGCGACCTCGTGATGGTGCTTGTCCATCGGCAGGCCCATCTCGATCATCGTCGAGACCATCTCGCCGCGGATGTCGACGGCGCTGTCGACCGGCGCGACCGGGAAATAGCCGCCCTTGGCGCGCGGCCGGTGGCCGAGATTGCCGTTCTCATATTTGGTCGCGGTGTTGGTGGGGAACTCGATGTCGTCGATGACGAAGGTCGAGGCGGCGTAGCTGTCCTCGAAGCGGACGTCGTCGAACATGAAGAACTCGGCCTCTGGGCCGACATAGACGGTGTCGCCGACGCCGGTCGCCTGGAGATAGGCCTCGGCCCTTTTGGCGGTCGAGCGCGGGTCGCGGGCGTAGAGCTCGCCGGTGCCCGGATCGACGATGTCGCAGCAGATGACGAGCATCGGCGTCGCGCTGAACGGATCGGCATAGACCGCGTCGAGGTCTGGGCGGAGGATCATGTCGCTTTCGTTGATCGCCTTCCAGCCGGCGATCGAGCTGCCATCGAACATGAAGCCATCAGTCAACTGGTCCTCGTCGACCACGCCGGCGCACATCGACAAATGCTGCCACTTGCCCTTCGGGTCGGTGAATCGAAGATCGACCCACTCGATTTCCTCGTCCTTGATCCGCTTCAGGATCGCGCTCGCATTGTTTGCCATGATGCTCCCCGCTCGGTTGGTGCCGCCCGTTTCGAGTCGGGCGTTGCGGCGCAGCAATCTCCACCATCGGCGCGGGCGTCCAGCCCGGTCGCGCCGGAGGTGAACATTTCACGTGGGGAAGGTCAGAAGGGCCGGCGCTGCGCCGCGATCAGCATCCGCAGCAGCATCGCCACGGGCCGCGGCACACCGACCTTGCCGTCCAGCCACAGGCTGACCGCCGAGCGGCTGACGCCGATCGCCGCCGCGACGTCGCTCTGCGTCTTGTAGCCGAGCGTGCGCATCGCGGCCTTGAGCTCGTCCGGCGACATCGAGGCAAGGCGGGGGTCGTCCACGGTTGATCGATACTGAAGGAGTCACCCCGGCGAAAGCCGGGGCCCATGAACTCGGCGCTCAGCAACTTCGGCACGGCGGTGTTCATAGGTCCCGGCTTTCGCCGGGATGACTCGAAACGTCAGATGGCGTCGGTGCCCCGCTCTCCGGTGCGGATTCTCAGCGCCTCCTCGATCGGGGAGACGAAGATCTTGCCGTCGCCGATGCGCCCGGTGCGGGCCGCGGCGGCGATCGTTTCCACCACCCGCTCAACCAGGCCGTCGTCGACCACCACCTCCAGCTTCACCTTGGGCAGGAAATCGACGACATATTCGGCGCCCCGGTAGAGCTCGGTATGGCCTTTCTGGCGGCCGAAGCCCTTCGCCTCGGTGACGGTGATGCCGGAAACGCCGACCTCGTGCAGCGCGTCCTTTACCTCGTCGAGCTTGAACGGCTTGATCACCGCCTCGATCTTCTTCACCGCCGCCTCCGTTCGCTGGCGGCAGGATAGGCGGCTGGCGGGCGCTGGCAAGCACGGGAGCGCACCGTTCCGCTCCTCGTCGCAGAATCGTTGCACGGCGGCGAGAATCGGATAAGGTTCGCGCACCTTAACCACGGGGGAAACGACTCATGAAGACCATGTACCTCGCGAGCGCCGTGCTCGCCGCCTCGCTCGCGCTCGCGGGCTGCAACAGAGGCGCCACCACCAACAACGCTGCCGCGCCGGCGAACAAGGCCGCGCCGAGCAACGCGGCGGCTCCGGCCGGCAACACCGCGGGTGGCAACACCGCCGGCGGCGGAGCAGGCGGCGCGACCGCGCAGCAGAACTTCACCTTCGTCAACCAGTCGGGCCAGACCGTCACGACGCTTCAGGTTTCGCCGACCGGCGAAGCTTCGTGGGGCGCCGACATTCTCGGCCGTGACGTGCTCGCCAATGGCGAGTCCGCGCCGATCGAGTTCGAGCGCGGCGACGACCGCTGCTTCTGGGACATCCGCGCCACCGGCGAGGGCGGCGGCGAGCTGGTCATGATGAACCAGAATCTCTGCGAGACGACGACGATCACGGCGCTCCCGGCCCAATAATCGTCGGACGACTTTGGTAAGATCGGCCCCGCTGCGAGCGATCGCGGCGGGGCTTTTCTGTGACACGCGTATCGCGACTCGGTGCTGTGGTATTTTGATACCCATCAGCAAAGCCGCACTTTCCTTGACTTTTTTGGGCGGTCCCGTCATTCGGCCGCTTCCGCGCCGCTCCAGGACGAGCGGCGCTGCTCATTTCAAGAGGCATGAAAGCCCATGAAGGCGCTGATGAAGACCACCAAGTCGGCCAAGCCGCGCGAGGTGGAGAAGAAATGGCATCTGATCGATGCCGACGGGTTGGTGGTCGGGCGGCTTGCCTCGATCGTCGCCAACATCCTGCGCGGCAAGCACAAGCCGAGCTTCACCCCCCATGTCGATTGCGGCGACCATGTCGTGATCATCAACGCGGGCAAGGTGGCGTTCACCGGCAAGAAGCTCGCCGACAAGGTCTATCACCGCCACACCGGCTATGCCGGCGGCATCAAGTCGATAACCGCGGGCAAGATCCTCGAGGGCCGCTTCCCGGAGCGCGTGCTGGAGAAGGCGATCGAGCGGATGATCCCGCGCGGTCCGCTCGGCCGCGACCAGATGCGCGCGCTGCATCTTTATAACGGCACCGAGCATCCGCACGGCGGCCAGAACCCCGAACCCCTCAATATCGCGGCCATGAACCGCAAGAACAAGGTGGGCGCATAATGGCCGACAAAGACAAGAAGTCCCTGGCGGATCTGGCTGCCCTGACCGAAGCCGAAGCACCCGCGGCCGAGCCGGTCGCTGAAGAGACCGCCGCCGATGCCGAGAGTGCCGCAGCGCCCGAGGCTGAGGCTGCCACGCCCGCAGCTGAAGCTGCCGCTCCCCAGGCCGAGGCCGTTGCGCCTGAGGCCGCTGCCCCCGCATCCCACCGTTCCGATCGCGGCGAGCGCCGCGACGGCCGTCGCGGCCGCGACGAGGAGGTCAACAAGGACGGCGTCGATACGCAGGGTCCGCAAATCCAGGCGGTGCTGCGCGAGCAGCAGCTCGACAAGCAGGGCCGCGCTTATGCCACCGGCCGCCGCAAGGATGCGGTCGCCCGCGTCTGGCTGAAGCCCGGCTCGGGCAAGATCATCGTCAACGGCCGCGACCAGGACGTTTATTTCGCCCGCCCGACGCTGCGGCTGATCATCAACCAGGTGTTCGACATCACCGAGCGCAAAGGCCAGTATGACGTGGTCGCCACCGTTTCGGGCGGCGGCCTTTCGGGCCAGGCCGGCGCAGTCCGCCACGGCATCTCGACCGCGCTGACCCGCTACGAGCCGGGGCTCCGGACGACGGTCAAGCGCGAGGGCTTCCTGACCCGCGACCCGCGTGTCGTCGAGCGCAAGAAGTACGGCAAGGCCAAGGCCCGCCGCAGCTTCCAGTTCTCGAAGCGCTAGGAATCAATCGAACGACGGCGGGACGAGCGGCCCCAATAGCGGGTCCGCCCGTCCCGCGCGTTCACCTTCACGCAACGGCCGCGCGTTATTGCCGCGGCATGCGTATCCTTCTTCTCGTTCCGCTTGGGTTTCTGCTGTCCGGCTGTCTCGCCCGGACGGCGGTCGACCTCGTCACGCTGCCGGTGCGCGTGGTCGGCGCCGGTGTGGACGCGGTCACGACCAGCCAGTCCGAGGCCGATCAACGGCGCGGCCGCGAGCTGCGCGAGGCCGAGGAGCGGGCCGGCCGCGAGGCGCGCCGGCGCGAGCGCGAGCAGCGCCGCCGCGGCCGCGCCGAAGCCGAGCCCGAGCAAGAAGAGGAGCCCGAGCGCCGCTGAACGCCTAGGACACTGATTTTTAAGGCGGCCACGATACAGCCGAGCCCGTGCGCAGGTTGGAACGATCCGGGACGGCGGAGACAGGGCCGGGAGAGCGTATCTCCATCGGCCGCGCCTTCGCGCGCGACTTCGCCCATCAGGAGGATGAGCGCGAGGAAAGCGCCGCCCGCGAGCGCACCCGCGGACTCGACGCATTGCCGCTGTTCTTCCTCATCGTCCACGCCACCTGCGGTGTCGTGCTGGTCTGGCTGGCCGCGGGCGGCGAGCAATTCCCGGCTGTCGCGTCGCTGATCGGCGGCCTCGTCGCCGCCGATGTCGGGCTGGTCCTGTTCCTGCGCCGTCGGCCGCTATCATCCTGGCAGTCGCATCACGCCACCCGCGCGGCGGCCGCCTATGCGGTGGTGGCCGGTGTCGTCTGGTGCGTCGCGGGCGCCGCCTTCGGCGGCGAGGCGGGGTCACTGGCCGGCGTTGCCCAGCGCGCGGGACTGTTGGCGATCCCGCTCGCCTTCTTCGCCTTCCCGGCGATCGTCGCGATCGGCGGCGCGATCTGCGTCGTCGCGGCAGCTCTTGTCTGGGGCGATCCCTGGGCGGCGGCGCTGACCGCGCTGGTCGCGTTCGCGCTGGTCCACCTCAGCGCGCGCCGCTCGATCGACGCGCTGGCGCAGCTTCGACGACGGCTGACGACCGAATGGAGCGCACAGCGCGCCAACCGCTTCATCGAGGAGTTCGAGCAAGCGGGGCGCGGCTGGTTCTGGGAAACGACCGGACGGGGCGCCTTGTCCTACGTCTCCGATCAACTCGCCGCCGATCTCAAGACGCCGGCCGCCGAGCTGATCGGCAAGTCGTTCACCGATCTCATCGGGATCGACGACAGCGCCGATGCCGAGCCATCCGAGCGCACCCTGGGCTTCCATCTCTCCGCGCGCCTGCCGTTCACCGACGTGACCGTCCGCGCCAAGACGGCGGCCGAAATCTGGTGGTCGCTGTCCGGCACGCCGAGCTTCGATGAGCATGGCCGCTTCCTCGGCTTTCGCGGTATCGGTTCGGACCTCACCCAGCAGCGCCGCTCCGAACAGGAGATCAACCGGCTCGCCAAATATGATTCGCTGACCGGGCTGCCGAACCGGGCGCTGATGCGCCGCACCCTTGATGAGACGTTGCAGAACAAGAGCGGGGTGATGGGTGGCTGCGCCCTTTTCCTGATCGATCTCGATCGCTTTAAGAACGTCAATGACACGCTGGGCCACCCGGTCGGCGACGCGCTGCTCAAGCAGGTCGCGCAACGCCTCAACACCGTCGTCGGCGAGCGCGGCCAGATCGGCCGCCTCGGCGGCGACGAATTCGAAGCCGTGTTGCCGGGCCAGGACAACGGCAGTCTCGCCCAGCTCGCCGAGCGGCTCATCCAGCAGGTGTCGATGCCCTATATGATCGAGGGGCATAATATCTCGATCGGCGCATCGGTCGGCATCGCCGTCGCCCCGCCGGGCGACACGTGCGGCGATTCGCTGGTGCGCAATGCCGATCTCGCCCTTTATTCGGCAAAGGCGGCCGGACGTGGCACCTTCTGCTTCTTCGCGCCGGAAATGCACACCGAGGCGCAGGACCGGCAGACCCTAGAGAACGACCTCAGGAAGGCGATCGGCCGCGGCGAGCTGGCGCTCGTCTACCAACCCGTCGTCAACGCCCAGACCGAGGAATTGTCCGGCTTTGAGGCGTTGGTTCGCTGGCATCACGGCTCGCGCGGCACGATTTCGCCCAGCGTCTTCATTCCGCTCGCCGAGGACAGCGGTCTCATCCTCCAGATCGGCGAATGGGTGCTGCGCACCGCCTGCATGGAAGCGGCGAAATGGCCGGAGAACATCCGCGTCGCGGTCAACCTGTCGCCGATACAGTTCACCGATTCGAACCTGCCGGCGACGGTTGTCAGCGCGCTCGCCAACTCGCAGATCCAGCCGCGCCAGCTGGAGCTGGAAATCACCGAAGGCGTGTTCCTCGTCGAAAGCGAATCGACCGACGATATGTTCGCCAAGCTGAAGTCGCTCGGCGTCCGGCTCGCGCTCGACGATTTCGGCACCGGTTATTCCTCGCTCGGCTATCTGAAGAAGGCGCCGTTCGACAAAATCAAGATCGACCAGAGCTTCGTGCGCGGCGCGGCCACGAAGGACAGTCGCAACGCGGCGATCATCCGCGCGATCGTCACGCTTGCCGAGAGCCTCGGCATGGACACGACGGCGGAGGGCGCCGAAACCCATGACGAGCTCACCTTGATCCGCGATCTCGGCTGCTCCCATATCCAGGGCTACATTTTCGGCCGGCCGATGGGCCAGGACGAGGCTTACGAGCTGGCCCAGCAGAACAAGGCCGTGACCGCCGACGGCTTCCAGTTCAACCGGCCGCCGCGGCAAGGCATCCTCAAGGTCGCCAGCCTGCAGTGGAACGGGATGACTATCCCGGTCCGCGTCCGCAACATCTCGACCGGGGGCGCGCTGCTGGAGAGTGGCCGTACTTTGCCGACCGGTTCCAACGTCCAGCTCGACCTGCCCGGCTGCGGCCCCCTCGGGGCCGCGGTTCGCTGGGCGGAGGGCAAGCGGATGGGTGTCCAGTTCGAGCAGGAGTTCGACCTGCGCCTGCTCGCGCCCGGCAAGACGGCGGCCGGTTTCGGCGTCAAGCTGGCCGGTTATGCTGGAACCAAATTTGCCGAGGCCGCGGCCGACAAGACCGCCTTGAGCTCCGCCGACCTACGCTATGGTGGCGAGCGCTGACCGCTCTTATCGATCGGGAATTCGAAGACGATCGCCATTCTGAGGGCCGCAGAAGCGGTCGGCCGGCGGCGTTGACCGGGCTGCCCCGGCTGTGGCAGGCGAAAGGTCGCGCGGGTGTAGCTCAATGGCAGAGCAGAAGCTTCCCAAGCTTACGACGAGGGTTCGATTCCCTTCACCCGCTCCACCTGACCTGTTTCTGATCAACGCCGCCTCAGCAGATGTTCCAGCGTCTCGTGCGCTTCGGCTTTGTCCTTTTCGGACCCGGCCTCCTTCTCGAGCGCGCGGCGGATGTCCTCGACTTCTTTCTCCGACAGATGCTCGATGCCGATGAATTCGCCGCGCGCCTTCGCCACGGCGCGGATCAGCTCGTCGAGCTTCGCCTGCATCGCCGCCGCGTCGCGGTTGGTGCTGTTCTGGATGAGGAAGACCATCAGAAAGGTGACGATCGTGGTGCCAGTGTTGATCACCAGCTGCCAAGTGTCCGAATAAGCGAATAGCGGTCCCGTCACCGCCCAGACGACGATCGTGCCCACGGCAAGCACGAAGGCGAAGGGCTGGCCGGACGCGAACGAAATCACGCTGGCGAACTTGGTGAAGATACGGTCCATTACCGGCCCCTTGTCAGATTTCTCCCGACACAACGTCGAGACCGGCACTTTGGAGCCGCGCGAGCAGGTCCGAGGCGCAGGCTTCGAGCGCACCCTCCTCGGTGCTGCGGATCACGAAATTGGCGCCGACCCGGCCCTCCCGGAAGAATGGATAGGAGCCGATCTGACAATCCGGATGCGCGTGCTCGGTTTCGCCGAGCAAATCGGCGACCTCGCTTTCCGCCGCCCAGCAGCCGATTGCGCGCGACAATAAAGGGCGGCCGCCCTCGAGCTGGCCTGCCAGCGCTTCCAGCATCAGCCCGGCGATGTGCGGCACGCCGGCGAGGATGAAGATGTTGCCGCAGCGGATTCCCGGCGCGCCCGACGGGCGGTTCTCGATCAGCTCGGCGCCCTCGGGCACGCGCGCCATGCGGAGGCGCGCCTCGGTGAGCCCGCCACGCTCCCGATAATAGCCTTCCAGGATCGCGCGCGCCTTCGGATGGACGATGACCGGCACGCCCAGCGCGACGGCGATCGCATCGACCGTAATGTCGTCATGCGTCGGCCCGATGCCGCCGGTCGTGAACAGATAATCATGCGCCCGGCGCAGCGCGTTCACGGCGGCGGCGATCTTGCCGATCTCGTCCGGTATCATCCTGACCTCGGCGAGCCTGATCCCCTGCAGGTTGAGCCAGGTCCCGACCTGGGCGACGTTGCGGTCCTGGGTGCGGCCGGACAGGATCTCGTCGCCGATCACCAGCAAGGCGGCGGTCCAGATGCGCTCATCGGCCATCCTGCGCGCTCTACGGACCGGCTGGTGCAAATTAAAGTCCGGCGCGCTATATCGGGGCGATGACCTTGATCACTTATGCCGACGACACCGCCGTCACCGGACGGCACGGCAATATCAAGCTGCACGGGCCGGAAGGCTTTGCCGGCATGCGCGCGGCCGGGCGCTGTGCTGCCGAGATTCTCGATGCGATGGTGCCGCATGTCGCACCGGGCGTGACGACGCAGGAGCTGGACGACATCGTCTTCGCCGAGATGCGGGCGCGCGGCGCGATTCCGGCGACGCTCGGCTATCGCGGCTATACGAAGAGCTGCTGCACCTCGATCAACCATGTCGTCTGCCACGGCATCCCGTCCGCCGACCGGACGCTGAAGGAGGGCGACATCGTCAATATCGACGTGACGCCGATCCTGGACGGCTGGCATGGCGACACCAGCCGGATGTATCTGGTCGGCGATGTCGGCATCAAGGCGACGAAGCTCGTCCAGGTGACCTATGAATGCCTGATGCTGGGGCTGGAGCAGGCGAAGCCGGGCAACCGGCTCGGCGACATCGCCCATGCGATCCAGGGACATGCCGAGCGGCACCGCTACAGCGTGGTGCGCGATTTCTGCGGCCATGGCCTGGGCCGCGTCTTCCACGACGCGCCCGAGGTCGTCCATGCCGGCCGTCCGGGCACCGGGCCGGAGCTGCGGCCCGGCATGTTCTTCACCGTCGAACCGATGATCAATATCGGCCGGCCCGACTGCAAGATCCTCGACGACGGCTGGACGGCGGTGACGCGGGATCGCTCACTCTCCGCCCAGTTCGAGCATTCGATCGGCATCACCGAGACCGGCTGCGAGATCTTCACCAGGAGCCCGGCCGGGCTGGACTGCCCGCCTTACGCCTGATGGCGACCGAGCATCTTACGCGCACCGAGCTGGGCCGGGCGCTTGGGCTGGAGGCGGGCGACGTGGCGCTGCCGGTCAGCGCGCGGAGCCTGACACGGCGCGAGATGCTGGCCCGGGACTGGCGCGAAATACGCTGGATCGTGCCGGCCTATCTGCTGCTGATCCTTGCTGCCGGCGCCACGGTCGCGCTGGCGGACACGATTCCCGACCGGGTGCGCTGGCTGCCGCTCGGCTTTGCCGCGGGCGCGATCGCGCTCGGTATTTTCGCCTGGCTAAGGCTGCGCCGCAGCCGCAGCTACGAAGACCCGATGATCGCGGTCGAGGTGGCCGACGACGCCGTCACCTTGCGGAGTGGCGGCGACACGGTCGTGAAGGCTTATGAGGCGCTCAATGTCGTCCGCGTGGTGACCCGCGCGCCGCGCAAGAGCCTCTATTTCGACGGCGTCGTGCTCGACACGGAATTGGGTAGGATTGTTCTCGGCGACCCGGACTTCGCCGACGGCAATGTCGCCGCCGGCGCAATCCTGCGGCGCTTCGAGGCGCTCGGTCTGACCGTCGGCCCGCGCGCCTGACGGCTCAGTTGCGGGCGCTGCTGACCCGGCGATAGGGCACGAACTCGCCCAGGAACACGATGCCGCGGAAGAAGCCCGTGGTCGGATCGACCATCCGCACCGTGTCGATGCTGCACAGTTGCGACCCCCACAGCCGGTTCACCATCGTGTCGCTGCGATCGAGCGACTCGGCGCCGGCGCGCGGCCGGTTGACATAGATCGTGCCGCCGACCCGGTAGAGGATCGCGGTGTCGTCGATGATCGTCGAGCTGGACGAGCCATGCAGGTTGATGCAGCGCACCGGCTCGCCGGCGACGCGGCCGGCTAGGGCGCGTTCGAGCTGCTCCTCGCCTTGCGGATTGGCGGCCAGCGCCGGTCCCGCAGCCAGCAGGCCGCCGGCGATCAGGGGAAGAAGCTTGCGCATGGCCGATCTCCTCATTCTGTTGCGGCGGTCGTAGGAACGCGCCGCTGAACATAAGCTGACTTTGCATCAAAAGCACGACGGCTCAGCGCGTCTCCGCGATCACCCAGTCACTATAGTCCCGATGCGCCGCGGCGATCGGCAGCTGGACGATCGCCGGCACGTCATAGGCGTGCGCCGTATGGATCGCCGCCATCAGCGCCTCGGCCCGCGCGCTTTGCGTCTTGAAGATCGCCGCGACCTCGTCGGCTTCCTGGACCGCGCCTTGCCAGCGATAGATCGAGCGGCAGGAGCCGAGGACGTTGACGCAGGCGGCGAGCTTTTGCTCGACCATCGCCCGGCCGATCGATTCAGCCTCGTCCTGCGAGCGGAAGACGACGTAGAGGGCGACGATCTCGCTATCCCGCAGGTGCATCTTTGGTCTCCCGGCCGAGCCGATGGACGCAGACGATGAGCGCGGCGAGCAGCAAGGCCGCCATTCCCTGATGGGCGACGGCGATGTCGATCTGGACGCCGGAGAGGATGGTCAGGATGCCGAGCAGCAGCTGGCCGAAGACGGCGGCGATCAGGAAGGCGCCGTCGACCCGGACGCCGCGGCGCCAGGCGCGGATGCCGACCCAGATCGCCAGTGCCGCGACGAGGAAGGCGAGCCAGCGGTGGACGAACTGGACGACGATCGGATTGTCGACCAGGTTGCGCGGCCAGGGCTCCAGCATGGGCGTGGCGGCGGGGAAGAATTCGTCGCCCATCAGCGGCCAGGAATTGAAGGCGTAGCCCGCCTCCAGCCCGGCGACATAGGCGCCGAACAGGAATTGAAGGAACAGGATGCACAGCGCCCAGATGCCGAGCGTCGGCGGGCGGGCGGGCTTCGCGGCTCCCTCGGCCAGCGCATTAAGATCGAGCGCGGTCCAGACGATCGCTCCAAAGATCAGCAGCGCCAGCAGCAGATGGACGGCAAGCCGGATATGGCTGACCTCCGGCACGTCGACGAGGCCGGAGGCGACCATCCACCAGCCGATCGCGCCCTGCAGCCCGCCCAGGCCGAGCAACCCGCCGAGCTTCCAGCCATAGCCACGCGGAATCGCCCGCTTCCACCAGAACCACAGCAAGGGCAAAGCGAAGGCGAGGCCGATCAGGCGGCCGAGCAGGCGATGGACATATTCCCAGAAGAAGATGGTCTTGAAATCGCTCAGCGTCATGCCGCGATTGACCCGCTCATATTGCGGCGTCTGGCGGTAATGGTCGAACTCCGCCTGCCAGTCGGCTTCGCTGAGCGGCGGGACGATGCCGGAGATCGGCTCCCAGCGGACCATCGACAGGCCGGATTCGGTTAGCCGCGTGATGCCGCCGACGATCACCATCAGGAAGATCAGCACCGCGACGAAGGTCAGCCAGCCGGCGATCGCGCCGGGGCGTGGGGTCGGTTCCAAGGGGCGGGAGAACATCGCGCGCCTATGGCGAAGGGTGGCGGGCTTGCCAAGCAGCGCCGCGGCGGCTCCGTGGAACGATTTCTGTCGATGATATGTTGTATCTTCGCTCCGCTATGCCTATAACGGTCAGGAAAAGGAATCGCGTGTTGGGCAGCGTCGTCAGAATCGGAGGCATCGACCGATGGGCCATTGGCCTGTCGGGCCTGTGCCTCGTCCATTGCGTGGCGAGCGCGGTGTTTGTGACAATGCTTGCCTCGGCGGGGGGGCTGCTGCTTCATCCGGCGGTGCATGAGCTCGGGATCGGGCTGGCGATCCTGCTCGGGCTGGTCGGGCTGGGACGCGGCGTTCTTCAGCACGGCTTCATGCTTCCCTCGGCGATCGCCGGCCTCGGCCTCGGCGTAATGGCCGGCGCGCTCGCGGTCGGCCATGAAGGCGGCGAATTGCTCTATTCGATCATCGGCGTGCTCATCCTTGCCCTCGGCCACGACCTCAACCGTCGCGCGGTGATCTGATCCTCTTCCGTCATTGCGAGCGTAGCGAAGCAATCCAGAGCTGGATTGCCGCGTCGCCTTCGGCTCCTCGCAATGACGGGCGCTTGTTAGGTTCCACTGGGAGGCCTACATTTCGCTCATGACCGGCCATGTCCATCACAGCCATAAGGGCGCCGACCTCGCCGAGGCGGCGCGCGACACGATGCAGCGCTCCGGCGAGCAGTGGACGCCGATGCGCGCCGCGGTGTTCGACGCGCTGGCGAGCTTCGACAAGCCCGCCTCGGCCTATGATATCGCAGAGAAGGTGTCGCGCGCCCAGGATCGTCGGGTGGCGGCGAACAGCGTCTATCGCATCCTCGACCTGTTCGTGGGCTCGAACCTCGCCCGGCGGGTGGAGAGCGCCAACGCTTATATCGCCAACGACCATCCCGATTGTCTGCACGATTGCATCTTCCTGATCTGCGATACCTGCGGCCAGACCAAGCATATCGACGACGACAAATTGGGGCGCGGCGTGCGCGCCGCCGCCGCCGCCGCCGGCTTCGCCGCCGATCGCCCGGTGATCGAGGTGCGCGGCAAATGTGCCGACTGCGAGGAGGAATAACCGAGCCGATTCCGAATGATCGCCCAAAAGGCGGAACCGGAATTGCTCAGCTTTCCCTCATGACTTCCCCCGGACCCCGGCCTATGGAGAGGTTCGCATTGGGGATTGCATGACCGATAGACCCGAAACGCCGCTGCTCGACACGGTCGAGACGCCGGCCGATCTTCGCAAGCTCGACAAATCGCAGCTCCGGCAGTTCGCCGACGAGCTGCGCGCCGAGACGATCTCGGCGGTGTCGGTCACCGGCGGCCATCTTGGCGCCGGGCTCGGGGTGGTCGAGCTGACGACCGCGATCCATTACGTCTTCAACACCCCCGACGACCGGCTGGTCTGGGACGTCGGCCACCAATGCTATCCGCACAAGATCATCACCGGGCGCCGCGACCGGATCCGCACGATCCGCACCGGCGGCGGCCTCTCCGGCTTCACCAAGCGCAGCGAGAGCGACTATGACCCGTTCGGCGCGGCGCACAGCTCGACCTCGATCAGCGCGGCGCTCGGCTTCGCGGTGGCGAACAAGCTCTCGAACCGCCCCGGCAAGGCGATCGCGGTGATCGGCGACGGCGCGATGAGCGCCGGCATGGCCTATGAGGCGATGAACAATGCCGAACAGGCGGGCAACCGCCTCATCGTCATCCTCAACGACAACGACATGTCGATCGCGCCGCCGGTGGGCGGCCTTTCCAATTATCTCGCCCGGCTGATCTCCTCATCCGAATATCTGGGGCTGAGGAGCCTCGCCAAGCGGATCACCCGCCGCATCTCGCGCCGCATCTACAATGCGGCGGAGAGGGCCGAGGAATATGCCCGCGGCATGGCGACCGGCGGCACGCTGTTCGAGGAATTGGGCTTCTATTATGTCGGTCCGGTCGACGGCCATGATGTGGATGTGCTGGTCAAGATCCTGGAGAATGTCCGCGACGCGGAGGAAGGGCCGATCCTGATCCACGCCGTGACCCAGAAGGGCAAGGGCTATGGCCCGGCCGAGGCGGCGGCGGACAAATATCATGGCGTCGTCAAGTTCGATGTCGTCACCGGCAAGCAGGACAAGGGGCCGGGCGGCGGCCCGCCCGCCTATCAGAACGTGTTCGGCGAGACGCTGGCCAAGCTGGCCGACGACGATCCTCGTATCTGCGCGATCACTGCGGCGATGCCGTCCGGCACCGGCGTCGACAAGTTCGCGCAAAAGCACCCCGATCGGGCCTTCGACGTCGGCATCGCCGAGCAACATGGCGTCACCTTCGCCGCTGGCTTGGCCGCGCAGGGGATGCGGCCGTTCTGCGCGATCTACTCGACGTTCCTCCAGCGTGCTTACGACCAGGTCGTCCATGACGTGGCGATCCAGAACCTGCCGGTGCGCTTCGCGATGGACCGGGCGGGGCTGGTCGGCGCCGACGGCCAGACCCATGCCGGCAGCTTCGATCTCGCTTATCTCTGCACCCTGCCCAATTTCGTCGTGATGGCGGCGGCGGACGAGGCCGAGCTCGCCCATATGACGAAGACCATGCAGGAGCATGACACGGGCCCGATCGCGGTCCGCTATCCGCGCGGCAACGGCGTCGGCGTCGAGATGCCGGAGACGCCGCGGGCGCTGGAGATCGGCAAGGGCCGCGTCGTCCGAGAGGGCAAGAAGGTCGCGATCCTGTCGCTCGGCACGCGGCTCGCCGAAGCGCTGAAGGCGGCCGACCGGCTCGACGCTCAGGGGCTGTCGACCACCGTCGCGGACCTGCGCTTCGCCAAGCCGCTTGACGAGCAATTGATCCGCCGCCTGCTCGCCACCCATGAGGTGGCGGTGACGGTCGAGGAAGCGGCGATCGGCGGCTTCGGCGCCCATGTCCTGACGCTGGCCAGCGATGCCGGCCTGATCGACGCCGGCCTGAAGCTCCGCACCATGCGCCTGCCCGATCGCTTCCAGGAGCAGGACAAGCCGGAGAAGCAATATGCCGAGGCCGGGCTGGACGCCGACGGCATCGTCGAGACGGTGCTGAAGGCGCTTCGGCACAACAGCGCCGGCGTGATCGAGGGGGCGCGCGCCTGAGCGAGCCGGAATATCGTCCGGAGCGGCCGGGCTTCTCCGTTCACACGAGAATCCGGAG
>NZ_JBQTIN010000125.1:0-23795 GCF_052388015.1 Sphingosinicella sp.
GCCGACATCTGCAGAAACTCGCTTTCCCAATTCTCGAACACGGACGAGAGGAACTGCGCATCGGTCGCATAGTCGGCGAGGCCGATGAGCGGCCGGCCGTGGCGGGCGAGCTCCTCATTCTCGAACCCCCAGCCCATCAGCCACTGGCCGATCAGGCTGCCCAGGAACAGCAGCATCAGGACGATGGTCAGGCCGTTGTTGCGCAGAACCTTCATCCCTGCCTCCTGTCGGCGAGGAAATCGTTTCGGTCCGCGCCTGGTTCCGGCGGCGCGGCTCTAGGCTCGGCTTTCCTCGTCCATGATCGAATCGCCGTCGCCGTCGATCTCGGCATTGGCCCGGGCCTCGACCGCCGCGAAGTCGGCGCGCGGTGCGGCGAAGCGCAGCACGAGATAGCCGGCGACCGCCGACAGGAAGGAGCCGGCGAGGATGCCGACCTTCGCTTCCTCGATTAGATCGGCGCGGCCGGCGAAAGCGAGCGCGCCGATGAACAGGCTCATCGTGAAGCCGATCCCGCACAGGATCGCGACACCATAGACCTGGAGCCAGGTTGCGCCGCGTAGCGGCGACGCCAGCCCCATCCCGCAGCACAGGCGCACGGCGGCGAAGATGCCGAGCTGCTTGCCGAGGAACAGGCCGGTCGCGATGGCGAGCGGAAGCGGCGCGAGCAGCGCGCCAACGCCAAGCCCCGTGACGCTCACGCCGGCATTGGCGAAGCCGAACAAAGGCACGATCGCGAAAGCGACCAGGGGTGCGAGCGCATGCTCCAGCCGGTGCAGCGGCGAACCCGCGTCGTCCGGCGCGCCGGGCGTCGCGACGACCGGAATGGCCGCCGCCGCCAGCACCCCGGCGACCGTCGCGTGGACACCGGACAGCAGCACCGCGTACCAGAGGCCGGCGGCGAGGATCAGATAGGGCCAAAGCCGCGCGACGCCGCTCTTGCCCATCGCGACCATGACGAACCAGATCGCCGCCGCCGCGCCGAGCGCCAGCGTGTCGATCGTGCTGGTGTAAGCGAGCGCGATGATCGCCACCGCGCCGAGATCGTCGACGATCGCGACCGTGGTCAGGAACAGCTTCAGCGAGGCCGGCGCGCGGCTGCCGAGCAAGGCGAGCACGCCGATCGCGAAGGCGATGTCGGTGGCGGCCGGGATCGCCCAGCCGTTAGCGAGCCCCGCTGTCCGCCCCGCCACCAGCAGATAGAGCAGGGCCGGGACGATCATGCCGGCCGCCGCCGCGATCATCGGCAGCCGCCGCTGCCGCCAGCTCGCCAGCCGCCCATCGACGAACTCGCGCCTGATCTCGAGGCCAACGAACAGGAAGAAGACCGCCATCAGGCCGTCGTTGATCCAGAGATGCACGGTCATCGGGCCGAGCTTCGGGCTCAAGGTCGGGCCGGTTTCGGCGTGCAGCCAGTGCTGATAGGTTTCCGCAAGGCCGCTGTTGGCGACGACCAGCGCCAGCGCCGCCGCCGCCATCAGGACGATG
Organism: Sphingosinicella sp.; assembly: GCF_052388015.1. Lineage (GTDB taxonomy): Bacteria > Pseudomonadota > Alphaproteobacteria > Sphingomonadales > Sphingomonadaceae > Allosphingosinicella. The sequence goes on from NZ_JBQTIN010000125.1 coordinate 1,486, forward strand.
CCGCCCGCCGCCTCGCTCGAGAGGAAGCGGCGCAGGACCGAGGTTCTGGCGAAAGGCGCGGCATTCATCGCGACGGCACTAGCCGAGATCGCGACCGCGATTCCATCCCAACCGGCGACGGCGATTGGCACGAGGCGGCGTTTGATGCGCCAGTTTTTGCCCGACGAATGAACCGTGCGATCCCTTGGCGGCACCTATAGACTGTAAGAGCGGGGAACAGCGAACGTGGACGTCAAGGCACCTTCGGAGCGGCTGCTCGACGCCTATCTGATCGCCTCCGCGCAGGTGGGCGATCGCCGGGCGTTCGCGCTGCTCGTCCGCCGCTGGAACGGCAGGCTTCTCGCTCATGCCTGGCGGTTGCTGGGCGATACCGAGCTGGCGCGCGATGCGGTGCAGGACGGCTGGCGCGAGATCGTCGGCGGCATGCCGCGACTGGCCGATGCGAACGCCTTTCCGGCCTGGGCCTACCGGATCGTCTCGCGCCGCGCGGCGCGGCTGATCCAGCGCCTGCGCCGCGACCGGCAGCTTCGCGAAGCCGTCGAACGGGAGCCGTGGGAGCAATCGACGGCCCCTGACGAAGGGAATCTGGATGCTGTCAGGATGGGGCGGGCGATCGCCGCGCTGCCGGCGGAGCAACGCGCGGCTATCGCGTTGTTCCATCTTGAGGACATGAGTGTCGCCGAGGTGGCGGTCGCTCTCGACGTTCCGGCGGGCACGGTGAAGACCCGCCTGATGAACGCCCGCGGGAAATTGCGGGCGGCACTGGAAGGAGATTTATGATGCGTGATCTCGACAAGATGATCGACGAGGCGCTCGATAGCGAGACCCGGGAGGTGCTGCGGCGGATCGGCGACGAGCCGGGCTTCTTCGCGCGGGTGTTCGGCATTTTCGGGGGCCGTACGGGATGGGTCAACATCCTCCTGCTCGTGGTCCAGGGTGTGGCCTTCCTCGCCGGCGCATGGGCCGCTTGGCACTTCTTCCAGGCGGCCGATCCGGTGACCCAGCTGCGCTGGGGGCTGCCGGCCGCCGTGCTGCTGATCCTCGCGACGATCCTCAAGATGTCGCTGGTGCCGCGGATGGAGACCAACCTAGTCATTCGCGAATTGAAGCGGATCGAGCTGCAGATCGCCCACCGGCAGGGATGAACGCGGCGACGGGAGCGCGAGCGGGCCTCAAGCGGGCCTCAATGGCCGCTCGCGCGGAACGCCCCGATGCCGGTTTCGGAGCGCACCTCCTGGTCGGCGAAGCCGGCGCGGTCCATGGCCGCGCGCGGGCTATTATCGAACAGCGACACGATCCAGATGGTCAGGAAAGCGGCCGGCACCGAGAAGATCGCGGGCGAAGAATAGAGAAAGACCGGGGCCGCATTGCCGAGCACCGTCACCCAGACCGCCGGCGAGAGGATGGTGAGGATCAGCGCAAGCCCCAGACCGACCGAACCGCCCACCACCGCGCCGCGCGTCGTCATCCCGCGCCAGTAGAGCGAGAGGATCAGCACCGGAAAATTGCCCGACGCGGCGAGCGCGAAGGCGAGGCTGACCATGAAGGCGACATTCTGCGTCTCGAAGGCGATGCCGAGCAGGATCGCGACCAGGCCGAGCCCCAGCGTCGCCCAGCGCGACACCCGCACTTCGCGCGCCGGGTCCACGTCCTTGGCCAGCGAAGCGTAGAGATCGTGGCTGATCGCCGAAGCGCCGGAGAGCGTGAGGCCGGCGACGACGGCGAGGATGGTCGCGAAGGCGACCGCCGATATGAAGCCGAGGAAGAGATTGCCACCCACTGCCTGGGCGAGGTGGATCGCCGCCATGTTGCCGCCACCGCGCAGCGCGCCCTCCGCGTCGAGAAAAGCGGGGTTGGTCGCGACGAGGACGATCGCGCCGAAGCCGATGACGAAGGTGAGCAGGTAGAAATAGCCGATCCAGGTCGTCGCCCAGAGCACCGACTTGCGCGCCGCCTTGGCGTCCGGGACGGTGAAGAAGCGCATCAATATGTGCGGCAGGCCGGCGGTACCGAGCATCAAAGCGAGACCCAATGAGATCGCCGAGACGGGATCGCGGATGAAGCCGCCCGGCCCCATGATCGCATTGGTCCCCTTCACCTCGACGGCGCGGGCGAACAGAGCCTCGGGCGAGAAGCCGACCTGGGCGAGCACCATCAGCGCCATGAAGGTCGCGCCGCCGAGCAGCAGCACCGCCTTGACGATCTGCACCCAAGTCGTCGCGATCATACCGCCGAAGATCACATAGACGATCATCAGGCTGCCGACGATGCCGACCGCATAGACATAGGGCAGGCCGAAGAGCAGCCGGATCAGCTGCCCCGCCCCCACCATCTGCGCGATCAGGTAGAAGGCGACGACGACCAGGGTGCTCACCGCCGCGAAGCTGCGCACCGGCCGCTGGGCGAGACGGAAGGAGGCGACGTCGGCGAAGGTGTAGCGGCCGAGGTTGCGGAGTCGCTCGGCCATCAAAAAGAGTATCAACGGCCAGCCGACGAGGAAGCCGGTCGAGTAGATCAGGCCGTCATAGCCGTCGGCATAGATCTGGGCCGAGATGCCGAGGAAGGAGGCGGCGGACATATAATCGCCAGCGATGGCGAGACCGTTCTGGAAACCGGTGACGCCGCCGCCCGCGGCGTAGAAATCGGACGCGGTGCGCGTCCTCAACGCCGCCCAGCGGGTGATAGCGAGGGTGAGCGCGACGAAGGCCGCGAACATCGCGATCGCCGTCCAGTTCATTCGCCGACTTCCGCCACGATCTCGGCGAGCAAGGCGTCATGGTCGCGATTGGCGACGCGGACATAGTAGCCGGTCAGTGCGATGCCGAGCAGGATCAGGCCGAAGCCGATCGGGATGCCGAGCGTCGTCGCGCCGCCCGCGATCGGCGTCGCGAGCAGCGGCTTGTTAAAGGCGATCAGCAGGATGTAGCCGAAATAGGCGACGCACATGATCGCGGTCAGCGTCCAGGCGAGCCGGCGGCGCGTGCGCACCAGCGCCCGATAAGCCGGATGCGCCCTGATCCGTTCGCTTCGCGCGTTGCTCTCGCTCATCGCGAAGGCATAACCGCGGCCCGGGAAGAGAGCCAGAGCTTGCCCGCGCCGCTTTGGCCGCGCACGCTCAGGATGAGAGCGTGTGCTCCAGCGTGATCTCGGCGTTGAGCAGCTTGGAGATCGGGCAATTGGCCTTGGCGTCGGCGGCGACCGCGGCGAAGCGCGCCGCGTCGATGCCGGGCACGCGCGCGTCCAGCGTCAGGTCCGAGCGGCTGACCTTGAAGCCGTCGCCGTCCCTGTCGAGCTTCACCGCCGCGCGCGTGGTCAACGTGCCGTCGCTCAGCCCTTCGCGCGCGAGCGCAAAGCTCAAAGCCATGGTGAAGCAGGAGGCATGGGCGGCGGCGATCAGCTCCTCCGGATTGGTCCCGGGCCCGTCCTCGAAGCGGGTGTTGAAGCCGTAAGGCGTGTCCGAGAGGACACCGGACTGGCTGGAGATCTTGCCCCTGCCCTCCTTGCCGAAGCCTTCGTAGGTGGCGGATGCGGTGCGGGTGATCATGGCCGGGCTCCTGCCTGCTGACGTTTCGCGATCATAACACGCCGCCGCCCGCTTCGCTGCCGCGCTTGTGCTTGGAAAGCCGTCGCCCTTTCTGATAGCGCACGGCCATGCCGACTGCTTCGTCCGCCTCGTCCCGGGAGATCCTGACCGGGCTCCACGACGTGATGGCGTCGAAGCTGGGCGCGCAGGCGAAATTGAACAAGGTCGTCAACATCATCGCCGACGCGATGGCGAGCGAGGTCTGCTCGATCTACCTGCTGCGCGACGGCGTCCTGGAGCTGTTCGCGACCTTCGGCCTCAACCAGGGCGCGGTCCATGTGACTCGCCTGGCGCTCGGCGAGGGCCTGGTCGGCACGATCGCCAGGCAGATTTCGGTCCTCAACCTCGACGAGGCGGCGGCGCACCCGGAGTTCGCCTACCGGCCGGAGACCGGCGAGGAATTGTTCCACAGCTTCGCCGGCGTGCCGATCATCCGCAAGGAACGGGCGATCGGCGTGCTCGCCGTCCAGCATGCCGATCCGCGCGGCTATGACGAGCTGGAGATCGAGGCGCTGCAGACCGTCGCGATGGTGCTTTCCGAGCTGATCGCCAATGCCGGGCTTGCCGACCGCGCCGCGACCGCCGGCGATCCGCGCGACGCCGGCAGCGCGCGGCTGACCGGGCAGAAGCTCGTCCTGGGCATGGCCGAGGGTCACGCCGTCTATCACCAGCCCCGGGTTCTGATCGAGCACACCGTCGCCGAAGATGTCGAGGCGGAGCGGCACCGCGTCTATTCCGCCTTCCGCAAGATGCGCGAGCAGATCGACGCGATGACCAGCGCGCCGGAATTCGGCACCGCCGGCGAGCATCAGGACGTGCTCGAGACCTACAAGATGTTCGCCTATGACGAGGGCTGGTCGCGGCGGATCAACGAGGCGATCGATTCCGGCCTGACCGCGGAGGCGGCGATCGAGCGGGTGCGGCAGCGGATGGCGCAGCGGATGCGCCAGATCGATGATCCGCTGCTCCAGGACAGGATGCACGATCTCGACGATCTGTCGAACCGGCTGCTCAGGATCGTCTCCGGCCAGCTCGGCACCGCGGCGCAGATGGCGCTGCCGAGCGACACGATTCTGATCGCCCGCAATCTCGGGCCGGCGGAGCTGCTCGAATATGACCGGCGCAAATTGAAGGGCGTGATCCTCGAGGAAGGGTCGCTGACCGCCCATGTCACGATCGTCGCCCGGGCGATGGGCGTGCCGATGATCGGCCGGGTCCGCGAGGTGCGGCAGCTGATCGGCGAGGGGGACCATGTGCTGCTCGACGGCGGCGAGGGCAGCGCCTTCGTCCGCCCGACCGCCGCCGTCGAGGAGGCGTTCGAGGCCAAGCTCGCGACGACCCAGAAGCAGCGCGAGGAGTTCGCCGCCTACAAGTCGCTGGAGTCCGTCACGAAGGACGGGGAACGGCTGACAGTGGCGATCAACGCGGGGCTGCGCGACGATGTCGAGGCGCTCGAGCAAACCGGCGCCGACGCGATCGGCCTGTTCCGCACCGAGTTCCAGTTCCTCGTCTCCGCCACCTTGCCGCGACGCGAGGCGCAGCTCAGGCTCTACAAGGCGGTGCTCGACGCCGCCGGCCACAAGCTCGTCGTCTTCCGCACCCTCGATATCGGCGGCGACAAGGCGCTCCCCTATTTGCGCGCCCAGGCGCATGAGGAGGAGAATCCCGCCATGGGCTGGCGGGCGCTGCGCCTGTCGCTCGACCGCAGCGCGCTGATGAAGGCGCAGGCGCGCGCTTTGCTCGAGGCCGGCGGCGGGCGCGAGCTCTACATCATGTTCCCGATGGTTTCCGAGCCATGGGAGTTCGAGGAAGCCAAGGCGCTGGTCGAGGAGCAGCGCAGCTGGCTGACCGAGCGCCGCAAGCCGCTGCCCCTGCGTATCCATTATGGCGCGATGCTGGAAGTGCCGGCGCTGGCGGAAACGCTCGACCAGTTGCTGCCGCAGCTCGATTTCCTCTCGATCGGCACCAACGACCTCACCCAGTTCCTGTTCGCCGCGGACCGCTCGCACCCGCGCCTCGCCGAGCGCTATGATTGGCTGAGCCCGGCGATCCTGCGCTTCCTCGCCCGCGTCGTGAAGCAGGCGCGAGAGTACAAGGTGCCGGTGGCCGTGTGCGGCGAGATGGGCGGGCGGACACTGGAGGCGATGGCGTTGATCGGGCTCGGCATCCGCCGCCTCTCGATCACGCCGGCGGCTGTGGGCCCGATCAAGGCGATGATCCGTTCGCTCGACCGCGGCGCGGCGATGACGCTGCTCGACAAGCTGCTCGCCAAGCCGCCGCCCGACATGCGCGCAGCCTTGGCGGATTGGGCGGAGGCGCATGGCGTGCGCATCGCCTGAGCGGGCGCGAATCAGTGCGGCGTTGGTTGACACGGCCGGCCCGCCGTGCCGATGGCGGGATCGAACGAGAGCGGAGTCGCGAAGAAGCCGATGGCGCAAGACGACCTGGACCAGCCCGAGCCCGAACCCGAAGATATGTCGATCGGCGGCCGGCTGCGCGCGGCGCGTGAGGCGCGCGGCCTCAGCCTGCAGGATATCGCCAACCAGACCCGCATCCCGGTCCGCCATCTCCAGCATGTCGAGCAGGAGGCGTGGGACGATCTGCCCGCCGTCACCTACTGCGTCGGCTTCACGCGCGCTTATGGCAATGCGGTCGGCCTCGACGGCGCCGAGCTCGGTCGCGAAGTGCGCGAGCAGCTCGGCGGCGCCCGTCTCCGCACGCCGGCGGTCAATTATTACGAGCCGGCCGATCCGACCCGGGTGCCGCCCCGGTCGCTGGCGATCATCGCCGCGATCGTCGCGCTGGTGATCGTCGTCGGCTTCGCGCTCTGGCGCAGCAGCCTCAACGAGATCGCGCCGGCCCCGCAGCCGGAGGCGGCGCCCGCCCCCATCGCTTCGGCGCCCGCCGCCCCGCAGCCCGCCGCACCCGCTGCGGCCGCCGGCCAGCCGGTGACTCTCGTCGCAATCGGTCCAGTCTGGCTGCGCGTCACCGACGGCGCCGGCGGCGGCGCCAGCCTGTTCCAGGGCGAGCTCGCCGCCGGCCAGGCCTTCGACGTGCCGGCGACGGCACAGCGCCCGCTGCTGCGCACCGGTCGGCCGCAATTGCTGCGGGTGACGGTCGGCGGCCGCGACCTGGGCCCCCTGGAGCCTGTCGAGCGCACCGTTTCCGACGTCAGCCTGCTTGCCGAGGACCTCGGCAACCGCGTCCAGACGGCCACACCCGCGCCAACTCGTTGAACCGCGGTGCGCTTAAGGCTGGCGACAGCAGCCCGCGTCCAATATCATTGCGCTAAAGCATGGGCGGGGAACATATGCGGCACCGGATCCTGACTCTCATCCTGATCAGCGCCTGCGCCATGCCGACGCTCGCACAGACCCGCGATTCGCCCGACCGCCGGATCGACCGGCTCGAGCAGGAAATGCGCGCCGTGCAGCGCCGTGTCTTCCCGGACGGCCGCACCCAATCGGTCGATCCGGAGATCGATCCGGCCCGGCCCGACCCGAGCGGCCCCGGCGCCAGCGGCGACGCGGTGGGCAATCTGATCGAGCGGATCGACGGGCTGGAGGTGCAGTTGCGCGCGCTCACTGCCCAGGTCGAGGAGCAAGGCAACCGCAACCGGGAGCTGGAACGGGAGATCGGCCGGCTCAGGACCGAGCTTGGCGGGCGGATCGAGCGGCTGGAGCAGCAGACCGGCGCCGCGGCCGGTCCGCCCGAGCGCACCGGCCCGCCGCCGACTCGGCCATCGCCGCGCGAGACTCCGCCCGTAACGGAGCCGGTCCAGCCGCCCGCCGAAACCGGCGCCGGCGACCCGGCGGAGGAGGCTTACAATGCCGGCTTCCGGCTGTGGGAAGCGCGCCGCTACGGCGAAGCGCAGACGACGCTCGAAGCCGCCGCGACCCGCCATGCCGGCAGCCGCTGGGTGAGCTGGATGCGCAACCTCGCCGGTCGCGCCCATCTGGATGACGGCCGTCCCGCGACGGCGGCGCGCATCTTCCTCGCCAATTACCAGGAAAATCCACGCGGCGAGCGGGCGGCGGACAGCCTCTATTTCCTCGGCCAGTCGCTGACCCGGCTCGACCGGCGCGCCGAGGCCTGCCGCGTGTATGACGAGCTGGCCCAGGTCTATCCCAATATGCGTGAATTCATCCGCACCCGCCTGCCCCAGGCGCGGACGGACGCCCGGTGCACGAGCCCGGCGCGGCCGCGCTAGCGCCCGCCGCTGATCTCGTCGCGCGCTTCCGCGCCGACGTCGCGCAGCTTGCCGGCGGCGCGCCGGAGCGGTTGGGCGTCGCGGTTTCGGGCGGACCGGACAGCCTGGCCCTGCTCCTCCTCGCCCATGCCGCCTTCCCCGGCCGGATCGCGGCGGCGACCGTCGATCATGGCTTGCGACCCGAAAGCGGGGGCGAAGCGGCCGGCGTCGGCGAGATTTGCCACCATCTCGGCGTGCCGCACACAGTGCTGCACGGGGAACCCGCGAAATTGGCGGGTGGCCTGCAGGCGGCGGCGCGGGCGCTGCGCTACCGGCTGCTCGGCGATTGGGCGGCACACGAAAGCTGCTCCCAGGTCGCGACCGCCCATCATGCCGACGACCAGGCCGAGACGATCCTGATGCGGATGGGACGCGGCGCCGGCCTGCCGGGCCTCGCCGGCATTCGGCCCTGCCGGCCGCTGACCGATGGTAGCGAAATCTTGCTGATCCGGCCGCTGCTCGACTGGCGACGACAGGAGCTGGCGGCGATCGTCGCCGCGTCCGGCCTCGAGCCGGTGGACGACCCATCGAATCGCTCGCCGCGTTTCGACCGCAGCCGCATCCGCGCCTGGCTCGCCGCCGCCGAAGCGCCGCCTGCGCCGCGCCTCGCCGCCGCCGCGGCCCATCTCGAGGATTGCGACGAGGCGCTCGCCTGGGCGGCCGATGCGGCATGGCGATTGCGGGCCACCGTCGGCGACGAAATCGCGGTCGATGCCGAGGGCCTGCCGCGCGAGCTGCGCCGGCGGCTGGCGCGGCGGGCGATCGAAGACGTGCGCCGCGCCGCCGGCCTGACGGGGCCATGGCGCGAGGACGGGCTGGTGCGGGTGCTGGCGACGCTCGATGCGGGCGGCGCGGCGACCCTGGGCGGCGTCCTGTGCCGGGGTGGCGCGGGCTGGACCTTCCGGCCTGCCCCTCCGCGCCGGGCTTAGGGAATCAGCAGCAGGCCGACGCAGCCGAGCACGAACAGGACACGCAGGCCCGCGCCGGTGAACAAGGCGTTCGCGCCGCCGCAGAGCATCAGGAACGCAAGCTGACGCCGATCGAAGCGCCCGCGCAGACGGCAGCCGATCCTGCCGTTCAGCGACCAGCGCACGTCGGCGGCGACCGGCGCGCCGAACGGCAAGGTGAGCGTGACCTCGCTGCCGGCCGGGATCGGGATCGCGCCGATGCCCATGAAGCCCGAGCGCGAGACGTTGCGCATCACGATCCGAGTCTCGGCCTCGCCGGCGCGCAGCCTCGCCCGCCACAAAGCGGGGGCGCGCGCCTCGACGCGAGCGATATGATGGACGGTGCCGATCAGGCGGCCGGGCAGCGTAAACATCCTTGTCTCCTTGCCCGCGCGGATACCGGGAAAATGCTGCGATCCCCTTAACCCCCGGCAAACCATCGGTTCAGCGCCGGTGCAGCGCCGGACCGGCAAAGCGCCAGCCGGTCCTGAAGGAGACAAAGAGATGAGAATGTTGAGCGCGCTGGCCCTGTTCGCCGCCGCGATTCCCGCCGGCGCCGCGCTGGCGCAGAGCCAGCCCGCCGCGACGATCGCCGGCACCCGGCTCGACGTGGTCGCGACCGGCGAGGTGACCCGCGTGCCCGATATCGTGCGGATCAACGCCGGCGTCGTCACCCAGGCGACCACCGCGGTCGAGGCGATCCGCCAGAACGCGGCGCGGATGGGGCGGGTGCGCGCCGCGCTTGCCCGCGCCGGCGTCCAGCCGCGCGACATCCAGACCAGCAACCTCAGCCTTCAGCCCGATTATCGCTACGAGCAGAATCAACCGCCGCAGCTGATCGGCTACCGGGCTTCGAATCAGGTCAACGTCCGCTTCCGGAACATCGCCGATTCCGGCCGGATCCTCGACGCGCTCGTCGCGGAAGGCGCGAACCAGATCGACGGCCCGCATCTCGGCCTCGACCGGCCGGAGGTGGCGCTCGACGAGGCGCGCATTGCCGCGCTCGCCAACGCCAGGGCACGGGCGGAGCTCTATGCGCGGTCACTCAACATGCGCGTGCGGCGGGTGCTGCTGGTCAGCGAGAGCGGCGCAACGCTGCCGCCGCCGATGCCGGTGATGCGGATGCGCGAGGCGGCGCAGGCGGCCGACACAAGGATCGAGCCCGGCGAGCAGGTGCTGAGCGTGACCCTGACGGTCAGCTTCGAACTGGAATGAGAAAAGGCCGCCCGGGCGGGCGGCCTTTTCGCTTGCCGATCGCCCGCTAGCGGATGCGCCCGCGGCGGACCAGGTTGACGACTCCGAGCAGGATCACGGCGCCGACCAGCGAATAGACCCACGCCATCGGGTCCTGCCAATTGACATTGTTGATGTTCCGGCCGCCGAACAGGAAACCGGCGATCGCGGCGCCGACGATGCCGACGACGACGTTGAGCAGGATGCCCTGCTGCGCGTCGGTGCGCATGATCATGCTGGCGACCCAGCCAATGATGCCGCCGACAACAAGCCAGACAATGATACCCATATTGCTTCCCTCCTGTCTCGCCCGCGTGCGAATCGCGGGACGCTCCGATCACGGAAGGGACGCGCCGGCGCCCTTCCGGCTCCTGCTTTCAGGATCGTTGGATCGGCCGGGGACGGCTTAACCGTTTCGTCGCGTGAAGGAAAGCGCGCGAGCGCTCAGTAGTTCTGCTGGCGGTCGTAGAGGCTGCGATAATGCTGGATGCGGGTGACGCGCAGGCCCGGCATGCCGGAACGGTCGACCGCGCGCTGCCAGCCGGCAAACTCCTCGAGGCTGAGGCTGTAGCGCTCGCACGCCTCGTCGACGCTGAGCAGGCCGCCATTCACCGCCGACACCACCTCCGCCTTGCGGCGGACGACCCAGCGGCGGGTCGAGGGCGGGGGGAGCGAATCCAGGGTCAGCGGCTCGCCGAGCGGGCCGATCACCTGTCCGGGGCGGATTTTCTGATTCTCGATCATTCACTAGCCTCGAAACCAGCGCAGGGCGCGGATGTCCCGCGGCGCGCTCCACCCCAATAAAGGGCGAGCGTTGAAGGAAGGCTAAAACGCCAAGGTAAATATCCCGGTGATAAGGCTTTACGGCGCATTGCGCCCCCGTCCCGCTTCGGCACGGTTGAAGCAGCCGCCCTGCGCCCGCGCCGCCCGCCGCCACTCACAGCCGCCGCTCAGCACCTCGACGACCGGCTCCTCGATCGCGGCGGAAGCCTCCGATGCTGGCGCGCGCGAGCGACCGGCGAGCGCCGCGAGCAGCAGGCCATGGTCGAGCGGCGCGGGGCGCGACTCGCCCAGCATCCGCCGCGCACGTTGGAGGAAAGCCATGTCCATCAGGCGACCATAGACTGGCGCGGGTGAAGAGCGGGTAAAGCCGCCGGCACTGGGCTTTGCGCGCACGAGCGCCTATCTCGCGCCGCGATGGACGCGGATTTTCAGCTCGACCGGCCGCCCGCAGGCGCTCGAATCGTCGTCGCCATGTCGGGCGGCGTCGATAGCTCGGTCGTGGCCGCGCTCGCCGCGCGGAGCGGGGCCGAGACGATCGGGATCACGCTCCAGCTCTACGACCAGGGCGCGGCGGTCGCCCGCGCGAAGAGCTGCTGCGCCGGGCGCGACATCCATGACGCGCGCGCCGTCGCCGCCCGGCTCGGCATCGCTCACCATGTCTTCGACTATGAGAGCCGGTTCCGGACAAGCGTCATCGAGCGTTTCGCCGACGAATATGCGCGCGGCCGCACCCCCGTCCCCTGCATCTCCTGCAACCAGAGCGTGAAGTTCGCCGATTTGCTGGGCTTCGCCCGCGAGCTGGGCGCCGACTGCCTCGCCACCGGCCATTACGTCCGGCGCGTCGCCGGCGCGAACGGGCCGGAGCTGCACCGGGCCACCGATCCGGCCCGCGACCAGAGCTATTTCCTGTTCGCGACCACCCGCGACCAGCTTGATCACCTGCGCTTCCCGCTGGGCGGCCTGCCGAAGCGCGCGGTGCGCGACCTGGCCCGCGAGCTTGGCCTGATCGTCGCCGACAAGCCCGACAGCCAGGACATCTGCTTCGTCCCCGATGGCGATTACGCGTCCGTGGTGCGGAAGGTGCGCCCCGAGGCGGCGCGGCCGGGCGAGATCGTCGACCGCGCCGGCCGCGTCCTCGGCGCGCACCGCGGCCTGATTCATTTCACCGTCGGCCAGCGGCGCGGCCTGGAGGTCGGCGGCCAGGCCGAGCCGCTCTACGTGCTGAAGCTGGAGCCGGAGACGGCGCGGGTCGTCGTCGGGCCGAAGTCCGCGCTCGGCGTTCAAGCCGCACAGCTCGAAGGCGTCAACTGGTTGGGCGAGCGCCAGCATCGCGATCTTGCGGTCAAGGTGCGCTCGCTCGCCCGCCCGGCACCGGCGTCATTCGATGGCGCGCGCGTCAGCTTTGCCGCACCCGAATATGGTGTCGCGCCCGGTCAGGCGGCGGTGATCTATTCGGGCGAGCGGGTGCTTGGCGGCGGCTGGATCTCGGAAACCGTGCCGGCGGAGCTGGAGCCGGCCTGACGCCGCGCCAGCGCGTAAAGCAGCATGCCGAACGTCACTAGGCCGGCCAGCATCGCCCAGGAAGTCCATTGGGACTGCGCCGCGGCCCAAAGGCAAACGGCGAGCGCCGCGACGATCATCGCCCAGGTCAGGGCACCGGGCTTTTCGGCCTTCGGCAAGGCGGCGATGCTCAAGGCGTAGATGATCAGCCGGGCGAGCGTGCTGACGATCGCCAGCCAGACGAAGCTGCCGGTGACGCCGAGCGCGACCCCGGCGAGCCCCATGAACAGGATCGAGTTGGCCGGCGTCGCCCAGCGCGCACTGACCGCGCCGAACCAGCGCGGCAGCGAGCCCTGATTGGCCAAGGCATAGGTCACCCGCGGCGTCGCGGTCATCGATCCCGCGAGGTTGCCGGCGATCGAGGCCAAAGCCGTCGCGGTCAGGATGAGCGCGCCAACCGGACCGATCAGCACCTCGGCGAATGCGGCAAGCGGCGCGGTCGGGGCCGGGCCGGGCGGCATCACCGCGACATAAGCGAGCTGGATCAGAAAATAGAGCGTGGCTGTCGCGACCAAAGTGACGATCAGCGCGCGCGGGATGGTGCGGCGGGCATCGGCGGTCTCGTCGGCGGGCACGACGCTGTTTTCGAAGCCGACAAAAGCGTACAGGATGATCAGCGCCGCCGCCTCCAGCGCCGAAAGGGCCGGGAGCGGCCCCGGCGACGGCCAGCTTCCGGCCGACCAGGCCAGGCCCCAGAGCGCCAGCGCGATCAGCGGCAGCGCCTTCAGGACGGTGAGCAGATCGAGCAGGCGCACGGCCCGGCGCACGCCGATCATGTTGATCGCGGTGATGACACCGACCAGCGCGACGATCGTCGCGCCGCGCCCGATCGGGCTTGCGAAGGGCGGCCAGAGCGAGCCGGCATAGGTCGCGAAGACGTTGGCATTGGCGGCGAGCGCGGTGATGCGCGCGACATAATAGAGCCAGCCGACCTGGAAAGAGACGAGCGGCCCGAACGGCGCGGTGTAGGCGGCCGGTCCGCCCGAGACGGGGTGCAGGGCCGCCAGCCGGGCGAAAGGCAAGGCGATCAGGAGGAAAAGCAGCCCGAAGATCGGAAACAGCCAAGGGCTCAGGGTTCCGAACTGCGCGTGCAGCGTTCCCGGCAAGGCGAAGATGCCGGCCCCGACCATGCCGCTGAACGACAGGAAGGCCGAGCCGGTAAAGCCGATGTCACGGCGCAGATGCGCCTCTTTGCCCCCCGCCATGCTCCCGCCGCCTCTATTGCGGATCGGGCCGAGGCTCCGGCGGCTGGCCGGCGCGCTCCTCGTCCATGATCGCCTCGTCGATCCGCCGCAGCCGGTCGCGCCGCGCCTGCTCGATCAGCGAGTTCCAGTTGATGTCGTCGCTGTTCCGCCGCTCGGCGCGCGCCTGCTGGACGATCTGGTTGAAGCAGCCGGACGCTCCGCCCGGCCCGGTCGGCGAGCAGCTGCCGATGCCGCTCGCGCCGACATAGCTGAGCTCCGTCGCCCGCCCGGCCCAGGCCTGGCCGGCGGGATCGTTGGGATTGCTCCTGAGATTGGGCGGGATGCGGAAGCGCTCCTGCTCGGGCAGCCGGGCGCAGACGTTGATCACCTCGTCGGTGCTCGCCGGGCAGGGGTCGTCGCCATAGACGAGAACCTGGTTGACCGGCACCTCCTCGTCCGAGCTGGCCGAGGCGCGCGCCGCCGCCTCGGGCGCGGGAACGCCGGGCTGCTGGGCGAACGCGCCGGTGCCGGCGAAAGCGGTCAGAGCGAGCAGCATCACACGCATGTTCAAATCCTCTTCGACAATTCGATCGCGGCCCGGCAGCCGGCCCGGATCGCGGCATAGAGCAACGGATAGCCGAACGCATCCTCCGCGCCGGCCGCGACGGCGGCAGCGCGATGCTCGCGCTCGTCCGCCTGGAAATCGGCGATCGCGGCGGAGAGCGGCGGATCGGCTTCGCCGAGCGCATCGAGCTGCTCCGAATAATGAGCGTCGATCTCGTCCTCGATCGCCGCCGTGCAGGCCATCGCGGCACTGGGGCCGATCAGGGCCGTCGCCGCGCCCAGCGCATGGCCGGCGACATGCCAGAAGGGCTGGAGGGCGGTCGGGCGGACGCCGCGCGCCACCATCATCGCGTCGAAATGCGAGAGGTGGCGCTGCTCCTGCGCCGCCATCCGGGAGATCAGCCGCGCCGCGGGATGGCCCTCGCCGAGCACGGCGAGCTGCCCGGCATAGATGCGGGTCGCGCCATATTCGCCGGCCTGGTCGACGCGAAGCATCGACGCCGCGTCGGCGTGGGCATCGCCCGGCCGCCAGGCGCTTTCGCCGCTCATGTCCGGGCTCGGGGTCGCGACAGGCTCAGCCATAAGATTGTCAACGCGCCAAAGGTCGAAAGGATCGCATTCCAGCCCGCCATCGAGATGCCGAGGAACGACCATTGCACCTGGTCGCAGCGCACCACCGGCGCGGCCATGATCTGGTTGAACAGATCGTCGGTCGACCGGCTGGAGCCGAACGAGGCGGTGCACTCGGTGAAGCCGGTGAAATAACCGAGCTCGACGCCGGCATGGTAGAAGCCGATCGCGCCGCTGGCCAGGATGCCGAGCGCCGCCAGCCAGACGAAGGAACGGCCGCGATCCGGCATGCCGCCGCCGGCCAAGGCCGCCAGCGCGAAGGCGAGCCCGGCCATATGGGCGTAACGCTGCCAATAGCACATCTCGCACGGCGCGAGGCCGCCGAGATATTGCGAGCCATAGGCCCCGGCGAGCAGCGCGCCGGGGATCAGCAACGCCAGCGCCTTGGCGGCGGTCAGGCGCGATCCGCCCCCTTCCCCCGCCGCGGCCGCGCTCGCCATGCGACTAGCGGCGGCTGCCGGTCGGCCGCGGCGCGGCGCCGGCGGTCTGCACCCGCGACAGCCGGGCCAGCGTCTGCACCGCATAATGGAGCTGGAAGTCGGTGATGCCGCGCTGCGTCAGCTCCTGCGTCGTCATCGCGAAGCGCGGATCGGGCCGGCCGTCGTCGCGGATCACGTCGTCGCGCACCGAGGCCTCGTTGACCAGATGGCGGCGCAGATCCGATTCCCGCACCCGGTTGCGCGAGCGGTAATCGGGATCGGTGAGCTGCGGCACCGCGACGTCCGGCGTGATGCCGCCTTCCTGCACCGAGCGGCCCGACGGCGTGTAATAGCGCGCGGTGGTGAGTCGGAGCGCGGTGCTTCCGCTGCCGAGGGGGATCAGCGTCTGGACCGAGCCCTTGCCGAAGCTGCGCTCGCCCATCACCACCGCGCGGCGATGGTCCTGCAGCGCCGCCGCGACGATCTCCGCCGCCGAGGCGCTGCCCGCATCAACCAGCACGACGATCGGGACGCCGCGCGAGGCGTCGCCCGGCCGGGCGTAGAAACGCTCGATGTCGGTCCGGCGGCGGCCGCGCTGCGAGACGATCTCGCCGCGCTCGAGGAACAGGTCCGAAAGGCCGACCGCCTGATCGAGCAGGCCGCCCGGATTGGACCTCAGGTCAATGACATAACCGAGCGGGGGGCCGCCCAATTGCCGCTCGATATCCGCCATCGCCCGCTGCGCCATCTCGGTCGTGTTGCGGTTGAAGGTGGTGACGGTGAGGATGCCGACGCGGTCGCGCACCTCGGAGCGGACCGCCGGAATATCGATGATCGCGCGGGTGATGTTGACGTCGAACGGTCGTTCGCGGCCGGCGCGGACGATGGTCAGCCGGACGGCGGTGCCCGGCTGGCCGCGCATCCGCTCGACCGCCTCGTCGAGCGTGCCGCCGAAGAAGAGCTGGCCGTTGATATGGGTGATGAAGTCGCCGGGCCGGACGCCCGCCTGATCGGCCGGCGTGCCGCGGGTCGCGGCGATCACCTTCACCGCGCCGTCCTCCATCGTGACGGTGAGGCCGAGCCCGCCATAATTGCCGTCCGTCGTCGTCATCAGCGAGCGGAAGCCGCGCTCGTCGAGATAGGAGCTGTGCGGATCGAGGCTGGACAGCATGCCGTCGATCGCGCCGCGGATCAGGGTCGCGTCGTCGACCTGATCGACATATTCGGCCTTCACCCGCTCCATGACCGACATGAACTGGTCCATCTCGCGATAGGAACTCACGTCCGCCTGGGCGAGGGCGGCGGTGACGACGGGGATGAAGGCGACGGCGCTGACGAGGCCGAGGCTGCGGAGGATCTGGCTGGCCATGACGGGTCCCGAATTGGTGTATTAGGCGCGCTCTACAGCCTTTTTAGGCCGCCGCAAAGCAACGGGCGATGAACGTGCTAGCCGGAAAGCAGCTGGGCGAGCGGCACGGGGCGGCCGCCGTGGCGAAGCTCCACCGTCACGCGGGGCGCGTTCGCGGCGGCGCGACCGAGCGGCGCGCCGCGCGCCACGGTCGCGCCCCGCGTCACGTCGAGCGTCGCGAGACCGGTGATGACCGTCGTCCAGCCCCGGCCATGATCGATGATCAGCACATTGCCATAAGCGCGAAACGGCGCGGCGTAGACGATCCGCCCATTCGCCGGCGCGACCGCCTGCGCGCCCCCGGGCGTCGCCAGCGTCAGCCCGCGCGAATGGACCCCGGAATCGGAAATCTCGCCGACCCCGGTCAGCAGCCGGCCACGCACCGGCATCACATAAGGCAGACGCGGGCGTGCCGGCTCGCCCTCGCTGCCCGGCCGCGGCGACGGGCCTGACAAGGAACCAAGGTCGTTCGCCCGTCGCGCATCCTCAGCGCCCCGGTCGATCGTCTGCGCCATCGCGCGCGCCTCCTCGCCGAGCGCCAGCGCGCGGTCGCCTTCGGTCAGCGACAGGCCGGCGAGCGTGCTGGAGCGCGAGCGCTGGTCGCTCTCGAAGGCGGCGAGCGCCGTGCGGCGGGCGGCGAGCGCCTCGCGTCCGGCGCGAAGCGCGCCCTGGGCCTGGTCGGCGCGGGCGCGCAGCGCGTCGGCATAATTCACCTCCGTCCGCAGCGCCGCGGTACGGCGGCGAATCTCCGGCAGCGTCGCGGCGAGCAGGGCACGGACCCGCACCGTGTCCTGAACCGAGCCCGGCTGGACCAAAGCGAGCGCCGGCGGCCGGCGCGCCATCGTCTGCAGCGCGGCGACCAGCCGGACCAGCGGCCCCTGCCGCGCCGCCAGCCGCGCCTGCTGCGCCTCCTGCAGCCGGGCGATGATCGCGATCCGGCGCTCGGCGGCGGTGAGATCGGCCTCGGCCGCCTCGATCCGGCTGGCGAGCGCCTCGCCTTCGGCCCGGGCGCGGGCGGCGGCGCTGGTCGCGGCCCGCGCCTGGCGCTCCAGCTCCTGCGATCGGGCGTTCGCCGCGTCGGCTTCCTTGCGCGCCTCGCCCAGCGCCGCGACGTCCGGCCCGCGCGACGCTTGCGCCGCGACCGCGATGCCCAGCAAAGCAAGAAGGGCCAATCCCCGCATCGGCTCAACCTTCGCGATGATAGGGATGGTTGGCAAGGATCGAGGTGGCACGGAACAATTGCTCGGCGAGCATCGCCCGGGCCAGCAGATGCGGCCAGGTCGCGCGGCCGAAGGAGAGGAGGAGATCGGCACTGCCTCGCGCCGTGTCGTCGAACCCGTCCGCCGCGCCGATCAGGAAGCGCGCCTCGCGGACGCCGTCGTCGCGCCAGCGCTCGAGTTTCCGGGCCAGCTCGACCGAGCTCAGCGTCTCGCCGGTCTCGTCGAGCAGGATCGTCACGCCGCGCTCCGCCGGCGCGGGTTCCTTGCCGCCCGCGTCCGGCAATTCGGTCACTTTCGTCGGCCAGGCGATGCGCTTCAGATAGCGCTCGACCAGCTCGGCCTCGGACCCGCGCCCGATCCGCCCCCGCGCGACGATATGAAGCAGCAAGCGGCTAGTGCGCCGCCGCGGCCGGCGCCGATTCCTCGAACGCCCACATCCGCTCGAGATTGTAGAAGCTGCGCACCTCGGGCCGGAACAGGTGGACGATCACGTCGCCGGCGTCGATCAGCACCCAGTCCGCGACCGGTAGCCCCTCGACCCGGACGCTCCGGCCCAGCTCGCGCTTGATCCGCTCGGTCAGCTTGTCGGCCATCGACGCGACCTGGCGGGTCGAGCGGCCGCTGGCGATGACCATATAATCGGCGATGTTGGATTTGCCGGCGAGCGGGATCGAGACCGTCTCGACCGCCTTGTCGTCGTCGAGGGAGCGAAGCACCAGCGCGTGCAGCGCCTGGGCCTGGCTGTCGGCTCCGGGTTCCGGAGCTTGGCTTCTAGCTGGCAAAGGGCCTCC
Organism: Sphingosinicella sp.; assembly: GCF_052388015.1. GTDB lineage: Bacteria > Pseudomonadota > Alphaproteobacteria > Sphingomonadales > Sphingomonadaceae > Allosphingosinicella. Next base: position 20,057 of record NZ_JBQTIN010000125.1, read on the forward strand.
TTGGCTTGAGCGGCCGGCGCGTGACCCGATCGCGGATGGCCGGCGAGTGAAGCGCGCCGGTCAGGCGTTCGTGCCATTTGGGACGGGCGGCGCGGATGGCGGTGGCGGAACTCGGATCGGGCGGCAGATCAAGCAGCACGAGCGACGGCAAGCTCCATAAAGTCCAGTCCTGCGCCTGGTCTGCGGTCCGGACGAAGCGCCGCAGCCAGCCCAATGCGGGAGCCGCCCGGGCGGCGCCATCATAGCCCGGCCGGGCGATGACGGCAATCGGCACGCGCCGCGCGATTCCCCGCCAGTCGCGCCAGCGATGGAACTGGGCGAGATTGTCGCCGCCCATCAGCCAGATGAATCGCCGTTTCGGGTAGCGGCGGACGAGCGCGGCGAGCGTGTCCACGGTGTAGCGGGTGCCCAGCGCCTGCTCGATCGCGGTCGGCCGGATCGGCGCGCGCCGCGCTTGTCGGCGGGCCGAGGCGAGCCGCGCCGCAAGCGGCGCCATGCCCTTCACGGCCTTGAGCGGGTTGCCCGGCGAGACCAGCCACCAGATCTCGTCGAGGTCGAGCGCGCGGAGCGCCGCGAGGCTGATCCGCCGATGCCCGCGATGGGCCGGATTGAAGGAGCCGCCGAGAAGGCCGGTGCGGATCATCGCCCAGCGATAGCATGGGCGCGTTGGGACGCGAACGGCCTCGACGCTCCGGCCGGCTTGCGCCATGATAAGCGCAAGGGGAGATGCTGGTGACGGAAGGCGTCGAAGGCATAGGCGAGGCGGTGACCGGCGGCATGGTCGCCCGCGCGGTCGAGCCGCAAGCCGGCGAGGCCAGCGAGGCCGGGGAGCGCAATTGCCTCAATTGCGCCGCGTCGCTCGACGGCCCCTATTGCCGGCAATGCGGCCAGAAGGCGCATGTCCACCGCAGCGTCGGCGCGATCGTGCACGATCTCGTCCACGGCATCCTCCACCTCGACGGCAAGTTCTGGCGGACCTTGCCGATGCTCGCCTGGCGGCCCGGCGAGCTCACCCGCCGCTACGTCCATGGCGAGCGGGCGAAGTTCGTCTCGCCGATGGCGATGTTCCTGTTCTCGGTCTTCCTGATGTTCGCGGTGCTGTCGATCTACGGCCTGTCGCTGACCAGCCTCGGCGGCGCGAGTACCGCCCAGATCCAGCGCGGTATGACGGAGGCGCGGACCGAAATGGTGCGCGAGCTGGACGAAGCGCGGCAGGACCGGGTCAGGATCGCCGCGGGCGAGGTTCGGCGGCATCGCGGCCAGCCGGAGACGCTGCCGCAGATCGACGCCAGGATCGCCGAAATGCAGCGCGACATCGCCGAGTTCGACCGGGTCCTCGCGAGCACCACGCGGCTGGGGATCGGCGGCAGCGGCACGGGGACGACGCTCCAGACCGGCTGGCGTCGGCTCGATTACGGCCTGCAGAAATTCAACGAGAATCCGAGCCTGGCGCTCTACAAGCTGCAGTCGAACGGCTACAAATTTTCCTGGCTGCTGATCCCGCTTTCGGTGCCGTTCGTTTGGCTGCTCTTTTTCTGGACGCGGCGCTTCCATTTCTACGACCACACCGTCTTCGTCACCTACTCGATCGCCTTCATGTCGCTGCTCGCGATCGTGCTGACCGTGCTCGGCTTCGCCGGCGCGCCCACCGCGATCATCGCGTCGGCGGCGGTGTTCCTGCCGCCGATCCACATGTTCCGGCAGCTCAAGGGCGCCTACGGCCTGGGCTGGTTCGGGGCGCTGGTCAGGACCTTCCTGCTGGTCAATTTCTGCTTCATCACCGCCAGCCTGTTCTTCGTCCTGCTGCTCGGCCTCGGCGCGCTGGGCTAGGGTTCAGCGGCACGGAAACCGGCGGACCATGTAGAAACGCATCGCGTCGCGCACCTCGAGCCGCTGGCGCTGGGCGGGCGGAATCGCGCGGAAGAAAGCGAGCAGCTCGTTCGAGGTCATCCGCACCCGCTCCGGAGCGCAGAAGGCCGGCGGGCGGCCTGCCCGCCGCGACGCCGCGGCCTCGGCCCTGAGGGCGGTGCCGGCCGAGGTGACCTCGCCTTTCAAGAGACCGATATCGCTGGAGAACATCGCCATCATGCCGCGCGCCTGCAATGCGTCGGCTTTTTCGAGAAAGGCCGCGACGGTCATCGCCTGCAACGCGCCGACCGGCACGACGACGGCCAGCGCCGCGATCAGAAATTTCCGGCTCATGCACCCTCCCGCCCAAAGGCGTCAGGGAGCGTCGGCGGCGTGAACCGCGGCTGAACCTTCTCGCGTCAGGCCCCCGCCGCGGCGGGCCCGCCAATCCCGCCGCCGCGCGGCCGGCGGGTCTTCGGGATCGTCGAGCCGGTGACCGGCGTCGGGCCGGGCCGGTCGCTGGGATTCTCGCGGCCGATATCCTCGCCGCGGATCGCCTTCTTCGCCTCTTCGCCGGTCAGCGTCTCATAATCGAGCAAGGCGGCGGCGAGCCGGTGCAGCTCGTCGAGATGCTCCGTCAGCACCTGGCGCGCGACGCCCTCGGCCTCCTCGATCAGCCGCTTGATCTCCTGATCGATCAGGCGCGACGTCTCCTCCGAAACGCTCTGGTTGCGCGCGACGCTGTGGCCGAGGAAGACCTCCTCCTGATTGTCGCGATAGCGCAGCCAGCCGAGCTTCTCGCTCATGCCATATTCCATCACCATCGCGCGGGCCATGTCGGTGGCCTGCTGGATGTCGTTGGACGCGCCGGTGTTGAGCGAATCCATGCCGTAGATGAGCTGCTCGGCGATCCGGCCGCCGAAGCACAAAGCGAGCCGCGCCTTCATCTGCTTCATGTTCATCGAATAGCGGTCGCGCTCCGGCAGGTTCCAGGTGACGCCGAGCGCGCGGCCGCGCGGGATGATCGTCACCTTGTGCAGCGGGTCGCAGCCCTCGACGTGGAGCGAGACCAAAGCATGGCCGCCTTCGTGATAGGCGGTCGCCTTCTTCTCTTCCTCGGTCATCACCATGGACTTGCGCTCGGCGCCCATCATGACCTTGTCCTTGGCGAGCTCGAACTCCTTCATCGCGACCAGGCGCTTGCCCATCCGGGCGGCGAGCAGGGCCGCTTCGTTGACCAGGTTGGCGAGGTCGGCGCCGGAGAAGCCGGGCGTGCCGCGGGCGATGGTGCGCGGATCGACGTCGGGCGCGAGCGGCACCTTCTTCATGTGGACGGCGAGGATCTTCTCGCGGCCCTCGATATCCGGGCGCGGCACGACGACCTGGCGATCGAAGCGGCCCGGGCGCAGCAAGGCCGGATCGAGCACATCGGGGCGGTTGGTGGCGGCGATGATGATAATGCCCTCGTTCGCCTCGAAGCCGTCCATCTCGACGAGCAGCTGGTTCAGCGTCTGCTCGCGTTCGTCGTTGCCGCCGCCCAAGCCGGCGCCGCGATGGCGGCCGACGGCGTCGATTTCGTCGATGAAGATGATGCAGGGGGCGTTCTTCTTAGCCTGCTCGAACATGTCGCGGACGCGGCTGGCGCCTACCCCGACAAACATTTCAACGAAGTCCGAACCCGAGATTGAGAAAAACGGCACGTTGGCCTCGCCAGCGATGGCGCGCGCGAGGAGCGTCTTACCGGTACCGGGCGGGCCGACGAGCAGCGCGCCTTTCGGAATCTTGCCGCCGAGGCGTTGGAACTTGCCCGGGTCCTTCAGGAACTCGACGATCTCGCCGAGTTCTTCCTTGGCTTCATCAATGCCCGCCACATCATCGAACGTGATGCGGC
>NZ_JBQTIN010000126.1:0-23578 GCF_052388015.1 Sphingosinicella sp.
GACGATCGCGTGGCCCGCCTCGTGATAGGCCGTGTTGAGCTTCTCCTGCTCGCTCATGACCATCGAGCGGCGCTCCGCGCCCATCATGATCTTGTCCTTCGCCTTCTCGAATTCGTCCATGCTGACGACGCGCTTGTTGGCGCGCGCGGCAAAAAGCGCCGCCTCGTTCACGAGGTTCGCGAGATCGGCGCCGGAGAAGCCGGGCGTGCCGCGGGCAATGACCGCAGGACGCACGTCGTCGTCCAGCGGCACCTTGCGCATGTGGACTTTGAGAATGAGCTCGCGGCCGCGAATGTCCGGCAGCGGCACCACCACCTGGCGGTCGAAACGGCCGGGCCGCAGCAACGCGGGGTCGAGCACATCCGGCCGGTTGGTGGCGGCGATGACGATGATGCCTTCGCTGCCTTCGAAGCCGTCCATCTCGACCAGCATCTGGTTCAGCGTCTGCTCGCGTTCGTCATGACCGCCGCCGAGTCCCGCGCCGCGATGGCGGCCGACCGCGTCGATTTCGTCGATGAAGATGATGCAGGGCGCGTTCTTCTTGCCCTGCTCGAACATGTCGCGCACGCGGGACGCGCCGACGCCGACGAACATCTCGACGAAGTCGGACCCCGAAATGGTGAAGAAGGGCACGTTGGCCTCGCCGGCGATGGCCCGCGCCAAGAGCGTCTTGCCCGTGCCCGGGGGGCCCATCAACAGCACGCCCTTGGGGATCTTGCCGCCCAGGCGCTGGAACTTCTGCGGGTCCTTGAGGAAGTCGACGATCTCCTCGAGCTCGCCCTTGGCCTCGTCGATGCCGGCGACGTCGTCGAAGGTGACGCGGCCATGCTTCTCGGTCAGCAGCTTGGCCTTGGAGCGGCCGAAGCCCATCGCGCCGGAACCCGCATTCTTCTGCATCTGGCGCATCACGAAGAAGGCGATGCCGAGGATCAGCAGGAACGGCAGCGACTGGTAGAGCAGGATCACCCAGAGCGAGGTCTGCGGCTCGGGCGCGGCCGAGAAGGAGACGCCGCGCTCGCGCAGCCGCGTGACCAGCTGCGGATCGGAGGGCGGGCTGTTGGTGCGGAAGGTCTCGTTGTTGGTGGTCCGGCCGGTGATCTCCTCCTTGCCGATGATCACCTGCTTGACCGAGCCTTCCTCGACCTTGTTGAGGAAATCGGAATAAGCGATCGTGTCGCGCGTCTGCGAGGAGCCGCCGCCCATCAGCTGGACGAAGATCACCAGCCCGAGCAGGATCGCCGCCCAGATCGCGAGGCTCTTCATCCAGTTGTTGCCAGGCTCCTTGTCGCCCGGCCGATTGTCGTCCGCCATGGAAATCCCTTTCGCCCCCCTAAAATAGGTCGTGGAGCGCGCTTGGCAATGTAGCGGCGAGGCGTGAACGGACGATGAGCGAGGAAAAGGCGCTCAATCGCCTTGCAGAAGCGCCAGCAAAGCGAAGCTCGCGAGCCAATGCTCGCCGGCATAATCGCCCGCGACATGCGGTAGGCTGGCGTCGAGATGAGCATCCGCCGTTGCTCGCGCCAAGGCCGCAAGGTCCGACTCCAGCACCCCAGCGATCCCCCGCCAGCACCAGGCGCGGCTGAGGTTCACGCCGTCGAGATGGGCGATCTTGCCGTCCGAACGGTCGGAGACAAAGGCCGGTGTGAACAGCGTTTCCGGTCTGCGGTCGGCGAGGTCGGGCAGGAAAGCGTGGAACCAGGACGCGAAGGCGCGCTCCGGGAGCGCACGGCGCATCAGCAGCGCCTCGGTCAGCGCCGAGGAGAGGAATTCGTCGCCGCCCGGCTCCCAGGCCTGGCAATTGCGGTCGGTAGCGAAATAGTCCTGCGCCCGCGCGCGGATGAGATCGGCGAGGCGGGGATCGTTCGCTTCCGCCCAGTCGAGCGCGAGGATCATCGCGAAGGCGCTGTTGAAATGGGTGCCGACCCGGATCGGGTAAGTGAGCTTGGGCAGGTAGACATGGAAGCGCGCGGCGAACGCTTGCGCGAGCGGCGCGAGCACCTCGGCCCATTCACTTCCATGCAGCTGCGCCTCGGCATGGAGCGCGAGCAGCCAGGCCCAGCCGTACGGCCGCTCGAAGCCGCCTGTGTAAGCCCGGTCGAGATAGGCCAGCTCGCCCGCGACCTTTTTCTCGGTGAGCATCTCGTCGAGCAGTGCCTTGACCCGCGCCGCGACGGGCAGGTTCGGAAACGACCGCCGCGTCGTCAGCAGCAGCCAATAGCCATGGACGCAGCTGTGCCAGTCGAAGCTGCCGAAGAAGATCGGGTGAAGCGCCCGCGGCCCGAGCACGTCCTCCGGCCCGTCCATCACATGATCGAGCTTGTGCGGATATTCCTTGGTGACATGGCCGAACGCGATCTCGGCGAAGCGGTTGGCGATTTCGGGCGTGAGTGTGTCGGTCATCTAAAAGGCCAGGAAATAGATCAGCAGGATATTGATCAGCAGCAGCGGCAATGCGGTCGGGATCTGCGCCTTCACCACCGCATTCTGGTCGTCCAGCTCCAGCAGCCTCACCGGCACGATGTTGAAGTTGGCCGCCATCGGGGTCATCAACGTCCCGCAGAAGCCGGCGAGCATGCCGATCGCGCCGACCACCGCCGCGTCGCCGCCATAGCCCTGGATCAGGACCGGGACGCCGATCGCGGTCGCCATCACCGGGAAGGCGGCGAAGGCGTTGCCGGTGAGGATGGTGAACAAAGCCATGCCGATGCCGAAGGCGAAAGTCGCGGCCAGCACATTGCCTTCCGGGATCACCGCCAGGATCAGCCCGCCGATCGTGCCGCCGACGCCGGTGTCGCGCAGCACCAGTCCCAGCGCCGCCAGCATCATCGGCAGGATCGCCGCCCAGCCGACCGCGTCCATCAGCCGCCGGCCCTCCTGAAGCGGCGCCATCGGCGGCGGCTTCAGCCAGGCGAAGATGAACAGGATCGCCAGCAGCACGCCAATGCAGAGCAGGACGAAGGTCTCGCGATTGGTCTCGAGCAGGCCGGTGGCGTGGACCGCGGGCACATAGAGGTAGAGCAAGGTCCCGGCGACCGCGACCAGCAGGACGATCAGGATCGGCAGGAAGAGCCTGTTGCCGAAGCGCTCGCCGAAGGCGTTGCGCTCGACCTCTCCGGTCGAAGGGTCGCCGCGGCCGAGCAGGTTGAAGCCGCCGAGCACCGACATGGCGATCACCAGCCAGCCGTTGCCCATGTCGTCCAGCCGGTCGCCCGCGAGCAGGCTGAGCGCGACGAGGCCCCAGAACAAGGCATTGGCGAAGCGCTTTTTGTTCGTCCGGTCGCCCAGGCTCAGCAGCGCATAAGCGGCGAACATCGCGCCCATCAGCCAGAAGACGTGCTGGAGGCCGATCATCAAGGTTCCTCCCCTCGATTTCGAGGGGAGGGGGACCGTCCGTAGGACGGTGGAGGGGCTACTCGCGGCACTAAGAGGCCCCTCCACCATGCTTCGCATGGTCCCCCTCCCCAGCAAATGCTGGGGAGGATCTATTGAGCGACCGGTCGAGCATCAGCAGCCGGGCCGAGTGGATGATGAAGGCGGCGATCGCGGTCGGGATCGCCCAAAGCGCGAGGTCGAGTGGACGCAAAGTGATCTGATAGGCCTCCAGCGTCTGCTGGATCAGCACGATCGAGCCGATCGCGATGAAGATATCCTCGCCGAAAAACAGCCCGACATTGTCGGTCGCCGCGGCCTGCGCCTGGATGCGCTGCCGGGTGAATTTATCGAGCGGCGCCTGCCGCTCCGCCGCCGCGACCGCCATCGGCGCCACGAGCGGGCGAACGGTCTGCGGATGGCCGGCGGTGGAATGAAGGCCGATCGCGGAGATGAGCTGCCGATAGAAGAGGTAAAGGATCAACAGCCGGCCCACGGTGGCCGCATGGAAGGAGGCGATCACCGCTCGCGCCCGTTGCTGGAGGCCGTAGCGTTCGAGCAGGCCGATCACCGGCAGCACGATCCAGGGGATGATGATCGCGCGCGAATCGTTGAACGCCTTGCCGAGCTTGGCGATGACCGCGTCGAGATCGAGCCCCGCGAGCAATCCCGTCGTCAGCGCCGCGATCGGCACGACCAGCATCGGATTGAATCTAAGCGCGAAGCCGAGAACGAGGACGAGGATGCCGAGCAGGGGGAGATAGACGGCGTAGTCGCCGAAATAGGCGATGATGGCGCTCACCTTCCCCTCTCCCGCTTGCGGGAGAGATTGGCAGGTCGGTCCTGCCCCCGGCAGGACCTTAACAGCATGGGATGCTGTTCACCTGCCAATGGGCCCGCGAAGCGGGAGGGTGAGGGTCTGTCCGGCAGAGGCTGCAAGACCCTCACCCTAACCAACGTCAGGCCGAACGCGCCCCGCGCGTTCTGAAGACTGCTGGGAGCAGTCTTCCCCTGATGTTCCCGCAAGCGGGAGAGGGGATCCATATCCCCCACCCCCCGGCGTTTCGATCAGCATCGCATCGCCGGCGGCCAGCTCGGCGCTGTCTGTCGCGGTCAGCAGCTCCTCGACGCCGCTCGCCCGCAGCACCCGGTTCACGCCCGGCCGCGCGTCAGCACCGCCCTCGATCCCGCGCGGCGGCACGCGGCGCCGGTTGGAGAGGATGCCGGCATGCATCGGCTCGAGGAAGCGGATGCGCCGCTCCACGCCGTCGCCGCCGCGATGCGCGCCCTCACCGCCCGAGCCGCGGCGGATCGCGAAGCGATCGACGACGACCGGGAAGCGGGTCTCCAGCACCTCCGGGTCGGTCAGCCGCGAATTGGTCATATGGGTCTGCACCCCGCTCGCCCCGTCGAATTCCGGCCCGGCCCCGGCGCCGCCCGCGATCGTCTCATAATATTGATATGCCCGGTTGCCGAAGGTGAAATTGTTCATCGTGCCCTGGCTCGGCGCCAGCGCGCCCAAAGCGGCGAACAAGGCGTCCGTGACGACCTGGCTGGTCTCGACATTCCCCGCCACCACCGCCGCCGGAAAACGCGGATTGAGCATCGATCCTTCCGGCACGCGCAGCTCGATCGGGCGCATGCAGCCATCATTCAAGGGGATCGGATCGTCGAGCAGGGTGCGGAAGACGTAAAGCGTCGCCGCCCGGCAGATCGAATAAGGCGCGTTGAAATTGTCGCCGAGCTGCGCGCTGGTGCCGGCGAAATCCACCGTCGCGGATCGGCCTTCACCGTCCACCGTCACCGAGACGGCCACGCAGGCGCCATTGTCCATTTCGTAGCGGAAGGCGCCATGCTTCAGCCGGCCGATCAGCCGCCGCACCGCCTCTTCTGCATAATCGAGGACGTAACCCATATAGGCGTCGAGCATCGCCCGGCCCTGTTCGGCGGCGACCCGCTTCAGCTCGTTCGCGCCGCGCTGGCAGGCGGCGACCTGGGCCTTCAGATCGGCGATGTTGCGGTCCGGATCGCGCGCCGGCCATTCGCCCTCGGCCAGCAATGCCCGCATCTCCGCCTCGCGGAAGCGGCCGGCATCGACGAGCAGCACATTGTCGAGCAGCACGCCTTCCTGATCGACCGTCCGGCTGTCCGGCGGCATCGATCCCGGCGCGATCCCGCCAATATCCGCATGATGGCCGCGCGCGGCGACGAACCAGGCCGGGTCCGCGTCCTGGCCCGCAAAGACAGGCATGATCACCGTGATGTCGGGCAGATGCGTGCCGCCGCGATAGGGGGCGTTCAGCACATAGACGTCGCCCGGCTTCATCCCGCGCCCGTCCGCACCGCCACCCCGTGCCGCGATGATCGTGCGGATGCTGTCGCCCATCGATCCGAGATGGACGGGGATATGCGGCGCGTTGGCGATCAGCTCGCCGTCGCGGTTGAAGACGGCGCAGGAGAAATCGAGCCTCTCCTTGATGTTCACGGACGACGCCGTGTTCTGCAGCGCCACCCCCATCTCCTCGGCGATCGCCATGAAGAGATTGCCCATCACCTCCAGCGTGACGGGATCGACATTGGTCCCCATCGCCGGCGCGCTTTCGCGGGCGCGCGTGCGGGTGAGGATGAGGTTGGAGTGAGCGTCGACCTCGGCCCGCCAGCCCGGCTCGACGACGGTGGTGGCGGACGGATCGATGATGAGAGCGGGGCCGGAGATTATTTCTCCCGGCGCGAGCAGAGCGCGGTCATAAAGATCCTCCCCGAGCTTGCCTCGGGGAGGGGGACCATCTTGCGCAGCATGATGGTGGAGGGGCACTCCCGCGCCCTGCCCCTCCACCACTCGCTTCGCGAGCGGTCCCCCTCCCCCAGGCAAGCTGGGGGAGGACCTCCCCACCGCCTCGACGATCGCCGTTTCGGTCACCACCTCGGCCTCCGGTGCGGCAAAGCCGAACCGCGCCAGATGCGCCGCTTCGAAATCGGCGCGCATATGATCGGAGACCGGCACTTCCAGCGTGGTGTCGCTGCCCTGGTAGCGCAGCGCCGCGCGGCGGAGGATTCCCGGCGCCTCGACGCCCTGCCGCGCCAGCGCCGCCCGCGCCTCCATCTCCAGATCGGCCAGCACCGCCTCCAGCTCCGCCCCAGCCAGCGTCCGCTGCCGCAGCTCCACCAGATCGGCCAGCCCCATGCCATAGGCGCTGAGCACCCCGGCGAGCGGATGGATCATCACCGTCTCGATGCCGAGCGCATCGGCGACCAGGCAGGCATGCTGGCCGCCCGCGCCGCCGAAGCATTGCAGCACATAGCGGGTCACGTCGTGGCCGCGCGCGATCGAGATCTGCTTGATCGCATTCGCCATATTGTCGACCGCGATCCGGACGAAGCCCTCCGCCACCTCTCCGGCGCTCTTGCCGGCGCGCGCGGCGATCTCCGCGCAGCGCGCCCTCGCCGCCTCCGCATCGATCGGCAGGTCTCCGCCCGGCCCGAACACATGCGGAAAATGCTCCGGCCGGATCTTGCCGAGCACCACATTGCAGTCGGTGACGGTCAGCGGCCCGCCGCGCCGGTAGCAGGCCGGGCCGGGATTGGCGCCGGCGCTGTCCGGCCCGACCCGGAAGCGCCGCCCGTCGAACGCGCAGACCGATCCGCCGCCCGCCGCCACCGTATGGATTTCCAGCATCGGCGCCCGCACCCGGACGCCCGCCACCACCCGTTCGCTGGTCCGCTCATAGGTGCCGGCGAAATGCGAGACGTCGGTCGAGGTGCCGCCCATGTCGAAGCCGATCACATGATCGAAGCCGGCGTCGGCGGCCGTCCTGGTCATCCCCACGATCCCGCCCGCGGGACCGGAGAGGATCGCGTCCTTGCCGCGGAAGACGGCGGCGTCGGTGAGGCCGCCGTTCGACTGCATGAACATGAGGCGCCCGGCGCCCTCCAGGCCCGCCACAACCCGGTCGACATAACGCCGGAGCACCGGCGACAGATAAGCGTCGACCACCGCCGTATCGCCGCGCCCGACCAGCTTGATCAGCGGCTCGACCTCGTGGCTTGCGCTGATCTGGGTAAAGCCGATCTGCTCGGCCAGCCGCTTCACCGCCGCCTCGTGCGCGGTCCAGCGCCAGCCGTGCATCAGCACGATCGCCAGCGCGCGAACACCCGCGTCAAACGCTGCCTGCAAGCCTGCCCTTGCGGTTTCTACATCGACCGGCTTTTCGACCGTTCCGTCCGCCCGCACCCGTTCGTCGATCTCGATCACCCGGTCGTAGAGCGGTTGCGGCAGGATGATGTTGCGGGCGAAGATGTCGGGCCGCGCCTGCGTCCCGATCCTGAGCGCGTCACCGAGCCCGGCGGTGATCGCCAGCGCCACTTGCTCGCCCTTGCGCTCGAGCAAAGCGTTGGTGGCGACGGTCGTCCCCATCTTCACCGCATCGATCGCGCCGCCGCCCGCCTCGTCCAGGACCGCCGCGATCCCCGCCAGCGCCGCGTCCTCATAGCGCTCCGGATTTTCCGACAGTAGCTTACGCACGATCGTCTGGCCGTCCGGCGCTTGGGCGACAATATCGGTGAAAGTCCCACCGCGGTCGATGGCGAAGGTCCAGCCGGCCATGCGCCGGGCCTAGGGCGTGTCCTTTGCCCCGGCAATGCTTGACCGGGCGCGCGCCATGAAGCAGCCCCTTTGGAGAGCAAAAGGACGCAGGAATGACCGATCGCAGGGACGATGAACCGGCCGACCAGCCGCCGATGGTGATCCAGCCCGGGCCGGAGGAGGACGGCCGGGAGGATGACGACGACGATTACGACTATGAGGACGAGGGGGACGAGCCGCAGGGCCTCGACGGCCCCTATACCAGCCGCCATTTCCACCTCGTCACCCACAAGCTGATCACCAACGCGGTCCTGGAGACGCTCTCCGACACCAAGATGGACTGGGACCTGGTCCAGCCCTTCCTCGAATCCGCGCGCGAGATGGCGCAGGCCGATTTCGACGAGGCCCAGATCCGGCTGCATACGGTGCGCGCGGAGGGCGAGGAATGGGTCGAGGCGGAGGAGGCCTATCTCGGCATCTCGGTCGCCGATCGCGACAGCGGCGAGGAATGGCTGGCGGAGACGCGCTGGCTCTCCGAGCTGGCGATCGCCGAGGACGATCCGGATCAGGTGCGGCGGATCGTCATGGCGCTGGAGCGCAGCATCGGCAAGATGCGCGCCTGGATCGCCGAAAGGGAAGCGGGAGGCGCCGCCGAAGCCGCGCCTCCCGCCGAGAATCCCGAAGGCTGATCAGATCGCCGTCGGCGATTCGGCGGCGCTTGCCGGCAGCTCGCTCTTGGCGAGGTCCTCCGAGGCGGGCATCACGGCGTCCTCCGGCAGAGGCTCATAAGCGGCGGTTTCGACCGGCTCCTCCGGCCCGCCCATCGCCACGCTCGCCAGCGTCTCGTTCTCGCCGAGCTGGATACAGCGATCGTCGGCGCGGCTCCGGCATGGCGGATAGCTCGTGGCGGGCGTCGCGACCGGCGCCGTGTCGTCGACCACCTCCTCCGGGCCGCCCATGCCGGCCTGCACCGCGGCCGGGTCATGGCTGGCCTGCCAGCTCGCCAGCGCAGCGCGCACGCCGGGCTCGCCAAGCTGAATGCACTTGTCGTCGGCGCTGTTCCGGCACGGCGGATAGTGGGTCGCGGGGGCCAGGGCCGCCGTCTCGACCGGCTCGTCCGGCCCGCCGACGCCGACCATATCGTCGGTCGCCGACTCCGCGTCGCTCATCACGCTCGTCGACGGCGTTTCGGCAACCGGCGCTTCCGGCGTCTGGAAGGCCGCGCCGATCGCCTTGTCGTCGCGCGCCTTGGCTTCGCCGGCCGCCTTGGTCGGCCAGTCGATCGTGATCGCGTTGGCGATCAGCGATCCGCCGAGGCCGTCCGCGTCCTTCGCGGCGACCGGCGCCGTCGCGGCCGCACTGTCCGCGCTCTTCATCGTCGCGACGCCCGCCAAAGCGGTGCCGCTCAGCAGCAGTCCGGCTGCTCCCAAGATGATGGTTTTCATGGAATCGGCTCCCTTGCGATTGCGGCCGGCCCGTGGCCGGCGGGAAGCCCCCTCGCTCTGGATACGGACCAACAACGACTCAGCACGGGATTTTCTCCCGGCCGCGCCGGGAAAGTTCAGAAGCGGCCGTCGACGACCCGCGTAAAGCCGCCATTGCCGGCAGTGAACCCGGCGGCGACCAGCCGCTGCCCGAGCGCCGCATCCTGGCTCCGCACCAGCAATTCCGCCCGATAGCGCCCATCGGCGAACAGCCGGATGTTGAGCTGCTCCATGCCGCTCTGGCCGGCCAAAGGCAGCAGGGCCGCATCGCCGGCGCAACTCGCATTGCCGGCGAGGCCGGAGGAGAGGCTCATCCCGCCGACATCGCCGCTCGCCATCGCCCGCACCCGCCCCTCCGCGCGGCTGCACAGGCCGCTGGCGAAGCCGATGCTGACATTTTCGAGCTGGATCGCATTGATCGGCAGCGGCGCGAGCAGCGCGCCGAGGCGAAGGTGCCCGGTCGCATCGTCGAAACCGAAACCGTGCCGGGAGACCGTCGCCGAACCTTCGAAGGGCTGCGTCTCGTCGGCCCGCGCCAGCGAAACGCGCGCCTGGCCGATGAACAGGCGCAGGCTGTGAAAGCGGGCGCTGACATCGCCGATCGGCGCCGGCCCCAGTTGCGCCTCCTTGAGCGCGCCGAGCCAGACGCTGCCCTGCGCCTCGCGTGCCGCCAGGCCGCGCGCGTCCAGCCCGAGCCAGCTTATGGCAAGGCCGAGCGGGGTCAGCGCCACCAGCGAGAAGAAGAAGGCGGCGACGAAGAAGGCGACCCGGCCGAAGGGCATGCGGACCTTCATCGTGCGCCCCGGGCGCTGAACGCCGCCTCGACCGCAACCGTCCGGTCGGGATTGGCCCGCGCCTGCAATCGCTCAACCGTCACTCCCTGCGCCTCCAGCCGCGCGATCCAGCCGAACAGGGCCTGCGGCCGGGCCGCGTCGAGCGTCACCCGCGCCGTCGCCGGCCCGCCGCCCGCCACCCGTGCCGCGGTGAAGCCGGCATCGGCGGCGGTGCGGGTGACCAAGGCGTCGAGCGGCAAGGGCGGCGGCCCCGCAGTTCGCGTTCCGCCGGGATTGGTCCGCACCCGTGCCTCGGCGAGCGCCAGCACCGCTGCATTGTGCCTTTGCTTGGCCCGGTCGAACGCGTCGCCGAGCGGGCGGATCACCAGCAGCCAGATCAGCACCAACGCGATCAGGCCGAACATCACCGCGAGCAGCCGCTGCTCCCGCGCCGAGCGCGTCGCCCACCAGGCGCTGAGACCGTTCACAGCCGCACCACCAGATCGGCGACATCGCCGTTCGGCGCCGCGCCACCCTCGATTCTCAGCCCGCTCGCCTCCGCCCGGGCGCGGAGCGCCGCGAGCGTCGCCGGCGTATCGACGCGCAGGCTGACGGCAAGGCTGCCGTCGGCGCGCCAGTCGAGCCGGGTCAGCTCGGCATTGGGCGTGGAGCGGATCGCCTCGAAGAGCAGGCTCGCGACCGGGCCGAAGCCCGCGCCCCGCGCCCCGCCGTCGCCGCGCCCGATCTGTGCCACCTCGGTCTCCAGCCGGTCGGCGGCGAAGGTGTAGGAGAGGATCGCCGCGATCTGGATGATCAGGGTCAAGGCGGCGAGCGCCAGCCCGTAGAGTGCGAGCCTCCGCCACGAGCCTTCGACGATCCGGAGCCGCCGTCGCCGAGCGAACGCGCCCTGCCTCAAGTTCAGCGCCGGCGCGGCGAGCGCCTCGGCGAGGCCGGCCTCGAACGCGGTCTCGTCGACATCGGCCACCGTCGCGTCGCCGGTCAGCGCGTCGGCCAGTTCCGGCTCGATTGCGAACGCCGCGCCCAGTCCGCGATAATCGGCCACCGCCCCCCGCTGCAATCGCGCGAAACCATCAGCGGGAGCGCCTAGCAGGAAAGGCGTCGGCATGACCGGATCGGCATCGAGCCCGGCCGCCTCGGCCGTCGCCAGCCACGCCGTCATCCGCTCGTTCGGCACCAGAGCGACGGGCGTCCGCCCGCCTTCCGCCGCGCCGACCGCGACATGCATGTCGGCGAGCGGCGCGAGGCTGGCGTCCGCCAGCATCAGCCGCGCCGCCGCGACCGCCTGCGCGGGGGCCAGCCCCTCGTCCAGCGTCAGCCAGTGGATCGCCACCGCCTCGCCCGGCACCGCGATCGCCGTTCGCCCGTCGGCGACGGGGGGCAGCGCGCCCTCGCCACGCGTGATTCCGCCATCGTCGCCGATCAGCAGCCAGCGCGCGATATCGCCCTCGCCGGCGAAGGCGAGCAACGTGCCTTCGGCTGGCGGATCGTCAGTTGGTGATGTCGGCATTTTCGCCGTCGCCGCCCGCCTGCCCGTCCGCGCCCAGGGTCGAGATCGTGAACGGCCTCCCATTCGCGCCCGGCGCGGCATAGGCATAAGGCCGGTTCCAGGGATCGTTGGGCAGCCGGCGGATATGGTTGGCCGCGACCAAAGCCTGCAGCCCCTCCTCGGTCGTCGGGTAGCGCATAGTGTCGAGCCGGTACATTTCCGCGGCCTGCTCCAGCGTCGCGATGTCCGCCCGCGCCTTGGTCACCGCCGCCCGGTCCGCGGCCGGCATCACGTTGATGATGACGATCGTCGCGAGCAGACCGATAATGACGATAACGACCATCATCTCGACCAAGGTGAAGCCGCGCTCGCGCTGGATTGCTTCGTCGCTCTGCTCCTCGCAATGACGAATGCTCTTGTCGCCATTGCGAGCGGAGCGAAGCAATCCAGTGTGCCGGCGCGCCTCGGCCCAAAGCATATTCATCACATTCCTCCGGCAAGCGTGTCGAGCTGCAGGATCGGCAGCAGGATCGAAAGCACGATCACCGCGACGACCGCGCCCATGATGATGATGATCGCCGGCTCCAGCAGGGCCAAAGCGGTGGCGGTGAACGCGTCGAATTCGCGCTCCAGATAGTCGGCCGCCCGTTCCAGCATCATGTCGAGCCGGCCGGACGCTTCGCCGCTGGCGGCAAGATAGACGAGCAAGGGCGGGAACACGCCCGCCTTGCGCAGGGCGCCGGAAAGGCTGCCGCCGGTCCGCACCGTCTCGGCGATCTCGGCCGAGGCGCGGCGCAGCACCCGGTTGTGCACCGTCTCGGTGGTCAGCCTGAGCCCCTCCAGCAACGGCAGCCGGCTCGCCACCATCGCCGACAGCGTCCGCGCCAGCCGCGCCGCGTGCAAATCGCGGATCAACCGCCCGATCAAGGGCAGGCGGAGCAGGAAAGCGTCGAACTTGAGGCGGATGCCCTCTTCGCGCAGCGCCCGGCCGGCGAGGAAGACCATCAGCCCGAGCCCGATCAGCAGCGCCCACCACCAATTGGCGAGGAAGCTGGACAGCCCGATCACGACGCGGGTCAGGAAGGGCAATTGCTGGCCGATATCCTGGAACTGCTCGATCACCTTGGGCACGACGAAGATCATCAGCGCGAAGACGACGATCGCGGCGAAGGCGGCGAGCACCATCGGATAAGCCAGCGTCGAAAGCACCTTGGAGCGCACCTGCGCCTGCCGCTCCAGCAGGTTCGACAGCCGGTCGAGGATCGCGGGCAAGGTCCCCGATCCCTCGCCCGCCGTCACCATCGCCCGGTAGAGCGGCGGGAAGCTCTTCGGCTCGCGCGCCATCGCGTCCGCCAGCCGCCTGCCCTCGACGACACCGGCATGGACATTGGAGAGGATGCGCTTCTCCTCCTCCCGCTCCGCCTGGCGCGAGAGGGTGCGCAGCGCCTCCTCGAGCGGCGCGACCTGGACGAGCGTGGCGAGCTGGCGGGTGAACAAAGTGAGCTGCTTGGCGCCCAGCCGCTGGCGCGCGAACAGGCCGCGCGACAGCAAGGGCGCCGCCGCCGCGCCTTCCGCCGCCGGCTCGATCTTCACGATATAGAGCCGCCGCGCGGTCAGGTTCGCCTTGGCCGCGTCGGCGCTGTCGGCGCGCACCGAGCCGCGCCGCTCGCGCCCGGCCGTGTCGAGCCCGACATAAGCGAAATCAGGCATCGGCCGCCTCGTGCCGCGACACGCGCAGCGCCTCCTCCGGGCTGGTCACGCCATCCAGCACCAGCTGCCGCGCCGCGCCGGCCAGGGTCGGCGAATCGCGGAACGCGTGGGCGGCGATCTCGGCTTCGTCGCCGCCTGCATTGATCAGGCGGCGGATCGAATCGTCCACCCGCACCGCCTCGAACAGGCCGATCCGGCCCTTGTAGCCGCTATTGCCGCAGGCGGCGCAGCCGCCCGGCTCATAGACGGTGGTTCCCGCCGCGATGCCGAGCAGGTTGCTCAGCGAGCCCTCCGCCGCGACCGGCTTGCGGCACGCCTGGCACAACCGCCGCACCAGCCGCTGCGCCAGCACCGCGCGCACCGTCGAGGCGATCAGGAACGGCTCGACTTTCATGTCCCTGAGCCGGGTGATCGCGCCGACGCTGTCGTTGGTGTGGACGGTGGAGAGCACCAGGTGACCGGTCAGCGCCGCCTGCACCGCGATGTCCGCCGTCTCCCGGTCGCGGATTTCGCCGACCATCACCGTGTCCGGGTCCTGCCGCAGGATCGCCCTCAGGCCGGTGGCGAACGTGAGACCGACCTGCGGGTTGATCTGGGTCTGGCCGACGCCGTCGACCGCATATTCGACCGGATCCTCGACGGTCAGGATGTTGCGGCTGCCGTCGTTGAGCAGCTTCAATCCTGCATAGAGCGTCGTCGTCTTGCCCGATCCGGTCGGGCCGGTGACCAGCACGATTCCATTCGGCTCGGTCAGCGCGTCGGTGAGCAGCTTCTTGGTCGCCGCGGTCATGCCGAGCTGGTCGAGATCGATGCCGGCATTGTCCTTGTCGAGGATGCGCAGCACGACCCGCTCGCCGGCCCGGCTGGGCAGCGTCGAGACGCGAACGTCGATCAATTTGCCGCCGAGCGTCAGCCCGATCCTTCCGTCCTGCGGCAACCGCCGTTCGGCGATGTCGAGCCGCGCCATCACCTTGACCCGGCTCACCACCACCGGCGCGACGTGCGGCGGCATGCGCAGCGTCTCGCGCAGCACCCCGTCCATCCGCATCCGGACGACCAGCCCGGTCTCATAAGGCTCGATATGGATGTCGGAGACGCCCTGGCGCGCCGCGTCGGCGATGATGCCGTTGATCAGCCGGATCGCCGGCGCGTCGTCGGAGGTGTCGAGCAGGTCGTCGGCGCTCGGCATGCCCGCCGCGAGATGGCCGAGATCGTCGCCAAAGCCCAGGGAATCCGCCGCGTCCGCCGCCACGCCCGCGCCGGCGCCATATTGATCCGACAGCAGCCGATCGAAGCCCGCGGCGTCCACCTCGCGAAGCGCGAACGGCCGGCCGAGGTGGCGGCGCAACTCGATCAGCGCCTGCGGATCGGCGCCGGCCCGCATCGCGACCTCCAGCCGGCCGTCGCTCTCCGCGGTCGGCAGCAGGCCGTGGCGGCGTGCGAAGCCATAAGCGATGCGCGGCACAGCCGCCTCGCTGTCGTTCGCCACCGGCGGCGGGGCCGGGGCCTCGTCGCCGCGCGCGATCCTCATTGGGGCTGCTCCGGCGGCGGCAGTTCGATCGGCGTCACCACGCTGTCCTGCGGCTGGCGCGGCACTTCGCTGGGCGGGGTCGTGCCGAGATAGTCGCGCACCAGCTCGTCCAGCGTCGGCTCGCGGTTCGGGTTGCCCAGCAATTGCTGGCCGCGGGCGTAATTGTAGCGCCGCGCCGACATCGCCCGCGCGTCCTGCGCCGAGCGCAGGATCGTCGGCCGGATGAACACCATCAGGTTCGTCCGCGCTCGCGACCGCCCCCGCGAGCGGAAGAGGTTGCCGAGCACCGGAATGTCGCCGAGCAAAGGAATCCGGTCCAGCGTGCGCCGGTCATTGTCGTCGAGCAGGCCGCCGATGCCGACGATCTCGCCGTCGTCGACGGTGATCGTGGTCTCGATCTCGCGCTTGTTGAGGATCAGGTCGCGGAAGGTCGACGAGACCGGCCCGGCGATCGAGCTCACCTCTTGCCTGAGCTCCAGACGGATCGTCCCGCCGGCGTTGATCTGCGGCCGCACCTCCAGCGTGATGCCGACATTCTGCCGCTGCACGGTGCGGAAGGCGTTGTCGAAATTGGGCGACAAGGCCTCGCCGGTGGTGATCGGGATTTCCTGCCCGACCAGGATCCGCGCCTCCTGATTGTCGAGCGTCATGATCGACGGCGTCGACAGGATGTTGGACTGGTTGTCGGAGCGGACCGCGTTGATGATCGCGCCGAAAATCGCGTTCGAATTCTGCACCGCGGCGCCGACCAGGCCGCCGTTGATCGCCGACAGCGCGCTGGCCGCGCCCTGGATCAGTTCGGTGGCCGCGCCCGTGGTGGTCGTCGTGGTCGTGCCGTCGGCGGTCTCCACCGTCGTCGTCTGGCCGCCCAGCTCGCGCGCCGCGAAGGCGCCCGCGAGCTGGCCGATATTGGGCGTGATGTTGGAATAATTGGTGATCGCGAACGGGATGTTCGATCCGCGCAGGCCCGAGAGGAAGAGCTGGACGCCGAGCTGCTGCGCGGCGACGTCGGAAATCTCGACGATGATCGCCTCGACCAGCACCTGCTGCTGGCGCACGTCGAGCTGGCGGATCACCTCGCCCAGCGTGCGCTGCACGTCCGGCGTTGCGGAAATGACGAGCGCGTTGGCGCCCTCGAAGCGGGTGACGACGGCGTTGCGCCCGCCGATCGTCCCGACCGCGCTGTTGCCGCCGGCGGCCGGCGCGGGAGTCGCGGCGGTCGAATCGACCTGTGCTGCGCCCGCCGCCGGCGCGCCGGGCGTCGTCCCCGTCCGGGCGCGGCGTGATGCGCGCGGCTGGGCCGCCGATTGCGCCGGCGCCTGGCCCAGCAGGGTCTGCAGCACCGGCAGCAATTGCTCGGCCACCGCGTGTTCGAGGAACACGACCCTGATCTCGCTGCCCGACAGCGCCCGCCGGTCGAGATCGGCGGCGATGCTGGCGAGCTGCGCCACCGCCGCCGCGTCGCCGCGCAGGGCGATGGCGTTCGAGCTGTCGACCGGCACCACCGAAACACCGTCCGGCGCCAGCTCGGCCAGAGCGGTCGCGATCTCCCGCGCGCCGGCATTGTTGAGGCCGACGACCCGGGTCGACGAGGTGTCGACCGCGACGTCGATCTGGCTCAGCACCTGGCGGATGCGGCGGACATTGTCGGCGAAATCCGACACGACAATCGAGTTGCGGCTGGCGGTCAGCGATCCGTCACGGCTCACCAGGGGCCGCAGCGTCTCGACCGCCTGCGCCGGCTGGACGTTGCGGACCCGGAAAATCTCGGTGACGAAGCCGCTCGCCGGCGCCCGGCGCGAGCCGCCGACCCGTGCCGTCGCCGCCGCGCCCGCCACCGGCTGGATGCGCAGCGCGCCGCCCGACGAGGGCACCGCGACGAAGCCGTTGGCGCGCAGGGTGTTCAGGAACAGCTCGAAATATTCGCTTCGCGACAGTGGCCGCTGGGTGACGACCGACACCCGCCCCTGCACGTTCGGATCGATGATGAAGGTCCGTCCCGTCACCCGCGCCGCGTCCTGGATGAAGGCGCGGATGTCGGCCTCGCGCAGGTTCAGCACATATTGTGCCTGCGCCGGCGCGGCCGGCAAAGCGACGGCGACGGAAAGCGCCAGAGCGATGAGGATGCGCTTCACGATCTTCAGAACCTCACCGTCAGCTGCACCGCCCGGCCGCCGCGGTCGACCGTCACCGCCGCCTGGCCGCCTGCCTGGCGGACCAATGCAATCGCCTGATCGGCGGAGCTCACCCGCTGCCCGTTCACTGTTACGATAACGTCGCCGGGCGCGAAGCCCGCCGCGCGGAACGCCTGGCCGCCGTCGCCGCCGGGCGCGACGACGAGGCCGGTGATCTGGTTGTTGCTCACCCGCGGCTGAAGCTGGAGCGGCGGCGCGGCCGGAGTCGGCGCCGCGACGATCGGCTGGGGCGGCGCGGCCGTCACCGGCTGCGGCGCAGCGCCGGCCGCGCCCGGCGCCGGCTGCGACTGATCGAGGAAGAGCTGCTCCATCACGCCATTGCGGCTGATCGTGACATTGTCGGCGGCGACGGCGGTCAGGGTCACGCCCGGCATGATCTCCTCGCCGACGCCGTAGCTCGACTGGACGCCGTCGGGCAAAGCGATGATCGCCGAGCCGCGCCCGGTCGCCTGGTCCTCGCGGGTGCCGTAGAGCCTCAGCGCAAGGCCGGTCACCGCCAACGGTCCGCCGGCCCCCGCCAGCCGGAAGAAGGGATCGAAATCGCCGAGCCGCGCGGTGGTGGGCGGCGCGGTGAGGCTCGCCGGCGGCCGCCAGTCGCCGACCGGGCCGAGCGGCGTCACCAGCAGCCAGAAGAGCCGCGCCAGCTGCACCGCGATCAAAGCGATCAGCGTCAGCTCGGCGAGCGAATAGAGGCTCGGCCGCCTGACCCGCTCCATAAGAAGCTGCGCGCGCGATGATGTGGCGATGCGCAAGTGAAGTGATTCCCCTACCCGGACGCGTCGAACCGCTATGACCGCCCGGTGACTCAATTAAGACAGACTCGTCACCGGACGGGCCGCCCGCGCAAGGGGCGGAGTTTCCAGCTTTTCCGCCGCCACGCAACCCACAAACAGGTCGGGCGGCGCTCCTAGGGAAAAGCGCCGCCCTTAAGTGTCGATGGCTAGCACAGGCTAGATGGACGCAGCCTTAATGCGCCGCGGCGACCAGCCAGAGTGGCCAAGCGGCGAGCGCCATCAGCGCGCCGAGCGGCAGCGGGGTGGTCGCGCTCACCTCTGTTCCGCGCGCGCGCAGCATCAGAATGGCGGCGAGCCCGAGCAGGCCTGCGCCGAGCAGGACGAAAGGCAATTGCATCCAGCCGAGCCAGGCGCCGAGCCCAGCGAGCAGTTTCGGATCGCCGCCGCCCATGCCCTCGCGCCCGCGCGCGAGCCGATAGAGCGCGGCGATCGCCCAGAGCCCGATCGCGCCCGCCGCCGCGCCGATCGCCCGGTCGAGCAAAGGCGGCCCCAGCCCGGCCCAGGCGACCGCGAGGCCGAACGGCAGGAGCGGCAGGGTAAGCGCATCGGGAAGCCAGTGATGCTCGGCATCGAGCGCGATCACGAGCAGCAGCCACCAGCCGAGCAGCGCCGTCGCCGCGCCGAGCGGCCAGCCATGGGCAACGAACGCCGCCGCGCCGACCATCGCCGCGGCGATCTCCATGCCGAGATGGCGCGGATCGATTCGCGCGCCGCACGCCCGGCATCGCCCGCGCGCGATCAGGAAGGACAGGATCGGCGCCAGGTCGCGCGCCCCGAGCCGCGCCCCGCAAGTGTCGCAGGCCGAGCGCCCGCCAAGCGCGCTCCGCCGCTGCGGCCAGCGAATCAGGATGGTGGCGAGAAAGCTGCCGACGATCGCGCCCAGCAATGCGCCCGCCGCGCCGCCGATCCAGGGATCGGCGAGCCAGCTCTCCAGCGTCGCAAGCGGGTTGGCCATCGCCGCGCCCTAAGGCGCGGGGGAACACGCTTCAACGTTCCCGTCATTGCGAGCCGCGAAGCGGCGCGGCAATCCAGCCTCAGACTGGATTGCCACGCTTCGCTCGCAATGACGAAGGGCTATCGCGTGCCGAGCTGCGCGGTCTCGTAGCGGGCCAGCACCTCGCGGGCGATCTGGCGGGTCGAGACGAACCGGCCGCTCAACGTGCCGACATCGACATGGCGGTTCGAGGCGAGCGCCGCGCGGAAGGCGGCCAGCGCCTCGGCCTGGCGGCCGGTGTGCAGATAGACTTGGCCGAGATTGATCAGCCGGGCGGGGTCGTCGCGATCGACGAGCGGGCCGTTGAGCAATTGCTCGGCGCGCGCCCAGTCGCCGCGCTCGATCGCCGCGACGGCGAGGCTGCCGCGCGGATAGCCGTCTTCCACAGCCTGCGCGAACGATGCGGTTCCCGTCGCTGCGATCCCCAGAGCGACAAGCACAGAAAGCGTCTTCATCGGCCATCCCCTTACCGAGTGATGACACGATGCTTACGCTTCTGTTACGGAAAACGCAAATATCGATGATAGTTAGGTGACTGTAATATTACAGTTTTATGACACTTGCCCAAGAAGTCGTTGCGCCTGAACCAGATGGGGCCGGTCGATCATCTTCCCGTCGAGCTGGAGCACGCCAGCTTCCGGACTGGCCTCGAAGGCGGCGACCACAGCCCGGGCATGAGCGATCTCCGCGTCGCTCGGCGTGAAGGCGGCGTTGATGATGTCGATCTGAGCCGGATGGATCGCCATCATGCCCGTAAAGCCGTCGCGCCGCGCCCGCGCCGCATAAGCGGCCAGCCCCGCTTCATCCCTGAACGCCGGATAGACCGTCTCGATCGGCGCTACGCCGGCCGCCGCCGCGCCGAACAGGCAGAGCGAGCGGGCGAGCTCATATGGCGGGGTGTAGCGCCCGTCTTCCTCCCGGCTCGTGGCGGCGCCGATCGCCGCCGGCAGGTCCTCCGCGCCCCAGGTCAGCGCCGCGAGCCGCCTGGCGCCGGTATAGCTTCCCAGGCCGAAGATCGCCGCCGGCGTCTCGGTCGCGATCGCCATCACCTGCGCGGTGGCGTTGCCGCGCTCGGTCAGCCGCCGGACCAGCTCGGCGACGCTCGCGCCGCCCTCGGCCTTGGGCAGCACGATCCCGTCCGGATGGCCGGGCAGCACCGCCTCGAGATCCTTCTCGTTCTCGGCGCTGTCGAGCGGATTGACCCGCACCCACAGCCGCTTATGGCTGTTGGCCTTGAGGAAGGCCGCCACCGCCCGCCGCGCCGCGGGCTTGGCGGCGGGCGCGACCGCATCCTCAAGGTCGAGGATCAGCGCGTCCGCGGCGAGCCCGAGCGCCTTGTCCATCCGCTCCGGCCGATCGCCGGGGACGAAAAGGAGCGAGCGCAGCCTCATGCCGCTCACCCTTCACGGGCTGGGCGCGGAGGGCAAGCCGATTTTCGGTCCGGCGGCGCGCCGCCGCCCTGTCAGGGGAAGCGGCCGTGGAAAACGAAGTCCCGGCTGACCCCGGGCCGCTGGTGACATGCCGCGCACCAGCCGGAACGCCCGGGCGGGATCCGATGGCTGCCGTCGGGGAAATAGCGCGCATATTCCCATTCGCCGGTGCGCACATCGCCATAGGCGGTGCCGAACCTCTCGCCACGCCGCATCACATCGATCTGGAACAGCTCGCCGGCTCGCGGCTGTCCGTCGGCGTAGCGCCATTCGGCCACGAACACCGAGCCATAGGGATAGGGCAGGTTGGCGCGGTCGGTCACCGACGCCGCCCGGTCGTTCGCGTAGACGACGAGCACCTGGGTCGTATCAACCGGCGTCGTGCGTAGGCGGGTGAAGGTGGCGAGATAATCGGCCGGTAGCCCCACCCGGTCCTCGGCCGGCCCGATTCTCGGCTCGCCGCCGTCGTTCATGCTCTGCCCGCCGAGCGCGGCGAGCAGCAGCAGCGCGATCCCCGCCCGTTTCAGCCGGGCCGGCGCTGCATCAAGGCGGTGCGCTCCATCACGCATACCAGCTCGTCCCGCTGGTTGAACATGCGGTGGGCGAAGGTGACGATGCCGGCGTCCGGCCGCGAGTTCGAATCCTTGAGGCCCACGACCTCGGTTTCGGCCCGGAGCGTGTCGCCGATGAAGACCGGCTTCGGCATCCGCACCTTGTCGTAGCCCAGATTGGCGACCAGCGTTCCCAAAGTGGTGTCGCCGACCGACAGGCCGACGAGCAGCGCGAAGGTGAAAGTGCCATTGACGACGATCCTCCCGAACTCGGTCGCTTCGGCATAGGTCTCGTCGAGATGAAGCGGCTGCGGATTGTGGGTGAGCGTCGAGATTAACAGGTTGTCCGTCTCGGTGACGGTCCGGTGCGGCTGGTGTCGGATCGTGTCGCCGAGCGTCCACTGTTCGTAATAGCGGCCGGGCATCTCTACAGCCTCCCAAATCCGTCATGCCGGACTTGATCCGGCATCCACCTTTTCGACGGCAGCAATGAAGGGAAGATGGACCCCGGATCAAGTCCGGGGTGACGAAATGACTAATCTGTAGCCTTCTCGATCCGCGCCAGCAGAGCGCCCTCGCTCACCTGCGCGCCCGCTTGGGCGTTCAGCTCCGCCACCACCCCGTCGAACGGCGCGACCAGGCTGTGCTCCATCTTCATCGCCTCGAGCGTCAGCAATTTCTGCCCCTTGGTCACCGCCTCGCCCGCCGCCACCTCCAGCGCGATGATCTTGCCCGGCATCGGCGAGATGATCGCGCCGTCGCCGGCGGCATGCGCCCCGCCACCGGAATGCCGGTCACCAAACTCAAAAACTTCGCTCCGGCCCTTGCTGAACACGCGGATCGGCCCCTCGAACGGTGGCGCTGCTTCCGGTCCGTAGGTTGTCGGAAGGTTGCCTTCGAACTCGAAATCCTCGCGGCCATCGGCGCTTATCGACCAATAGGCATCTGTTTTGGGCGGCCGAACCAGCGCCACGTGCGGTTCGCCATCGCGTTCGAAGGAAAGCCGCGCAGGTGCGGGCTGGGCGTTAAGCCGGAACCCGAACAGGCCTCCCGGCCTCGGCTCCCACACGTCTCGGCAATCGAACTCCAAGGCCACGAATTCTTCTAGCCGCCAGCTGATTGCAGCCAGCAACGCCGCATCCGAATGCTCGATCTGCGTCAATTCGGTCAGGTGAGCGTCGATGAAGCTGGTGGTGACGCGACCGGCGCGGAAGTCCGCGGAATGCAGGCACCGGCCGAGGAATGCCGCATTGGTCCGAACCGGCGCGACTTCGACGTGCTCGCAAGCTCTGGCCAGCAAGTCGATCACTTCGTCGCGGCTTCCAGCGCGGACGACGATCTTGGCGATCATTGGGTCGTAGAACGGACTGACCTCGGCTCCTTCGATAACGCCCGTCTCGATCCGAGCCTCGCTAGGCAATCTAAAATGCTCGAGCCGACCAGTGCTTGGCAGGAAACCCTTCGACGGATCCTCCGCATAGAGCCGCGCCTCCATTGCCCAACCGTTGATCTCCAGCTCCTCCTGCCGCTTCGGTAGCCGCTCCCCGCTCGCCACCCTAAGCTGCCACTCCACCAGATCGACCCCGGTGATCTCCTCGGTCACCGGATGCTCGACCTGGAGCCGGGTGTTCATCTCCATGAACCAGATGCGATCCGCCCGAAGCCCCTCGCTCGCATCGGCGATGAACTCGATCGTCCCCGCGCCGACATAGTCCACGGCCTTCGCCGCCTGCACCGCCGCCGCGCAGACGGCCTCGCGCGTCGCCTCGTCCATCCCCGGCGCCGGCGCTTCCTCGATCACCTTCTGGTGCCGGCGCTGCAGCGAGCAATCGCGCTCGAACAGATGGACGACATTGCCGTGGCTGTCGCCGAACACCTGCACCTCGATATGGCGCGGCCGCTCGATATATTTCTCGATCAGCACCCGATCGTCGCCGAAGCTGGAGGCGGCTTCCCGCTTGCACGAAAGCAGCATCTCCTCGAACTCGTCAGCGGCGTTCACCCGCCGCATCCCCTTGCCGCCGCCGCCCGCCACCGCCTTGATCAGCACCGGCCAGCCGATCGCGCCCGCCTCGGCCTTCAGCCGCGCCGGGTCCTGGTCCTCGCCCAGATAGCCGGGCGTCACCGGCACCCCGGCCTCGGCCATCAGTTTCTTCGCCGCGTCCTTCAGGCCCATCACGGTGATGCTCTTGGGGTTCGGCCCCACCCAGACCAGCCCCGCATCCATCACGGCCTGCGCGAATTCGGCATTCTCGCTCAGGAAGCCATAGCCCGGATGGATCGCCTCCGCGCCCGTCTGCTTCGCCGCCGCGATGATCTTCTCGCCGACCAGATAGGACTCGCGCGCCGGCGACGGCCCGATATGCACCGCCTCGTCCGCCTCGCGCACATGCAGCGCCTTCGCGTCCGCATCCGAATAGACCGCGACCGTGCGGATCCCCAGCCGCCGCGCCGTGCGAATCACCCGGCAGGCGATCTCGCCCCGGTTGGCGATGAGGAGGGAGGCGATCATGCGACGCTCCAGCTCCTCCCCGAGCTTGTCTCGGGGAGGGGGACCGTGCGAAGCACGGTGGAGGGGCAAGACCGATGCTCAGGAACATCGCGCCGAAGGGACCGGCAAGGACTGTCCGCCGCGCCCGAAAACTCCGCCGCGAGATG
>NZ_JBQTIN010000127.1:0-4162 GCF_052388015.1 Sphingosinicella sp.
GCCATCTTGTCGCCCGGCTGCAGCTTGCGCTTCACCGCGACGAACACCTTGACCATCTTGAGCACGCCCGGCGGCAGCTCGTCGCCCCGCTCGATCTTCTCCATCCGGTCGTCGAGCTTCGCCTTGATGACGCCTTCCGCGCTGTCATACTGGGCGCGGACCGCCTCGAGATCGGCCTGGACCTTGTCGTCCTTGACCGCGAACTTCCACCATTCGTGCGGCTCGACCGCATCCATCATCTCGGCGTCGATCGTCGCGCCCTTCTTGGCGCCCTTGGGGGCCGCGGTGGCCGTCTGGCCGAGCAGCATCTCGCGCAGGCGGGCGTAGGAGGAGCGCTTCAGGATGGCGCGCTCGTCCTCCGCGTCCTTGCGCAGCCGATCCTTCTCCTCGGTCTGGATGGCGCGGGTGCGGTCGTCGATGTCGATGCCATGGCGGTTGAACACCCGCACTTCGACCACCGTGCCGGACACGCCCGGCGGCAGGCGCAGCGACGTGTCGCGCACGTCCGAGGCCTTCTCGCCGAAGATGGCGCGGAGCAGCTTCTCCTCCGGAGTCATCGGGCTCTCGCCCTTCGGCGTGATCTTGCCGCACAGGATGTCGCCCGGCTCGACCTCGGCGCCGATATAGACGATGCCCGCCTCGTCGAGGTTGCGGAGCGCCTCCTCGCCGACATTGGGGATGTCGCGGGTGATGTCCTCCGGCCCGAGCTTGGTGTCGCGGGCCATCACCTCGAACTCCTCGATGTGGATCGAGGTGAAGACGTCGTCCTTCACGATCCGCTCGGAGATCAGGATCGAATCCTCGAAATTGTAGCCGTTCCACGGCATGAACGCGACGAGCACGTTCCGACCCAAGGCGAGCTCGCCGAGATCGGTCGAGGGACCGTCGGCGATGACGTCGCCGGCGCGGACCAGATCGCCCTTTTTCACCAGCGGACGCTGATTGATGCAGGTGTTCTGGTTCGAGCGCTGGAACTTCATCAGCGTATAGATGTCGACGCCCGACTTGCCGGCCTCGACCTCGTCGGTGACGCGCACGACGATGCGGGCCGCGTCGACCTGGTCGACAATGCCGGAGCGGCGGGCGGCGATGGCGGCGCCGGAATCGCGCGCGACCGTCTCCTCCATGCCGGTGCCGACGAGCGGCGCCTCGGCGCGGACCAGCGGCACCGCCTGACGCTGCATGTTCGAGCCCATCAGCGCGCGGTTGGCGTCGTCATTCTCGAGGAACGGAATGAGCGAGGCGGCGACCGACACGAGCTGCTTGGGGCTCACGTCCATCAGCGTGATGGTGTCGCGCGGCGCCATCAGGAAGTCGCCGGCCTGGCGCGAGGAGACGATCTCCTCGGCAAAGCCGTTATCCTTGGTCAGCTCCGCGTTGGCCTGCGCGATCGTGTGCTTGGCCTCTTCCATCGCCGAGAGATAGACGACGTCCTTGGTCACCTTATGGTTCACGACCTTGCGGTACGGCGTCTCGATGAAGCCGTATTTGTTGACGCGGCTGAACGAGGCGAGCGAGTTGATCAGGCCGATGTTCGGGCCTTCCGGCGTCTCGATCGGGCAGATGCGGCCATAATGGGTGGGATGGACGTCGCGGACTTCGAATCCCGCGCGCTCGCGGGTGAGGCCGCCCGGCCCGAGCGCCGAGACGCGGCGCTTGTGGGTGACTTCCGACAGCGGGTTGGTCTGGTCCATGAACTGCGACAGCTGCGACGAGCCGAAGAACTCGCGCACCGCGGCGACCGCGGGCTTGGCGTTGATCAGGTCGTTCGGCATCACGGTCGACACGTCGACCGAGCTCATCCGCTCCTTCACCGCGCGCTCCATGCGCAGCAGGCCGACGCGATACTGGTTTTCCAGCAGCTCGCCGACCGAGCGGACGCGGCGGTTGCCGAGATTGTCGATGTCGTCGATCTCGCCCTTGCCGTCCTTGAGGTTCACCAGCTCCTGGACGACCGCGATGATGTCCTCGGTGCGCAGCGTGGTCACCGTGTCCTCGGCGTCGAGGCCGAGGCGCATGTTGAGCTTCACCCGGCCGACGGCCGAAAGGTCGTAGCGCTCCGGATCGAAGAACAGGCCGGCGAACAAAGCCTCGGCGGTCTCGCGGGTCGGCGGCTCGCCGGGGCGCATGACGCGGTAGATATCGGAAAGCGCGCCGTCGCGGTCCTCGGACTTGTCGGCCTTCAGCGTGTTGCGCATCCAGGCGCCGGTCGAGACATGGTCGATGTCGAGCAGCTCGATCCGGTCGAAGCCGGCCGCGTCGAGCTTCTCGAGATTCTCCTGGCTGACCTCGTCGCCGGCCTCGATATAGATCTCGCCGGTCTTCTCGTTGATCAGGTCATAGGCACTGTAGCGGCCGAAAATCTCCTCGGTCGGGATGATGAGGTTCTTGAGCCCGTCCTTCTGCGCCTTGTTGGCGGCGCGGGGGCTGATCTTCTGGCCAGCCGGGAAGACGACCTCGCCGGTCTTGGCGTCGACGATGTCGAAGGCCGGCTTCTGGCCGCGCCAATTCTCCGGCTGGAACGGGATCTGCCAGCCACCCTTGCCGCGGCCGAAGGTCACGCGGTTGTAGAAGGTGTTGAGGATCTCCTCGCTGGTCAGCCCCAGCGCGTGGAGCAGAGCGGTGACCGGCAGCTTGCGCTTGCGGTCGATGCGGACGTTGACGATGTCCTTGGCGTCGAACTCGAAGTCGAGCCACGAGCCGCGATAGGGGATGACCCGGGCGGCGAAGAGGAACTTGCCCGAGGCGTGGGTCTTGCCGCGGTCATGGTCGAAGAGCACGCCCGGCGAGCGGTGCATCTGGGAGACGATCACCCGCTCGGTGCCGTTGACGATGAACGTGCCGTTCTTCGTCATCAGCGGCATGTCGCCCATGTAGACGTCCTGCTCCTTGATATCGATCACCGACTTGGTCTCGGTGTCCGGATCGATCTCGAAGGAGGTGAGGCGCAGCGTAACGCGCATCGGCGCGGCGAAGGTCATGCCCCGCTGGCGGCACTCGTCGGTGTCGTATTTGGGCTCCTCCAGCTCGTAGCGGTCGAAGTCCAAATGGGCGACGCCGGCGAAATCCTGAATCGGGAAGACGCTGCGCAGCGTCTTCTCCAGGCCGGAGACATAACCCGTCTTCGGGTCGGAGCGCAGGAACTGCTCGTAGCTTTCGCGCTGAACCTCGATCAGGTTCGGCATCTCGCTGACTTCGTGGATGTTGCCGAAAATCTTGCGGATGCGCTTGGCCGCGGTAGGCCGCGCGTCGATCGCGGGAGCTTTGGTCTTCGCCATGGGAGCTTTTCTCGCCTCAGTTCAAAATCAGGGGCGCACAAACGCAAAAAGCCGCGGATTTCCGGGATCAGGAAATCGCAGCTTCAGCGTCGTGAAACCACAGTCCGTCAATGCGTTGAGCGCGCTGCGCGAAGGCGCACCCTGTTCCGGCGGATTGTGGCGAGGCGCGCGATATATGAGCGCGACGGGGGGATGTAAAGGGGGAGACGGCCTATTCGTCCGGCACCCGGTTTTCCGCATCCTGGGGCAGCGTGGAGAAGACAGGGCGCTCGATGAAATCGCCGCCTTCGCGGCAGCGCATCCTGCGGATCACCCGGCCCCGGCGCAGCACCAGCAGGCCCGAAAAATCGCGCGCGCCCTCCAAATAGCGGTTGGGGGCCGCCCAGCCGTTGAAGATCACATAGGAAGTATCGCCATTGGCGAAGCGCAGGGTCTGGTCCTCGCCGCGCGCGTAGAGCGTGCGGTGGTAGAACAGGGTGCCGCTCGCGGCGTCGCCGGTCAGAGTCAGCTCGGGGCGGCCGGGACGGCCGAAGCGATAGGTGAGCCGCTCGCCGTCCTGCGTTACGCTCGCCTCGCGCGCGCCGAAGGAGCAGCGGAAGATCGTCTCGGCCCGCAGTTCGCCCGAGGCCAGCAGCAGCGGAACGAGGCAGCAGATACGCTTGAACAGCATCGCGGGCTCCGGTGGCCCGGTTTTGTGGCCGGCTTCGGTCCGATCCACAACCCCTCGCCCCGTCGCTGTCTCGACCCGGCCCGACGCAGATCAAACGATGAGCGGTGCCTTTTTGGCCGTGAACTCGTTGGCCCGCTGTTATGAAAACGCACCCCCAGACCCTTCGCACCGCCGCCGTCGCGCTGTTCGCGTCCGCCGCTTTCCTCAACGCCCC
>NZ_JBQTIN010000128.1:0-19441 GCF_052388015.1 Sphingosinicella sp.
CTTCCAGAAGGCCAAGGGCGAAGTGAAGGGCCTGTTCGGCGACAAGCTCTGAGCCTACCCAAGCCGCGAGGAAAGGGCCGCCTTCAGCCAGAGGCGGTCCTTTTCGTTGCGGCCTAGCCCGTCGCCAGCGCGCGCTGATCCTCGCGGCCCATGGCGAGGAGGACGGGATCGGCGGCCTGCATGGCCTGGAAATCGGCCTTCGAGCCGAGCCCGCGCCACTGAATGGCGATCAGCGCCTGGGCGATGGCGCCGCCGAGCGTATCGCCGGGGCCCAAGAGAATGATCCGGTTCGGCGCATATTCCTTCACCGCCACCTGGATGGCGCGGGTGAAATCGTAAGGCTCCAGGATCTGGGTCCCGAACGTGTAGCGGCGGAGCGTCTCTCGCGGGCTGACGAACGGTCGCCAGATATGGCCGCGTCCGTCGATCATCGGGATCGTCGGCGCGTGCAGCCATTCGGCCGGCAGCGCCAGCGCACGGATGGACGAGCCCTGCATGAGGGGGGTGTGGAAGGGACCGTGATTGACCAGCCGTAGCGGATCGCGCGCAGGGGTGGGTGAGGCTTCCTTCAGCACCGCCTCCAGTCCTGCCTCGTTGCCGGCGACGACGAGCATGCCGCCCAGATCGATCGAGGGGTGGAGGGCGTGGGCGGGCCGGGCGTCGATGGTGGCGAGTAGCGCCAGTATCTGCGCGCGCAAGTCGGCGATCTCGTTCCAGTCCTCGTCGACCAGGGTCAGCAGCACCTGCCCGCCCGGCTCGCCGGACTGGCTGTACTCGCCCATCGCATCGACGATCCGGAATCCGTTTTCCGCGCTCGCCGCGCCCGCGCAGGCAAGTGTCGTGTACCAGCCCATCGAATTGCCGGTGACCGCGGCAATGTCGAACTGCTCGCGGTCGATGGCGAGGAAATCGGCGTAAGCGGCGGCGAAGATCAGCGGCGAGGCGATGTCGCCGCGCGTATGGAGCGCCGGGCTGAACCGTTCGGCGCCGTCCAGTTCGGACAAAGTCGGCTGGCCGCCCTCGGCGCGGAGCGCGTCGAAGTTGGCGATCAGCTCCGATTTGTCACTATGCAACCGTTTCAGATAGCCGAGCTCAGCCTTGCCGTACGTGCCCCGGCCCGGGCACACGACCAAAGCCGTCTGCCGCTCAGCCACGGACCAGCTCCAGCGCCGCGTCGACGATCGAATCGCGGCTCGGCAGGGTCACGGTCGCGGCGCGGCCGAGAGGGATGAAGCTGTCCTCAGCCGTGATCCGCGCGGTGGGGATGTCCGGCGCGCGCTCCGTGAAGAGCGCCATCAGGGCCTCGCTCTGCGACCCGGTTTTGCGGCATTCGTCGACGATCAGGACGCGCTTGCAGCCCTTCGTCGCCTCGATCAGTCCGTCCTCGTTGAGCGGCGCCAACCAGCGCAGGTCGATCACGCGCGAGGCGATCTTATGCCGGTCGGCGAGGAGCTTCGCCGCCTGCCGCGACAGATAATTGCCGTTGCCATAGGTCACGATCGCGAGGTCCGTGCCGTCGCCATGCACGCCGAGCTCGCCGAGGCGGATCGGCTTTATACTGCCGGGCGCCGCATAGGGCGCGGTCCACAGGGCGTCGCCTTCCTCGTGCAGGTCGCGCGTCATGTAGAGCGCGATCGGCTCCAGGAAGACGATCACGCGCTGCTCCTCGATCGCGAGGCGCGCGCATTCGCGCAGCATCTCCACCGCGTCGCCGCCATTGCTGGGGACGGCGAGCACGACGCCCGGAATGTCGCGGAAGACGGCCAGGCTGTTGTCATTGTGGAAATGCCCGCCGAAGCCCTTTTGATAGCCGAGCCCCGCGATGCGGATGATCATCGGGTTGGTGTATTGGCCGTTCGAGAAGAAGCTGAGCGTCGCCGCCTCGCCCCTGATCTGGTCCTCAGCATTGTGGACATAAGCGAGGAACTGGATCTCGGTGATCGGCAGCAGGCCGTTATGCGCGGCGCCGATGCCGAGGCCGAGGATGCTCTGCTCGTCGAGCAGGGTGTTGATCACCCGGGCCGGGCCGAAGCGCTCGTGCAGCTTGGCCGTGACATTGTAGACGCCGCCTTTCGGGCCGACATCCTCGCCGGCGACGATCACGTTCTTGTGGGCCAGCATCAGGTCGGCCAGCGCCCAGCTCAGCAGCCGCGCCATATGCTGCGGCTTGTCCATCATCGCCGTGTCGCGCGCGAAGATCGCCTCGCGCTCCTCGGGCGCGGGCGTGTTGGCGGGCAGGGCAGGGCGCTTCGGCGGGATCAGGCTGTCCATTACCGCTTTGCTCGTGGTCAGCTTCGGCCGCAGAATCGCGTCTTCCGCCACCCGCGCCAAGGTCGCCTCGGTCTCCTCGTAGATTTCCAGAATCTGTGGCTCGGTCAGCAGCCCCTGCTCGACCAGCAGGGCGGCGCTGTAGGTCAGCGGATCGCGCTCCTCGTCCGCCTCGACGTCAGCCTTGGTCATATAAGCGGTCTGCACGTCGGACCCGGCATGGCCGTAGAGCCGGACGGTATCCATGTGCAGGAAGACCGGCTTGCGGGTGGTGCGGGCGTAGTGCGCCGCTTCCGACGCACCGCGCCAGGCGTCGACCAGGTCGAGCCCGCTGCAATGCATGTAGCGAAGTCCCGGCCGGTCCTGGAAGCTCGCCTCGATCCAGCCGCGCGGGGTGCGGGTCGAGATGCCGATGCCATTGTCCTCGCAGAGGAAGACAAGCGGCATCGCCGTGCCCTGATAAGCGGCCCAGCCCGCGGTGTTGAACGCGCCCTGCGCGGTTGAATGATTGGCCGAAGCGTCGCCGAAGCTGCACAGGACGATGGAGTCGGCGGGCAGCGGCGTGTCCTCCAGCTTCAGCAATTTGGCGATGCCGATGCTGAACGCCGCGCCGACCGCCTTGGGCAGATGGGAGGCGATCGTGCTGGTCTGGGGCGGGATGTGGAGCGGCCTCGAGCCGATCACCTTGTGGCGGCCGCCGGAGATCGGGTCCTCGGCCGAGGCGGCGAAGCTCAGCAGCATGTCCCAGCTCGGCGTCTGGCCGGGTAGCTTCTTGGCGCGGTGGAGCTGGAAGGCGTTGGAGCGGTAGTGGAGGAAGGCCATGTCATCGAGCCGGAAAGCCTCGGCGACCGCGGCGTTGTTCTCATGGCCCGAGCTGCCGATCGTGTAGAAGCCCTCGCCCCGCGCCTGCAGCTTGCGGGAGAGCCGGTCCATCTGCCGGCTCGTCACCTGGCTGTAGAACAGCTCGACGATCGCCTCGCGGCCCAGCCCGACCGCGTCCGGCTGCATCGCGACGATCCGGCGGGGCAAGTTGCCGCCCCTCAGCTTGGCGACGAACTTCTCGTGAATGACCTCTGCGGCGTCCATGGCGCGCCCTAATCATGTTCCTCGCCGGAAGGGAAGGTGGAGCCGGAACCTGACGAACCTGACGCTACGTCGGGAGGCAAGTCGGCCCCCGCGCGGCTCCTGGCGGCGGCGCGCCGGTCCTCGCGCGCCGCCCGATGCAGCCGCACGAACTCCTCGGCGTCGTCATCGCTTTCGGGAATCTTGTCGACCACGAAGCGTGGCAGGCCAGCCCCCTCCCGAACCGCGTCGCGGAGCACCCATTCGAGCGCGTGCCCGAGATTCTGCGCCTGCGTTTCCGCAAATCCCTGAGGCTCCAGCCGGTCCAGATGGCGGCCATAGCGGTGCGGGTTGCGGTAGCGCAGCAGGAACATCGCCAGCCGGTCATCGTAGCGGCGATGCTCGCCGACCTGCTCGCCCTTGTAGAAATGCGGCACCGGAACGCCGTTGATGCACCGGCTGATCGCCTCGTCGGCGATGCGGCGAACGGCATTGTCCAGGGCGAGCTCCCAGGCGACCCGGAAGCTCTGGGCATCCTCGCGGCGGGCGAGCGCATAAGCGCTTTCCGGCGACATGCCGACGCTGCGGCACGCGTCGCGGACGCAGCCGCTTTCGGCAAGCGCCCGAATGAACAGGACCTGCCGCTCGGGCGTCCAGCCGTCATGGCGGTAACGGAGGGGAACGGGATCGAAGGCGGGAGACACCGGCGCGCCGGCTCGATCGTCATGCTGGGTCATCCGGCAGTATAGAACACATCCGGTATGATGTAGGAAAGCGATTTCGCCAATACGGTTCATTCAGCCCGTAAAGCACATCGCTTACTGACAAGAATGTCGGTCCTTGACCTTGAACCTGACGCGGCTAGGCTGGCGAGGCATTTCACGGGAGGCTTTACCGATGACCAAGAGCGAACTGGCCGCGAAGATGGGCGAGGCGCAGGCCTGGCTGCCCGGCAAGAAGGTGAAGCTGGACTTCGGCGCCGAGGGCGCGGTGATGCTCGACGGGGTCGGCAATGCCGTCACCGAGGACAATGGCGACGCCGACACCACGATCAAGGTCGCCTGGTCCGACTGGCAGGACATGACCGAGGGCAAGCTCGATGGCATGACCGCCTTCATGCAGGGCAAGCTGCAGGTCGAGGGCGACATGTCGAACGCGATGCAGCTCCAGGGCGTGCTCGCCAAGCTGAAGGGCTGATCATTCTCCCCTCCCGCTTGCGGGAGGGGCCGGGGGTGGGCCTGATCAGACTCAGCGCGCCCACCCCTCATTCCCCTCCCGCAAGCGGGAGGGGAGGCTTACGGCCTTGACCCGGCTCGTGGCGCTTGCCTATCGCGCTCCCGACCCAGGGGAGCGCTTGATGCAGAAAATCTATCCCGATGCCGCGGCGGCGCTGGACGGGCTGCTGTTCGACGGCATGACGATCTGCGCGGGCGGCTTCGGCCTGTGCGGCATCCCGGAGCGGCTGATCGATGCGATCCAGGCCTCCGGGGTCAAGCACCTCACCATCGCCTCCAACAATGCCGGGATCGACAATGAGGGGCTCGGCAAGCTGCTCCGCAGCCGCCAGGTGAAGAAGATGATCTCCTCCTATGTCGGCGAGAACAAGGAGTTCGAGCGGCAATATCTGAGCGGCGAGCTGGAGGTGGAGTTCTGCCCGCAAGGGACGCTCGCCGAGCGCTGCCGGGCGGGCGGCGCGGGCATTCCCGGATTCTACACGAAGACCGGGGTGGGCACGCTCGTCGCCGAGGGCAAGGACGTGAAGACTTTCGACGGCGAGGATTATATTCTCGAGCGCGGCATCCGCGCCGATTTGTCAATCATCAAGGGCTGGCGCGCCGACGAGAGCGGCAACCTCCAGTTCCGCAAGACAGCGCGCAACTTCAACCAGCCGATGGCGACCGCGGGCAAGGTCTGCGTCGCCGAGGTGGAGGAGATCGTGCCGGTCGGCAGCATCGATCCGGACGCGATCCATCTGCCCAGCATCTATGTGAAGCGGATGATCGTCGGCGCACCCTATGACAAGAAGATCGAGTTCCGTACGACGCGCGCGAGGGAAGCGGCGTAATGCCGCGTAATCTGTGGCTCATTGCCGGCGGCTGGCTGAGCCTCGTGGCGTCGCTGCTGCATCTCGGCGTGATCGTCGGCGGGTCGGACTGGTACCGCTTCTTCGGCGCGGGCGAAGGCATGGCCCGTATGGCCGAGCGAGGCGAATGGACGCCGGCGCTGATCACGCTCGGCATTGCGGCGATTCTCGCGATCTGGGCCGCCTACGCCTTTGCCGGCGCGGGCCTGATCCGTCGTCTGCCGCTGATGCGCACCGCTTTGGTGGCGATCAGCGCCATTTATCTGCTGCGCGGCATCCTGCTGATTCCGGTGCTGCTCCAATCCGCACCGCGCCCGTTCGATATCTGGTCATCGCTCATCGTCCTCATCTACGGCGCCGCCTATGCGCTCGGCACCTGGCGCGCCTGGCCGCATCTCTCACAAAGGAAAGCATCGCATGCCCTGGGATCGTAACCAGATGGCCGCCCGCGCCGCCGGGGAGCTGCGCGACGGCTATTATGTCAATCTCGGCATCGGCATCCCGACGCTGGTGGCGAACAACATCCCGGCGGGGATGACAGTCACGCTGCAGAGCGAGAACGGGATGCTCGGCATCGGGCCGTTCCCTTATGAGGACGAGGTCGATCCGGACCTGATCAACGCCGGCAAGCAGACGATCAGCGAGCTGCCGTCGTCGAGCTATTTCTCCTCGTCCGACAGCTTCGCGATGATCCGCGGCGGCCATATCGATCTGACCGTGCTCGGCGCGATGGAGGTCGCGGAGAATGGCGACATCGCCAACTGGATGATCCCCGGCAAGATGATCAAGGGCATGGGCGGCGCCATGGACCTGGTCGCCGGCGTGAAGAAGATCATCGTCGTGATGGAGCATGTCTCCAAGAACGGCGATCCCAAGTTCATTCCCGAATGCACGTTGCCGCTGACCGGCAAGAACGTCGTCGACATGATCGTCACCGATCTCGCCGTCTTCCAGCGGCCCGATCATGCGAGCCCGTTCCGGCTGGTCGAGCTGGCGCCGGACGTGACGGCGGACGAGGTCGCGGCGAAGACGACGGCCCGCTACGAGGCCTAGCGGCCCGGTCAGCCGCCCATGAACGCCACGCGATCGCGGAACTTGTGGCTGTTCGAGGCGGGGTTGAAAGACGTTCGCGACCAGCTGTCGTCCTCTTTCAGGAACTCGTCGTCGCTGAGCCCGGTGGACCGGATCTGGTTGATGAAGGCGCGCGACTTGTAGTGATCGAACATGCGCAGGAATTCGGTGACCATCACCGCGTTCATACGCGGATCGTTGGACAGGAACGCGTTCTCGTCATTGTTCGTGCAGGAATCCTCGCTGAAATTGGCTGAGCCGAACAGCAGCTGGGGGCTGTCGCTCCACGGGTCGATGGCGATCAGCTTGGTGTGGATTTTGTGAGCGCCGAACGCCTTGGAATCCCAGGCCCGGCCCAGGTAGGTTTCGAGCCGGGAGGGCGTGAAGAAGCGCGTGTTCTTCCGGTTGAGCGACTCGATCTTCTTGCGCGCCGTGGTGTTGGCCAGGCCATATTCCAGGATGTCTTCGCTGTTGCGTCCCAGCGCCTCGACGATGCGGCCATCGAGGCCGAAGGGTGAACTGACGAACACACATGATCGCGCCCGCCCGATCATGTCGATCGCCTTGTCGACGATGTCCAGTTTGCGCAGCGGCGAGAAATAGGTGCTTTCGAACCGGCGCGGGCTGACGATGTTGATCCGCTCCAGGATGGCGCGAACGCGATTGCGGATTTCGTGGACATTGCTCGCCGGCCCGGTGCGCGCGGGATCGTCCTTCAGAACCCGGAAATAGTCTTCATAAGTGGCGGCGACGACCGGATCCTCCAGCGTCACCGCCGCATTGGTCTGGAAGTAGAACGCGTTCTGGGAAAAATTGGCCGTGCCGGTGAACAGGCGTACCGGCTGCCCCCCGACCAGGTGGACGATGAACTTGTTGTGGCTGATATTCCCGACCTTGCGCCGCGCCGTCGCGACCTGGTCCAGGCCCTTGGCGTGCAGCAAATGCTCGCTTTCGGTCGTGGCGTGATCGCCGGCCTTCGCGTGATAGACGATGTCGACAACAACGCCCCGGCCTCTCGCCGCGCGAAGCGCTTCGGCAATTTCCTCTTCGAAGAACTCGTAAATGCACACATGCAGAGCTTCGCCCAGCTTCGCCGCCGCGATGAAGCCGAGCAGCGCTTCCTTCAGGCCGCGCGACAGCCAGCGATAGGCGGAGCCGTCAGCGACGTCCGACGGATGCTGCAACTTGAACCGGTCCAGATAGGCGAAGGCGGACGTCACGCCTCGATTGACGTGAATCCCGACGCCATCGACGATGTCCTGACTGGGGCGTAGCATCAGGCCGACCGGCGGTTCGTCCATGGTCAGCGCGGGGAAGCTGCCGCGAACCGGAAAGACCTCGAACCGATAGGCCTGGTTGGCTTTCAGCGTATAGTCGCTCCACCGGAAGCGCTGGAACGGCGCGCGCGCGGACGAGATCTCGACCCCGTCCGCGATATCGTTGCGGAATCTCTTTTCGCCGCGAAGCCAATTGGTCGCGACCAGATCGCCGGTGCTTGCGTTATATTCGGTCTTGCGAACCGTGAAGCCGCGCAGGCCGTTCTGCCTTCCGTCCCTGCAGTTCCATGCGACCGACACCGAATGCGTGCCGACGAGAGCGGTCGCTGAATAATCGCCCTTCGTTGCACGGACGACCGGTCGATAGTCGGGAATAGCCACCATCTCATGCTCCCTCCCAATAGCCGCTCTAAGGGACTTGTCTTGCAGGATGGGGACACTTGCGCCCCTGCCGATTACTTCAGAATAGGCTCATGCCGCTTCTTGAACAATGTGCTTGTTATTTGACCACTCAAGGCGGACGGCCGACATGATCAAGCGACCGGTGCGCGACGAAAGCTGAAAGCGGCCCCGTCCCTTGACCTGACGCGCAAGCAGGCGGATTCTGGCCGGATGATCGCCGCGTTCCGCCGCCGCTATCTCGACCTGCTCGGCTCGATCTACATCTATAACGAGCACCGGGGCTATACGAGCATCGACCGCATCCTGGAGGCGGCGCGGCGGCATGCGCCCGACGACGCCGCGTTCATCGCGGCGGTCGAGAAGCATCGCGCCGACGAGCGCAAGCATTATGCGATGTTCAAGCGCTGGTTCGAACTGCAGGGCAAGATGCCGCTCGCGATCGACCGGACCTGCGGCCATATCGACCGCTTCGTCGAGATCATGTTCCGCCGCCGGATCGACGCGCTCGACACCGACAGGATGATGGAAGACGATCGTCTGTTCGAGCGGCTCTGCCGGGTGATCTCCTTGACCGAGCGGCGCGGCATGCAGCAGGTCGATATCATGCTCAACCATCCGATCGTGCGGCGCGACAAGGTCTTGATGCGCATCTTCCGGATCATCGAGCAGGACGAGCCGAGCCACTGGGCGCCCTATGACGAGTGGTTGAGGATGCGGGGCCGGCGCGAGGCGAAATGGTGGGAACGGGCGATCGACGGCCTCATCCATTCCGAGCTGATCTTCCTGAAGCTGCCGATCCTGTTCTTCAATCCCTGGCTCCGCCGCCGCACCGACTGGGCCGATACCGACGACCCGGCCGAGGCGCCCGCGTCCCCGATCGCCGCCGCAACCTGATGCGCGTCCTCTTGACCGGCTCATCCGGCTGGCTCGG
The DNA here is from genome assembly GCF_052388015.1 of Sphingosinicella sp. GTDB lineage: Bacteria > Pseudomonadota > Alphaproteobacteria > Sphingomonadales > Sphingomonadaceae > Allosphingosinicella. The sequence goes on from NZ_JBQTIN010000128.1 coordinate 9,095, forward strand.
CCGGTTCCTCGCGCCGCGGCTGCGTGCGGCGGCGCATGTCGTGGTGGGGCTGGACGTCGCGCCGGGCGCCGACACCGATCTGGTCGGCTCCGTCGCCGATCGCGCCCTGGTCCAGCGCGCCTTCGCCGAGCATGGCGTCGAGGCGGTGATCCATACCGGGGCGCTGCACAAGCCGGACATCGCCCGCTACCCGAAGCAGGCGTTCGTCGATGTCAATGTGACCGGCACGCTCAACTTGCTCGAGGCGGCGGTCGCGGCTCGGCATGACCGCTTCATCTTCACCTCGACCACGTCGCTGATGATCTCCGAAGCGATTCGCGCCGGCAAAACGGGCGGCGCGACGCGCGCGGCCTGGCTCGACGAGACGTTCGGGCCGCTGGAACCGCGCAACATCTACGGCGTCACCAAGCGAGCGGCCGAGCAGCTCTGCGCCCTGTTCCATCGTGAGCACGGGCTGGCGACAGTGAGTCTGCGCACCGGGCGCTTCTTCCCCGAGGAGGACGATACGCACCGCGACCTCTCCGGCGAGAACATCAAGGCGAATGAGTTCCTGGGCCGCCGCCTCACCGTCGAAGATGCGGCCGAAGCGCATCTCGTCGCGCTGGAGAAGGCGCCGTCGATCGGCGGCGAAACCTTCATCCTCTCCGCGCCGCCGCCCTTCGATCCGTCCGAGGCCGAAGCGTTGCTTCATGATTCGCCGTCGGTTGTCGCTCGGCATTTCCCGACAGCGGTGGAACTCTACGCGCGGCGCGGCTGGCGGTTGCCAGGCCATATCGACCGTATCTACGATCCTTCCAGGGCGGAGCGGCTGATGGGCTTTCGCTGCCGGACCGACTTCGCCGCCGTGCTTCGGGCCCTCGAAGCGGACGCGCCATTGCCCTTCGCCCACGACCCCTCTTATGTCTCGCCGAAGGAGAACAGGGAGATCGAACGATGCTGAAGCGGTTTCTCGGATTCGCGCTCGGATGCCTCGCCGTCGCGGCGCCGGAGGCGGCGCAGCCGGCCCGTCCCGGGCTGGAGATGTGGCGGCTCGATTGCGGCGAGATCCGGGTCACCGACCTCAACCTCTTTTCCGACACCTATGCCTATGTCGGCCGGCAGATGACGCTGACCGACAGCTGCTACCTGATCCGCAACGGCGACCGCTATCTCCTCTGGGACACCGGCCTCGCCGGCGAGCTGGCAGGGACAAACGGGGGCGGCGAGGGGGCTTTTCGGATGTCGCTGCGCGAGCGCATCCGCGACCAGCTGGCAAGGATCGGAGTCCAGCCGGCCCTGGTCACCTTCGTCGGAATCAGCCATTATCATGACGACCATATCGGCCAGGCGGCCGATTTCCCCGGCGCGACCTTGCTCGTCGGGGCGGCGGATTGGGAGGCGATCCGCGGTCGCCCGCAGACGGCGGCGCGGTTCGGGCCGTGGACGGAGGGACAGTCGCGCGCCCAGCCGCTGCGCGGCGATCATGACGTGTTCGGCGACGGTAGCGTCGTCATCCTCAATATGCCCGGCCATACGCCGGGGCACCGCGCCCTGCTCGTCCGGCTGCCGCGTACCGGATCCGTGTTGCTGACCGGCGACCTCTATCATTTCACTGAGAATATGCGCCGCGGCGGTCTGCCGATCTTCAACACCGATCGCGCCGACACGCTCGCCTCGATGGCGCGCTTCCAGGAGATCGCCCGCAACCTGAGAGCGCGGATCGTCATCCAGCACGAGCTCGATGACATCCGCCTTCTGCCCGCCTTCCCGCAGTCGGCGCAATGAGGGCGCTGCTTTCCGAAGCGCCGGGCGGCCCGGAGACGCTGAAGCTCACCGATCTGCCCGATCCGGTGGCGGGATCGGGCCAGTTGCTGGTCGCGGTGAAGGCCTGCGCGATCAACTATCCCGACGTCCTGATCATCGAGGACAAATATCAGTTCAAGCCGCCGCGGCCGTTCGCGCCAGGCGGGGAGATCGCCGGTGTGGTCGAGGCGGTGGGCGAGGGCGTCTCCGGCTGGGCGCCGGGCGACCGGGTGATCGCGATGCTCGGCCATGGCGGCATGGCGGAGAAGGTGCTCGTTGGCGCGGCGACGGCACTGCGACTGCCCGAGGGGCGGAGCTTCGCCGACGGAACGGCGCTGATCCTGACCTATGCGACGACGATTCACGCGTTGCTCGATCGCGGCAAGCTGAAACAGGGCGAAACCTTGCTCGTGCTCGGCGCGGCGGGCGGCGTCGGCCTGGCGGCGGTCGAGCTCGGCAAGGCCTATGGCGCGCGGGTGATCGCCGCTGCTTCGTCGGAGGAGAAGGCCGAGGCGGCGCGCGCGGCGGGGGCGGATGCTGCGATCGTCTATCCGCGCGGCCCGTTCGACAAGGACGGCGCCAAGGCGTTGTCGCAGCAGTTCAAGGACGCGGTCGGGCCGGGTGGCGCCGACCTCGTCTACGATCCGGTCGGCGGCGACTATACCGAGGCGGCGGTTCGCGCGCTCGCCTGGGAGGGCCGCCTGCTGGTGATCGGCTTTCCGGCCGGCATCCCGAAGCTGCCGCTCAACCTCACCCTGCTGAAGAGCTGCGACGTACGCGGCGTCTTCTGGGGTGCCTTCGCCGCGCGCGACCCCAGGGCCAACGCCGCCCATATCCAGACCCTGTTCCGGCTCTGGGACGAGGGCCGAATCGCGCCGAAGGTCAGCCGCACCTGGCCGCTGGAGCAGGGCGCCGACGCGATTGCCTACATGGCGGCGCGGCAGGCGGTCGGGAAGCTCGTGGTGACGATAGACTAGGGGCGGCGTGTTGCGCCGCGTCATCGCGCCGCCTATCTGAACCCGAACCACAGCCCCGAGGATTTTGGATGACCCAGTTCGACGACCGCGAGCGCGCCTTCGAGACCAAATATGCGCGCGATCAGGAGATGCATTTCAAGGTCACGTCGCGGCGCAACCGGCTGCTCGGCCAATGGGCGGCGAAGAAGATGGGTCTCTCCGAGGAAGAGAGCGACGCCTATGCGCGCGAGGTCATCCGCGCGGATTTCCAGGAAGCGGGCGACGAGGACATCGTGCGCAAGCTGGTCGCCGATCTCGAAAAGGCGGGCGTCGCGGTCGACGAGGATGAGGTGCGTGCCCAGATCGCGCACAAAGCGACCGACGCCCGCCGCCACTTCATCGAGCACGGTTGAAGCCATGCCGATGGCGGCCAGCGAGATCGAGGCCCTGATCCGCTCCGGGATTCCGGACGCCCGGATCGAGATCATCGATCTGGCCGGCGACGGCGACCATTATGAGGCGCGGGTGATGGCGGAGAGCTTTCGCGGCCTGCCGCTCGTGAAGCAGCACAAGCTGGTCTATGATGCGCTCGGCGGCCGGATGGGGAACGAGCTCCACGCGCTCAAGCTCAAGACCGGCGCGCCCGATTGAAGGAAGTTGAGATGACCGACGCCCGCACCCGCATCGACGCGCTCGTGAAGAGCAACGACATCGTCCTGTTCATGAAGGGCACCGCCTTGTTCCCGCAATGCGGCTTTTCCAGCCGGGCGGTCGCGATCCTCGATCATCTCGGCGCGCCATTCCAGACGGTCGATGTGCTCCAGGATCCCGAGATCCGGCAGGGCATCAAGGATTATTCGGACTGGCCGACCGTGCCGCAGCTTTACGTGAAGGGCGAATTCGTCGGCGGATCGGACATCATGATGGAGATGTTCGAGGCCGGCGAGCTGCAGCAGCTGCTCGCCGACCACGAGATCGCCAAGGCGTCCTAGGCCGTCGCCGCGGCGGCGCGGCGCAGGCCGGCATATTCGAGCGCCGCGATCGCCGTCACGAACGCCGCCTGGCCGACGACGAACGCGGTCCCCAACGCGCTGATCGTTGCCGTGATCGCGATCAGCGCGAGGCTCTGCGCGACCCAGCCGGCATTGCCGAGGATGATCAGCCAGACCAGGATCGCCGGCGGCGCGGCGCGGGTCGCGACGAAGCCCATGAACAGGCCGATCGGCACCAGCGAGAGCCCCGCGCCGCTCAGCAAAGCCGCCGGGAGGCCGAGCGGGCCGGCGAGCGCGGCAGCGCCGGCGATCAGGCCGGCGCCCATGCCGAGGCAGCTCGCCGCGTCGAGAAGAAGCACCCGCTTCAGGAAATTGGTCATCCGCATCTTTTCCTCCTTTGGATGGGGCGGGCTTGCCCCGGATGCGGCGATCATGCTCCCTAGCCGGTAAGGCGGTCGATTACCTCCCGGGTAATGGCCGGGCGGGACGACAGCGGGCAGGAGGGTGTGCATGACCATTGCCATCGATCATCAGGCCTCGTTCGGGGACCAGCTTCGGCTCTGGCGCCAGCAGCGCCATATGAGCCAGCTCGACCTCGCCATGGAGGCCGAGATTTCAGCCCGTCATCTGAGTTTCGTCGAGACCGGCCGCTCGCGCCCGTCGCGTGAGATGGTGATGCGGCTCGCCGAGACGCTGGAATTGCCGCTGCGCGGCCGCAACGCGCTGTTGCTCTCGGCTGGTTTTGCTCCGGCCTATCGCGAGCGGGGGCTCGACGATCCGGCGCTCGCGCCGGCGCGGGAGGCGGTGCAGCGCATCCTCGACGGCCACATGCCCTATCCGGCGCTGGCGGTGGACCGGCACTGGAATTTGGTCGCGCACAACCAGATGGTGCCGTTGTTGCTCGACGGCGTTGCGTCCGATCTGCTCGCCCCGCCGGCCAACGTGCTGCGGCTTAGCCTCCACCCCGATGGCCTCGCGCCGCGTATCGTCAATCTTGGCGAATGGAAGCGGCATCTGCTCGAGCGGCTGGCGCAGCAGGTCGCGGCGAGCGCCGATCCGGTGCTCGAGGCCCTGCGCGAGGAATTGAGAACCTATCCTGCGCCGGCGCCGAAGCAGCGGCCTGAGGAGACAGGCGGCTTCGTGGTTCCGTTCGAGGTGGCGACCCAGGCCGGTCCCCTGTCATTTTTCTCGACAACCACGATGTTCGGCACGCCGGTCGAGGTCACGCTTTCGGAGATCGCGATCGAATCCTTCTTCCCGGCCGACGAGGCGACGGCGGTTGCTCTGCGCGGCATCGCTGAAAAGAAATAGGGCGGGCCGCGCGACCGGAAAGAAGCGTCTAGCCCGCCCCATTGGAAGGGAACCGTGTGGACGCGCAATGTTGTGCAGGCCCGGTGCCAGATAGGCAAAGGCCCGGAAATCCGGGCTTTTTATTGGTTAACGCGGGGTTGAGCGATCCGGATTTGTAAAATTCCCCGACACCCATGGTTCAGCCGGCGTTCACCCATCGGACTACATCTGTAGTCCAAAGGGCGGGGACCAGATGGCCGAGCGCATATCCGGGGCGGAGCATGAGATCATGGAGGTGCTGTGGCGCGATTCGCCGCTCACCGCCGCCGAGGTCGCCGAACGGGCGCCCGCCCGCTGGAGCATCCGCACCGTCAAGACCTTGCTCGCCCGGCTGCTCGCCAAGGGCGCGCTGACCCACGAAGAACGGGGGCGGTCCTATCTCTATCGGCCGGCGGTGGCGCGCGAGGATTATGTCGCGGGCGAATCGCGCCGGTTGCTCGACCGGCTGTTCGGCGGCCGGGTGTCGCCGCTCGTCGCCCATCTCGCCGAACGCGACGATCTCACCGACGAGGATGTCGCCGAGATCGAGGCGCTGCTGAAGGCGCTCAAGCCGTGACCGCCTGGCTGACGCAGAACATGATCTGGGCGAGCGTGCTGATGCTCGTCGTGCTCGCGATCCGGCTGCCGGTCGCGCGCTGGCTGGGCGCCGGCGCGGCTTATGCCCTGTGGCTGGCGCCGGGGCTGCGCCTCGTCATGCCGCCGCTGCCCGAACGTGCCGCCGATCTGCGGCCCACGACCGCGATCATCGTGAACCTGAATGCCGGCGACCCGGCCGCGGCCACGGCGGGAATGGATTGGACTGGCATCCTCTTCGCCCTTTGGGCGACCGGCGCCATGACTTTGCTGATCTGGCAATGGCGTGCCTATCGCGCCTTCCTGACCCGCCTGTCGCTGACGTCGCGCAGCATCGGCGCGCATGACGGGCTGCCGCTGATCGAGAGCGAGGCGGTCGAAGGACCCGTCGCGCTCGGCTTGCTCGATCGGCGCATCGTCGTGCCGGCGGACTTCGAGCAACGTTACGGTCCCGCCGAGCGCGCGCTCGCGCTCGATCATGAGGCGGTCCATCACCGTCGCGGCGATATCTGGTGGAACCATCTCGCGCTCGGCCTGCTCGCGCTCAACTGGTTCAATCCTATCGCGTGGCTCGCCTTCCGCGCCTTCCGCGCCGACCAGGAGCTCGCCTGCGATGCCGCCGTGACCGCGGCACGCTCTCCCGAATCCCGCTGCGACTATGCGGAGGCGCTGCTCAAATCGGTCAGCCCGGCCGGGCTGGTCACCGCCGCCCCCCTCAACCGCGTCGATCAACTCAAGAGGAGGCTGAAAATGCTCAAAACCCATCGCAGGAGCGCGCTGAGGAGCCTCGGCGGGATCGCCGCGGTCACAATTCTGGTTGCAGGCGGCGCATTGCTCGGCAGCGCCGGCGTCGCCCACCCGCATCCCGAGAGCGGCAAGCAGGAGCATCGCGAGCGGATCATCATCATGGATCGCCATCGCGACGGCGCCCAGAGCGGGCACGCCGGCCATGGCGAGCATCGCGAGCACGGCGTCGTGATCCGTCGCGGGCCGAACGGCGAGATGGTCGAGCCGAGCTGCGGCGAGGGCGAGCGCACCGATCTCGAGGAAGGGACGGACGGCCAGCGCACCCGGATCATGCTGTGCAGCCGCGGCAATGCGACGCCGGCCCAGCGCGCCGAGCATCTCCAGCGCGCCCGCGACCGGCTGGCCCAGAACGATGAGCTGAGCGCCGAGACGCGGGCTCGCATCACCGCCCAGCTCGACCGCGAGATCGCCCGGCTGCGGGGACAGTAGGCAGCGGCTCGACATCAGGCGCGGCGCGGGGCAGTTGAGCCCGGTGCCGCGCAGCCCTTCTCCTCCCACGGATATCGTTCCCGACAGCGAGCGGCGCGGCCTGATCGGCGCGCTGCCGGCGCCGGTTCGGCCTTTCGCCTCGCTGATCCGGCTCGACCGGCCGATCGGGGCGTGGCTGCTGTTCTGGCCCGGGGCGTGGAGCGTGGGGCTGGCCGGCCTGGGCGGCGGTCTGGCCAACTCCGGCGGCTGGGCCTTGATCGCCTGGCTGGCGCTCGGCGCCTGGGCGATGCGCAGCGCCGGCTGCGTCTATAACGACATCGTCGACAGCGACCTCGACCGGCAGGTGGAGCGCACCCGCCTGCGCCCGCTCGCCAGCGGCCGCGTGTCGCTTCGCGCGGCCTGGGCGCTGCTCGTCGCGATGAGCCTGATCGGGCTCGTCGTCCTGCTCCAGCTCGAGCGGACCGCCCAGATCGTGGCGCTGGCCAGCCTCGCGCTGGTCGCGGCTTATCCTTTCATGAAGCGGATCACCTGGTGGCCGCAGGCCTGGCTCGGGCTGGTCTTCTCCTGGGCGGTCCTGGTCGGCTGGCCCGCCGTGACCGGGCGGATCGAGATGCCGGCGCTGCTGCTCTATGCCGGGTCGATCTTCTGGGTGATCGGGTACGACACGATCTACGCGCTGCAGGACCGGGAGGATGACGCGCTGGTCGGCGTCAAATCCTCGGCCCGCGCGCTCGGGCGGCACGCGCGGACCGGCGTCGCGATCTGCTACGCGCTCGCCTTGCTGCTCTGGGCGCTGGCGTTTCGGCAGGTGCGGGTGGAGTGGTTCGCGCTGCTCGCCCTCGCGCCGGTCGCGCTCCACCTCCTCTGGCAGGTCGCTGCGTTGAAACCGGACGACGGCGCCGATGCGCTCGTCAAGTTCCGCTCCAATCGGTTCGCCGGCTTCGTCATGTTCCTCGCATGCCTCGTGGTCGGCACCGCCTGACGCTTGCTTTTGGACGCGTCGTCACTATCCCGCCCCGATGCTTGACGTCCGTGACGCCGAGGCGCGCGCCGCCGCCCTGATCGATTCCGCCCTGAAGGCCGGCGCCGATGCGGCCGATGCGCTTTATGCCGGCGACGCTTCGACCGCGGTTCAGGTCCGGCTCGGCGACCTCGAGGATGTGATGCGCGCCGAGGGCGAGGAGATCGGTCTTCGCGTCTTCGTCGGTCAACGGACGGCGAGCGTGTCCTCGTCCGACCTCTCGACGGATGCGCTCGCGGCCCTGGTCGAGCGCGCCGTCGCAATGGCGCGCGAGGCGCCGGAGGACCCGCATTCGGTCCTGGCCCCGAAGGATCGGCTGTGGTGTGGCGAGGCCCCCGACCTGGAGGCCGATGACGGCGCCGATCCGGATCCGGTGGGGCTGAAGGCGCGGGCGCTGGAGACCGAGGACGCGGCGCGCGCGCATTCTCAAGTCACCAACAGCGAAGGCGCGGGGATCAGCACCGGGCGCACCGTGATCGCGCTCGCGACCAGCGCCGGCTTCGCGCACGGTTATACGGCCAGCGGCTATAGCGGCTGGGCGAGCGTGATCGCGGGCGAGGGCGGCGACATGCAGCGCGACCATGCCAGCCACAGCGTCCGCCATTTCGCCGACCTCGATGCGCCGCAGGCGATCGGCGCGCTGGCGGCGGCGCGCGCCGTCGACCGGCTCAATCCCGGCAAGCTCGCCAGCGGCACGATGCCCGTCCTGTTCGATCCCCGCATCGCGGGAGGCCTAATCGGGCACCTGCTGGCGGCGATGAGCGGGCCGGGGATCGCGCGCAAGTCGAGCTTCCTGCTCGGCCGCGAGGACGAGCCGGTTTTTCCGGAAGCGATCACGATCGTCGACGATCCTCACCGCCGGCGCGGCCTCAAGTCCAAGCCGTTCGATGGCGAGGGTGTATCCACCACACACCGGGCGCTGGTGGATCGCGGCCGGCTCACCGGCTGGCTGCTCAACGCGGCCTCGGCGCATCAATTGGGGCTGGCCGTGACCGGCCATGCCACGCGCGGCGCCGGCGGCGCGCCGGGCGTCGGCGCGACCAATGTCCATCTGGAGCCGGGCGCGGCGACGCCTGCCGAACTGATGGCGGACGTGAAGCGCGGCGTCTATGTCACCGAGCTGATCGGCCAGGGCCTGAACCCGGTCACGGGCGATTACAGCCGCGGCGCGTCCGGCTTCCTGATCGAGAATGGCGCGGTGGCCGGACCGGTGGCGGAGATCACGATCGCCGGCAATCTGATCGACATGTACCGGAACCTCGCCGCCGCCAATGATCTCGAATTCCGCCGTACGGTCAACGCGCCGACGCTGCGGATCGACGGCATGACGGTGGCCGGTGCTTGAGGCTGTCATCCGTGTTGCGCAGGAGGCCAGCCGGATCGCGGCGAGCCGGTGCGGCACGGATTACAGGACCTGGGAGAAGGTGCCCGGCCATCCGGTGTGCGACGTCGACCTCGAGCTCGACTCCTTCCTGCGCGAGCGGCTGATGGCGCTCGACCCGGAGGCCGGCTGGCTGTCGGAGGAGACGCTCGACGATTCCGACCGGATCGAGCGGCGCCGCCTCTGGGTGGTCGATCCGATCGACGGCACCCGCGATTTTCTGCGCAAGCGGTCGGGCTGGTGCGTTTCGGTGGCGCTGGTCGAGGATCGGGTGCCGGTGCTCGGCGTGCTGGCCGCGCCGGAGCGAGGCGAGCTCTGGGCAGCGCAAGGCGGCAAGGGCGCGACACGCAATGGCGCTCCCATCCGTGTCAGCCGTCGAACGGAGCTGGCCGGCGCGCGGGTGCCGGCCGACAATCTGCCCAAGGTCGACGACGACCTCGTCATGGTCGCCAAGCCCAATTCGATCGCGCTGCGCATCGCGATGGTCGCGGCGGGGGAGGCGGACCTGCTCGCGACGTTGCGCTGGGGCTTCGAATGGGACATCGCCGCCGCCGCCTTGATCGCGGAGGAGGCCGGGGCGACGGTGACCGGCGCGCTCGGCCAGCCGCTCGCCTTCAACAGCGCCAGCGGCGAGGCGTTCGGGGTGCTGGTGGCGACGCCCGGCATTCATGCGGCGGCGGTCGAGCGGCTGCGCGAACGGGCGCTGGAGGTCGTCGGATAGCCAAAGCCGTCATTGCGAGGAGCGCAGCGACGCGGCAATCCAGGCTGGATTGCTTCTCCCGGCTTTCGCCGGGATCGCAATGACGAGGATTTACCGCCCGCCCATCTCCAGCAGTCGCGCCGGCGCGACCAGCTCCCAGCTGTACGCGATCCGGTCCGCCACCCGGTCCCAATCCACCTCGTCCAGATCGAGGCGGATGCCGACCCAGCCGGATGGGCCGAGATAGGGCGGGCGATAATAGACGTCCGGATCGGCCTCGATCAGCATCGCCTGCTCGTCGAGGCCGCTGGTCTTCACATGGACGGCGGTGATCCCGTCATTGTGATGGTTGTGCG